>NZ_JBSFUK010000002.1:0-370418 GCF_053591755.1 Streptomyces sp. NPDC002926
GGAACCTCGAACCTGCCGAAACAGGCCGGGGTATCAACATATCTGGCGTTGACTTTTGGCACGCTGTTGAGTTCTCAAGGAACGGACGCTTCCTTTGTACTCACCCACGGACACTGTCCGAGGCTTTCCTCCGGGCGCTTCCCTTCGGTCTTGCGTTTCCGACTCTATCAGACTCTTTCGTGTCCGATTCCCCGTCGGAGCGGGGTTTCGCTTTCCAGCCTTTCGGCTTTCCGGCGGTTCCGACTCTATCAGATCCTTTCGGGCCTGATTCCCAGTCAGCGGGATTTGTCTTTCCGGCTGTTGGGCCGTTCCGACGCCCAAACCCTAGCGGATTCCTCAGGCGACTCATAATCGAGTCTTCGAAATGAATTTCGGCATGCCAAAATTCATTCCCGGCGGGAGATCGTGCTGAGTTTGGTTGCCGCAGTTGCGGCGGGAGTGGCTGTCGCAGAACCGTTCCGGCTCCGTGACAACTCGAAAAATCTTACGCGCCGGTGAAGGGTGCGTCAACTCCGACCCACCCGCCGTTCACCTCGGTCCTAGTCCAGGTCGGTGAGGCGGCCGCCGGCGTCCGGCTGGGCATGCTCCACGCGGCGCAGGACACGGATCAGGAGCTCGCCGAGCACACCCCGCTCGTCCGCCGAGAGGTCCTGGAGCAGGTCCTCCTCGAAGTGCGTCGCCATGCGCATCGCCTCGAGCCACTTCGTACGGCCCTCGTCCGTCAGTTCCACGATGACCCGCACCCGGTTGTTCTCGTCGCGGTCGCGCGTGACCAGGCCGTCGGCCGCCATGCGGTCGATGCGGTGGGTCATCGCGGCCGGAGTGAGACCGAGCCGCTTGGCGAGCTCGCCCGGGCCCGTCCGGTACGGGGAGCCCGCGAGCACCAGGGTCTTCAGGACTTCCCACTCGGCGTTGCTGATGCCGAGCGTGGCGACCTGGCGGCCGTACGCCACGTTCATCCTGCGGTTGAGCCGGCCGAGTGCCGAGACGACCTTCTCGACCTGGGGATCCAGGTCGCCGAACTCTCGCTGGTAGGCGGCGATCTGCTCGTCGAGGCTGGGCTCCTGGAGATCGGAGCCGGACGACTCGGGGCCCTCAGGGGTCGCGGTAGGCATGGGCCGAAGTATCGCATGGAGCCCGTTGGCGTCGAAGTCCTTCCATGTGTATTGTTGACGTTCTAACTTTAGTATTGAAGTCTTCGAGCTTCAGTCCTTCGAGACCATGAGTGGGTGAGTGTGACCAGGGCGGCGGGCGCAGCGATGCGCCGGATTCAGGCGGGGAACGCGCTGAGCGCGTTCGGACTCGGCTTCACGGTTCCGTATCTGTACGTCTACGTGGCACAGGTGCGGGATCTGGGCGCGGCGACGGCCGGTGCCGTCCTCGCGGTCTTCGCGATGGCCGCGCTCGTCGCCCTGCCCTTCACCGGGCGGATCATCGACCGGCGCGGACCGCTGCCCGTACTGATGGGGGCCGCGCTGCTGGCCTCCGCCGGCTCGGCGAGCATGGGGCTGGCGAACAGCGTGCCGACCGTCGTGCTCTCCGCCGCCCTTCTGGGCGCCGGTACGGCCGTGATGCAGCCGGCGCTGGCGACGATGATCGTGTGGTGCTCGAACCCCTCGTCCCGTACGCGCGCCTTCGCCATGCAGTTCTTTCTGCAGAACCTGGGGCTCGGCATCGGCGGCTTGATCGGCGGGCACATCGTCGACGAGAGCCGGCCGGGCAGCTTCACCCTGCTGTTCGGCATCGAGGCCGTGATGTTCCTGGTGCTCGCGGGGATCGTGCTCAGTGTGCGGCTGCCGCGCTCGTTCTCGATCCAGGAGCCGCGGCCCGAGAACACCGAGGCCAAGGCCAGGGGCGGGATACGGGCGCTGCTCGGCCACCGTGCCATGGTGCAGCTGTGCGTGCTCGGGTTTGTCCTCTTCTTCGCCTGCTACGGACAGTTCGAGTCGGGCCTCGCCGCGTACGGCACCGAGGCTGCCGGGATCGAGCCCGCGACCCTGGGGACGGCGCTGGCCGCCAACACCGCGGTGATCGTGGTCGCGCAGTTCGTGGTGCTGAAGTTCGTTGAGCGGCGCAGGCGCAGCCTGGTGATCGCTGCCGTCGGACTGATCTGGGCCATCGCCTGGATCGCGGCGGGATACGCGGGGCTCGGGCAGGGCAGCCAGGCGGTGGCGACGGCCGCGTTCATCTCCGCGTACGGCCTGTTCGGGCTCGGTGAGGCGATGCTGTCGCCGACGGTCGCGCCGCTGGTCGCCGATCTGGCACCGGAGTCGATGGTCGGGCAGTACAACGCCGCTTTCGCGCTGGTCAAGCAGCTCGCTCTGGCGGTCGGTCCGGCCGTGGGCGGGCCGATGGGAGCCGCGCTGCACGGGCCGTACATCGTGACCTTCGTGCTCTTCTCACTCGGCATCACCGTGCTGGCACTGCGGCTGGGCAAGCAGCTCACGCCCGCCCAGAACCGGCCCCATCTCGCCTCGAAGTCGCGCGTGGTGGCTCAGCACAGGCCGTCCGAGCAGCTGGAGGCGGCGGCCGCCTAGCCGAACGGTCGGCCCAGGCCGTCCACCGGCTAGGCGGGAAGGGCGAACTCGCACCAGACCGCTTTGCCGCCGCCCGGAGTGCGGCGGCTTCCCCACGACGAGGCGATCGTCGCGACGATGGAAATCCCGCGGCCCGCCTCGTCCTCCGTTTCCGCGCGGCGGCGGCGCGGCAGATGGTCGTCGCCGTCCGTCACCTCGATGATCAGGCGGCGGTCGGTGCGGCGGAGTCTGAGACGCATGGGCGGGGTGCCGTGCTGGAGGGAGTTGGCGACCAGTTCGCTGGCGGCCAGTACGCCCAGATCATGGAGCTCGGACGAGAAGCGCCAGGAGGCCAGCACTCCGGAGGCGAAGGCGCGGGCGCGCGGGGCCGCCTCGACGCCGCCGAGCAGTTCGAGGGCGGCGTTGTGGAAGAGCTCGGCCGCCGGACCCGTACGCGTGGGGTGCTGGACGACCAGTACGGCCACGTCGTCGTCGTGTTCGGCGGTGACTCCCAGGGAGCGGATCAGCCGGTCGCAGACGACCTGCGGGGTGCCGGTCGCCCCTGAGAGCGCGCGCTCGAGCGCGGCGACGCCCTCGTCGATGTCCTCGCCGCGCCGCTCGATCAGACCGTCCGTATAGAGGACGGCGCTGGAGCCGGGCGGCAGGGCGATGGTGCCCGAGGTGTGCAGCCAGCCGCCGGTGCCGAGCGGGGGGCCTGTTGGATCCTCGGCGCGGCGCACCGTGCCGTCCTCGTCGCGGACCATGACCGGGAGGTGGCCCGCCGAGGCGTAGACGAGCCGTCCTTCGTTGGGGTCGTGGACGGCGTAGACGCAGGTGGCGATCTGGCTGGCGTCGATCTCGGCGGCGAGGCCGTCGAGCAGCTGGAGCACCTCGTGCGGAGGCAGGTCGAGGCGCGCGTACGCCCGTACGGCGGTGCGGAGCTGTCCCATCACGGCGGCCGCGCGCACACCGCGGCCCATGACGTCGCCGATGACGAGCGCGGTGCGGCCGGCCCCGAGGGTGATCACGTCGTACCAGTCGCCGCCGACCGCGGCGTCCGTACCGCCCGGCTGGTATGTGGCGGCGATGCACAGATCGTCGGGCTGTTCCAGCTCCTGCGGGAGCAGGGACCGTTGGAGGGTGACGGCGGTCTCGCGGTGGCGCCGCTCGCTGGCGCGCAGCCGTTCGGCGGCTTCCGCGTGGTCGGTGACGTCGGCGGCGAAGACGAGAACTCCCCCGCCGTCCTTGAGGTTCTCGGCGGGCAGGCAGCTGACGGTGTACGAGCCTCCGCCGCGGACCTTGCGGGACTTGACCGTACGGGGCGTGCCGCTGCGCAGCACCTGGTCCATGAGCGGGAGCAGGCCCAGTTCGGTGAGCTCGGGGCAGGTGTCGGCGGCGGTCGCGCCGACCGGGCGGGGGCCGAAGGCCGCGGCGTAGGCGTCGTTGACGTACGCGATGCGGTGCTCGGGCCCGTACACGAGGACGACCAGGGCGGGAAGACGGCCGAGGATCTCCTGGACGGAGAAGTCCTCGAGGGCGGGGACGTCGGGCAGGGGCTCCGGCTGCTGCTCGTACTCGCCGCGGGCCGCCGGAACCGAGCCTTCCCCTCGCTGTACCGGGGAGACCGCGTGGTCGGTCCCCCGCGCTTCGGCGCGACGCTGCGTACCGGGGAGCCGCTGGCTCCAACGCGTGAAGTTCACTGACTTTCTAGCCTCAATGGTTGTCGCCAAGGGTCACTCTGTGCAGGTGTGAGCCCACCTATGGTCACACGTCCAGTGTGACCGACCGGACTGACAGTCGTCGCTGTCCCAGCCTCGACTAGGTCCCTCCGGGGCCGCTGTGCGGCCCGTTCCTCGGTGCGCCATGGGGGCCGTGTCCCGGGCGTCTGCCGCCCGCGGCGAGTTCGAATTCGGCACGCGGGTGTTCCAGCGAGCCGAGGGAGACGATCTCGCGCTTGAAGAGCCCGGAGAGGGTCCACTCGGCGAGCACGCGGGCCTTGCGGTTGAGGGTGGGAACCCGGCTGAGGTGGTAGGCGCGGTGCATCAGCCAGGCGGGATAGCCCTTGAGCTTACGGCCGTAGACATGGGCGACGCCCCTGTGGAGGCCGAGGGAGGCGACGGATCCGACGTACTTGTGTACGTATTCCTTGAGGGGTTCGCCGCGCAGCGACGCGACGATGTTCTCGGCGAGCACCGAGGTCTGGCGCACCGCGTGCTGGGCGTTGGGCGCGCACTCCTTGCCGGGCTCGTCGGAAGTGAGGTCGGGGACGGCCGCGGCGTCACCGGCCGACCAGGCGTGCTCGACACCGGCGACGGAGAGCCGGGCGGTGCAGTTGAGGCGGCCGTGCTCATTGAGCGGCAGGTCGGTGGCGGCGAGGACGGGCGCCGGCTTGACGCCCGCCGTCCACACCACGGTGCGCGTAGGGAAGCGGCTGCCGTCGCTGAGGACGGCCACGCGGTCCTCGCAGGAGTCCAGCCGGGTCTCGAGGCGTACGTCGATATTGCGCGCACGCAGCTCGCGGATGGCGTACTTGCCCATCGCCTCGCCGACCTCGGGGAGGATGCGGTTGCTGGCCTCGACGAGGATCCATTTCAGGTCCTCGGGCTTGACGTTGTGGTAGTAGCGCGTGGCGTACCGGGCCATGTCCTCCAGCTCGCCGAGAGCTTCGACGCCGGCATAGCCGCCGCCGACGAAGACGAAGGTGAGGGCGGCGTCGCGGATCGCCGGGTCGCGGGTGGAGGACGCGATGTCCATCTGCTCGATGACGTGGTTGCGCAGGCCGATGGCTTCCTCGACGGTCTTGAAGCCGATGCCGTAGTCGGCGAGACCGGGGATCGGGAGGGTCCGGGAGATGGAGCCGGGTGCGAGGACGAGTTCGTCGTACGCGATCTGCACGGGGCCCGTGCCCTCTTCGGCGGTGGCGAGAGTGGTGACGGTCGCGGTGCGCTTGGCGTGGTCGACGGCCTTCGCCTCACCGATGAGGATCCTGCATCTGCCGAGCACGAGGCGGAGAGGGACCACCACATGGCGTGGGGAGATGGAACCGGCGGCCGCTTCCGGGAGGAAGGGCTGATACGTCATATAGGGGTCGGGCGCGACCACCAGGATCTCCGCCTCGCCACGGTCCAGCTCCTGCTTGAGTTTCTTCTGGAGGCGCAGCGCTGTATACAACCCGACGTAGCCGCCGCCGATGACGAGAATGCGCGTGCCCGGCGGGGGGCCGGGGGTCGTCCCCCGGAAATTAGCAGCCTTCACCATCCCATGACGCAACGGCCTCAGGCGTTTGTCCACAGCACCGGCAAATTGTGTGACCGGAGGCCTTCGGCGGCCCGGCGGGGGCCAACCACCTGATGTTGGGGAAGGTTCGCAGGTCAGGGGGTGCAAGGGGGGTGGCGCAGGGGGGCGTAATAGGGAATCTTCCGGCCCTTGCTCCGATCGGGGGGCGCTCCGTGCGGAACTACCCCCTTCTGAATTGACCCTGGCTCAACTATGTTCATACCTCGTCGGGGTGTCCGGTCGTGGCACGCCCGGCAGACAGGGCGGGGAAGTCTCCGGGGGGAGACACCATGACCGGGGGAACGTGTATGACCATTCAAGATTCGCATTGGCAGGCTGCTGTCTCACCGGCTTCGGTCGCGGACGGGCACAGTGGCGACGGCGGTATGACACGAGTGGGATCGGGCGGGGCCAGCCGCTCGGCGCCGCTTCGTGTGGACGCACAGCGCAATCTCGAGCATGTACTGCGGGCGGCTCGCGAGGTGTTCGGCGAGCTGGGCTACGGGGCGCCGATGGAGGACGTGGCGCGCCGGGCCAGAGTCGGAGTCGGGACTGTTTACCGGCGCTTCCCGAGCAAGGACGTACTGGTGCGCCGGATAGCCGAGGAGGAGACCTCCCGGCTGACCGAGCAGGCGCGTACGGCTCTGGGGCAGGAGGAGGAGCCGTGGTCCGCGCTCTCCCGGTTCCTGCGTACATCGGTGGCATCAGGTGCGGGCCGGCTGCTGCCGCCGCAGGTGCTGCGGGTGGGCGTGGACGCCGAGGAGCCGGTGGCCGTCGCACCGGGCGAGGCACGGGTACCGCACCAGCGGGTCGGCGCACAGGCCGAGCTGCGGGTGGTCGGGCCGCCTCCGGTGGCGGCCGAGGAGCACGACGACACGGCCGCCACGGAACTGCTGGATGTCGTGGGGCAACTGGTCGACCGGGCGCGGGCGGCGGGTGAGCTGCGTGGCGATGTAACCGTGGCGGACGTCCTGCTCGTGATAGCCACGGCCGCTCCGGCGCTGCCGGACGCGGCGCAGCAGGCGGCGGCCTCGACCCGGCTGCTGGACATTCTGCTGGAGGGGTTGCGGTCGCGGTCGGTCTGATCGGCGCCGATCTGCTTCGGCCGATACGTCATCAACTGACTCCCGCATGCTGTCAGTTGAGCCTTCATCGAACGCGTGATGGACGGTGCCCGGATTCGGAAAGTTCCCCGGATGAGTGGTTGCCGGACATAAGGGTTCGATGAACGGCCGCCCTGTGGCACTCTTGCCCGGTGTTGGGGTCCGAGGGTGCTTATGGGGGCTTCCGCGATGAGCGGTGACGGTCGGGACGAGTCACGCGGCGGTACGGGCGGTTCGGATTCGACCGGTCTGCCCTCTCGGCAGGTGCCGAGCCAGGCCGGGCCCGGTGGGTCTTCGGGGGCGCCCGGTCCTGGCAGGCCTGCCGGGACCGGAAGGCCTTCCGGTCCCGCCGGAGCGCCCGGCGTTGCCGCGGGTGGCCCGCAGGAGTGCACCGTACCGGCGCAGCGCGAGGGCGCCGGGCTCGAATCCGTACCGCGGCCTCCCCGCGAACTACCGCTGTCCGACGCCGAGTTGATCCGGCGTATGCGCGAGGGCGACGACAGCGCCTATGCGGAACTGTTCCACCGCCACTCCAGCGCCGTCCGCCGGTACGCGCGCACCTGCTGCCGGGACGCGCACACCGCCGACGATCTGACGGCCGAGGTGTTCGCGCGGACGCTGCAGGCGGTGCGCGCGGGTGCCGGGCCCGAGCAGGCCATACGGGCGTATCTGCTCACGACGGTCCGGCGGGTGGCCGCGGCCTGGACGAAAACGGCACGCCGGGAGCAACTGGTCGATGACTTCGCGGTGTTCGCCGCAGAGGCCGCCGGTGGCTCCGCCGCGCTGAGCGACGGCACCCTCGATCCCGGCGCCGATGTGCGGGCGATGCACGAGGCCGAGCAGTCGCTGGCCCTGCAGGCCTTCCGCTCGCTGCCCGAGCGCTGGCAGGCGGTGCTCTGGCACACCACCGTCGAGGAGGAGTCGCCGAGTGAGGTCGCGCCGCTCTTCGGGCTGACCGCCAATGCCACGGCGGTACTGGCCGGCCGGGCGCGCGAGGGTCTCAAGCAGGCGTATCTGCAGGCCCATGTGAGTTCCGCTCTCACCTCGGGCGGCGACTGCGCCCGGTACGCCGACCGGCTGGGGGCGTACTCCCGCGGGGGTCTGCGGACACGGGCCCAGCTCGGACTGCGCAAGCACTTGGAGGAGTGCGCCAAATGCCGGCTCGCGGCGGGCGAGCTGGCGCATGTCAACGCCGGTATTCCGGCGCTTCTTCCGGTCGCGGTCATCGGCTGGTTCGCCACCGGGTACTCGCTCAAGGCCGCCGGGATCGTGGCCGGCGGTGCCGCGGCGGGGGCGGGAGCGGGAGCTGTCACCGCCGGCACAGGCAGTGCGGGTGCCTCGGGGGGCGCGGGTGCCTCCGGGGGCGCGGGTGGTGGGGCCGCGGCGTCGGAAGGGCTCGGCGCCCCGGCGAAGGCGGGTATCGCGGCGACGGTGGCCGTAGCGGCGGTCACCGGACTGGTGTTGGCCCTTGCCGGTGGTCCGACACCCGCCCCGAAGCCCGAGGCGAAGCCCCCGGCCGCGGAGCCCGTCGTACCGCTGAGGCCCACCCCGTTACCGAAGCGGAAGCCCCCGGCCCCGGCCGTGGCCGAGCAGTCCGCGCCGCCGGACAGGCGGTCCCCGAAACCGGCACCTCCCTTGCCCACGACGAAGTCCACGACGAGGCCGAACCCGAAGCTGCCGCCGATTCCTTCCGAGCCCGGGGACCCGGAGCCGCCCGCTCCCACGCCCGCACCGAGGCCCAGGCCCACTCCGCCGCCCCCGCCCCCGCGGGTGTACCAGGTCAACCAGCTGGAGTACGGCGTATTCGGCGACCACGCCGCGCCCGAGGTGCGGCTCGGCGAGAGCAGCTGGCTCTGGCAGCGGTGGGGCATGTCGATCGGCGGCACGCGTTACGGACACGGGGTGACCGTGCATGCCGAGTCCTCCGTCACCATCGACCTCAACCGCCGGTGCAGCGCCTATGACGCGGTGGTCGGCATCGACGATCTGACCCTGGGCCGGGGGGCGGTGCGCTTCTCGGTGTACGGCGACGGCGGGCGGCTGTGGCGGTCCCCGGTGATGCGCGGCGGGGACGCGGCCGTACCGGTGCATCTGCCGATCACCGGGCAGAGGACGATCCGGCTGGTCGTGCATCCGCACACGCCGTTGGACTCGGTGGCGCTCGGGGACTGGGCCCGCTCGCAGATCAGCTGCCGCTGACCAATTCCGGCTCCCGCGGCCCCCGAACGGTCACCGCGGCACGACCGGACACCCGGGCGAGGACCCCGGGCGCGGCCGGCCGGACTGGACCGGGCACACCGAAACACCCACCCACAGACGCCCATCCGAAGCGACCACCCAACACAAGGCCAGGCACCCCGAACCCGCTCAGCCGGCGGCGGCGGCCCGTCCTCTACGACCGCAGCGTCGGCCTCGGCGGGACCCCTCCCGCCACCGCCCTCTGGCGTGGCGCCGCGGCGCCCGTCCAGCACGTGCCCCTCCGCGAGAGCAGCCTCCGCAGCCACAGCTCCGTCGAGATCAGGTCGGCCAGCCCGTCCAGCGGCACGGATTCGCCCTCCGATGCCGCGCGCAGGGCCTTGCGGACCACCCGGGCCTCGACCAGGCCCGCGTCCGCCAGCAATGGCGCGTCGAATAGGGAGATCAGGTGCGGGAGGGACACCCGCAGGCCCTTCCGCGCCGCCGCCGTCGACGAGGCGTGGGTCGTCGCGCCCCAGCCCGCCGGCAGCTCGTGGATGCCCGCGCCCGCCAGCACCGCGCGGAGGATCGCCGCGCGGGCGCCCGGCCTGACCCGCAGCGATTCGGGGAGGTCGCGGCAGGCCCGTACGACCTGATTGTCGAGGAACGGGGCGTGCAGCCGCTGGCTGCGGACCTCCGCCGCCTGCTCCAGGATCCGCTGGTCCGACGCGTGACGGGTCAGCGCCGCACGTGCCCGGGCCTCCCCGGGGCGCTGCACGGACGTCGGCCGCGTCGCCCCCTCCATCAGACGAACCGATACTTCGGCAAGCGCCTCGCCCGTCAGCCAGCGCGCCGCAGGACCCGGTCTCGACCAGGTCAGGGCGGCGAGGGACGCGCCCAGCGGACCGTTCGAGGGGGCGCGGCCGGCCCGGTTCGCCTCCAGCAGCCGGTCCGCCGCCGTCTCCAGGCCGGTGCGGTACGGCGTACGGGCGAGACGCCGCGCCGCCCGGTACACCGTCAGCGGGATGAACAGCGACTGCGGCGAACCCTCGGCCCGCGCCAACGCCGTGACCGGACGCACCAGATGACGCCGCCGCCGGTCCAGCAGCAGGTCCGCGAGGCGCGCCGGATGCGCGTCCAGCACCTGCCGCGCGCCGGCCCCCGTGAAGTGGTCCGCGCTGCCCGCGGACAGCCGGCCGCGGTGGCGTTCCGCGGCGATCAGCGACGGAGCCGGCTCGTCCGTCAAAGGCCCGGCGTCCAGGCCGGCGTACGGCAGCCCCTCCTCCTCCGCCGCGACCACCACATGGTGCAGCCGCGGGTTGGAGGCGATTGCCCGCGCCCGTTCCAGTTCTTCCTCGCGGCCGCCCGTGGCCAGGTCGTTGAAGGTGACCGCCAGCAGCCGCTCGCCCGCGCCCGTCCCATGGCCGAGGACCGTGCCCGGTACGCCGGGCAGCCCCGCGGCCAGCAGCGCCAGCGTGCCGGACGCGCTGCCGCCCGACAGGTCCGCGCCGATCCCCGGCGCCGGCCCGGACCGGCCGTTCCGCGCGGCCCGCCGCTCCGCCGGGCCCATCCCCGGCACGGGGCCGGGATCCGGCGGCAGCGTCTCGGGCGCGTGCCGTGGCGCGGTGAGTCTGGCCCGTACCGCCTCGATCAGTGCGTCGCGTACCCCGTCGATGGCACGCTCCGCCTCGATCTGCGGCCCGGCGACGGCGAGGGACGCCACCGGCTCGTACCCGGTGATCTCGCGCGAGCCCTCGCGCAGAATCAGCGCGTGCCCCGGCGGGATGCGCTTCACCCCGTCGTACGGAGTCGAGTCGCGCAGCGCCTCCGGTGTCTCCGGACAGGCGAGCAGCGCCGCCAAGTGCCCGATGTCCAGCTGTGCTTCGATGAGGTCGGCGAGCGGGAGCGCGGCGGTGGCGTACGCGGTGCCGCTCGCCCACGGCGTGTAGAAGACGGGTCTCGCCCCGGCCAGGTCTCCGGCGATCGTGATCCGGCGGCCGACCTGTACGACGGCGGTGTAGCTGCCGGCCCAGGCGGTCAGATGCCGCAGTGCCCCGCCGCGCGCCGCGAAGAGACCCACTTTCAGCTCCTCGTTACTGGCCGCGCAGCAACCGAGGACGGCGAGCTTGGTGAAGGAGTCGACAGTGACGACGCGCACCTCGTCGGGTCGCCAGTCACCGACCGCCCAGAGCGGATCCGGGTCTCCCCACAGGAGTTGGGCACCGACGGGGTGGACGGTACGGCTGTCGTCGGACGTGCCGACGGCCCCGGCCGTACCGAAGTTTGCGGCAATACTGCTCCAGCCCACCAACCACCGCATGCCGCCTCCACAGGCTGTGGACAAACCCAGACCCACCGGACCTCGGACCACCGGGCCATAACCGCTCGGGCCTCAGCCGTTCGGGAACATGCTGCCACGAAGGCGGCGCACAGGAGGGGCTCCGGGTAGCGCGCGCAAAAAGTGAACGCGCCCCTGGCATTGGCGATTTGACGACGGTCGGGAAGGGAAGCGGCGAGCGACCAGCGCTCACATGGGGACAAAACAGACAGGCGGGACCGACTGCATTCAGCCATTCTCCGTGCCGCACATGTGTGCCCCACCCGTGCATACGACAGTCCGGGAGGCGCTGTTCGCCCCCCGGACCCGTCCGCCGCCCGCGGGGATTGAGGCGGCGGTGTCCCCCAGCCCACTGGTTCCGATACGCAGTGGGCCGACCCACGCAGCACTCATGGAAGCGCTCCCCCACCAGCGGGGCCAGAGCGCACGGACGGGCGCACAGCCACACGCCCGGAGCACGACGACGAGGCGCCATCCGCCGATCGTCTGCTCCAACGCACAACAATCTCGCCATACGGAAGACCGCCTCTTAACGGTCGGGATGCGGCGAACTACGCTGTGTTTACTGATGTTCTCCCCAGGGGCGCATATTCCGAAGGGTTCGGCCAGGAGCTTTTGCAGCCGGTATCCCAGAGCTGTCGGGAGCTGCCCACCAGGGGAGGACACAGCACGAATGCCGTGCGCCCAGGCAGCGACGCGGCGGCCGTCTGTGTGTCGAGGGGTGGCGCATGTCCAGGGAGCAACGCGGGCCGAACGACAAACTCGGCACCGTTCTCGCCCTCGCGGGAATCAGCAACGCCGGCCTCGCCCGGCGGGTCAACGACCTCGGCGCGCAGCGCGGTCTGACCCTTCGCTACGACAAGACGTCCGTGGCGAGGTGGGTGTCGAAGGGCATGGTGCCGCAGGGTGCCGCGCCCCATCTCATCGCGGCCGCCATCGGCGCCAAGCTCGGGCGTCCGGTGCCGCTGCACGAGATCGGTCTTGCGGACGCCGATCCGGCCCCCGAGGTCGGGCTGGCCTTCCCGCGGGATGTGGGCGAGGCGGTGAAATCAGCCACCGAGCTCTACCGCCTCGATCTGGCGGGCCGGCGGGCGGGCAGCGGCGGCATCTGGCAGTCGCTGGCCGGTTCTTTCGCAGTGAGCGCTTACGCGACGCCCGCGTCCCGCTGGCTGATAACGCCCGCGGACTCCTCGGTGGAGCGGTCCGTATCGGTGGACACCGCCGAAGACACTCCCGCCCGCGTGGGTCACAGCGATGTGGCCAAGCTGCGGGAGGCGGCGGAGGACGCGCGGCGCTGGGACTCCAAGTACGGCGGCGGGGACTGGCGTTCGTCGATGGTGCCGGAGTGTCTGCGGGTGGACGCGGCTCCGCTGCTCCTCGGCTCGTATTCGGACGAAGTGGGCCGGGCGCTGTTCGGCGCGGCCGCCGAGCTGACCCGGCTGGCCGGGTGGATGGCCTTCGACACCGGGCAGCAGGAGGCGGCGCAGCGGTACTACATCCAGGCGCTGCGACTGGCCCGCGCGGCCGCGGATGTTCCGTTGGGCGGCTATGTGCTGGCTTCGATGTCGCTGCAGGCGACGTACCGGGGATTCGCGGACGAAGGTGTGGATCTCGCACAGGCGGCGCTCGAGCGCAATCGCGGCCTCGCCACCGCCCGCACGATGAGCTTCTTCCGGCTGGTGGAGGCGCGGGCGCACGCGAAGGCGAGCGACGCGGTGGCGGCGGGAGGTGCGCTGAAGGCGGCGGAGGGCTGGCTGGAGCGCTCACGGGCGGGCGATGCCGACCCGACGTGGCTGGGCTTCTACTCGTACGACCGGTTCGCCGCGGACGCCGCGGAGTGCTACCGCGATCTGAAGGCGCCGCGCCAGGTGCGCCGCTTCACCGAGCAGGCGCTGTCGCGGCCGACGGAGGAGTTCGTACGGTCCCACGGGCTGCGGCTCGTCGTGTCGGCGGTGGCCGAGCTGGAGTCCGGGAATCTGGACGCGGCGTGCGCGGCGGGCACGCGCGCGGTGGAGGTCGCGGGGCGGATCTCCTCGGCGCGGACCACGGAGTACGTACGCGATCTGCTGCACCGTCTCGAGCCGTACGGCGATGAGCCGCGGGTCGTGGAGCTGCGGGAGCGGGCCAGGCCGCTGCTGGTCGCTCCGGCATAGGGCACAAACCTCGTGGTTCAGCTGGTTTAAGGCCGTTGTCAGTGGGCCAGTGCACTATCGGGGTGGGAGGTGACGCGGTGACGGCGTCCGGGCAGGGCTTCGGGCAGGCACACGGGCATGATCACGGACAGGTCCACGGGCAGGGCTTCGACTGTGACGTGCTGGTGATCGGCGGCGGGATCGTCGGCCTGTCGACGGCGTATGCGCTGACGCGCGCGGCTCCCGGGACCCGGGTGACGGTCCTGGAGAAGGAACCGGGCCCGGCCAGGCACCAGACCGGGCGGAACAGCGGGGTGATCCACAGCGGGATCTACTACCGGCCTGGATCGCTGAAGGCACGGTTCGCGGTGCGCGGCGCGGCGGAGATGGTGAAGTTCTGCGCGGAGTACGGCATCGACCACAAGGTCAGCGGAAAGCTGATCGTCGCGACGGGGCGGGACGAGCTGCCGCGGCTGCACGCCCTGGTCCAGCGCGGCCGCGAGAACGGCATTCCGGTACGGGAGCTGGGCCCGGCGCAGATCACGGAGTACGAGCCCGAGGCGCGCGGTCTCGCGGCGATCCATGTCGGGACGACCGGGGTCTGCGATTTCGGGGCCGTGGCGGCACAGCTCGCGGCGGCGTCCAACGCGGACATCCGGTACGACGAGCAGGTCGTCGCCGTCGACCGCCGCGCCTGGGGCGTCGCGGTGCGCACGGCATCGGGGGCAGTGGTCCGGGCGAGGGTGCTGGTGAACTGCGCGGGGCTGCACTGCGACCGGGTGGCACTGCTGGCGGGCGACGAGCCGGGCATGCGGATCGTCCCCTTCCGGGGTGAGTACTACGAGCTGGCCCGCCCCGATCTCGTACGCGGACTGATCTACCCGGTGCCGGACCCGGCGTTTCCCTTCCTCGGGGTCCATCTGACCCGCGGCGTCGAAGGCGCCGTCCATGTCGGCCCGAACGCGGTACCGGCGCTGGCCCGCGAGGGCTACAGCTGGTCGGCGGTCCGCCCGCTGGAACTGGCGGGGACGCTCGGCTGGCCCGGTTCGTGGCGGATAGCCCGCAGGCACTGGCGGTACGGCGCGGGTGAGCTGCACCGGTCGCTGTCGAAGCGCGCGTTCGCGACGGCGGTACGGCGGCTGCTGCCGGCGGTGACGGAGGACGATCTGCGTCCGGCCGCGTCGGGCGTACGGGCGCAGGCGGTCCTGCGGGACGGGACGCTGGCCGACGACTTCCTGATCCGCGAGGCACCACGGACGGTGCATGTGCTGAACGCGCCGTCCCCGGCGGCGACGGCCTCCCTGCCCATCGGCAGAGAGGTGGCACGCAGAGCCCTGACGGCGTTGGCGGACGGCCGCCTGGTCGGATCGGGGAGGTGACGGGGGCTCCGGCCCCGCCCGCACGGGACGGAGGGCCCGCGCCCAGCCCCGGGCCCGAGCCCCGGCTCCCGGCTCCCGGCTCCCGGCTCCCGGCTCCCGGCGAAGGTCACCCCCACCCCCGCCGTAGAATCAGGCCATTGTGTCTGAGTTCCGAAACCGCGCTCCCGACGACGCCCCCCGGCCCCCCATCCGTGCCAAGGGCAGGCCCCGCTTCCCCGGTGGGCCCGCTGCCGATCCCGCCGGGTCGCATCATGAGCGGCGCATTCGCAGTTTCCAGCCGCGCCGAAGCCGCGTCACCGTCGGGCAGGCCGATGCGCTGGAAAGGCTGTGGCCGGTCTGGGGCATGGACATCGACGGGCTGCGCGTCCTCGACCTCGACGAGATGTTCGGCCATCTGCCCGTCGTCCTCGAGATCGGGTTCGGGATGGGCGAGGCCACCGCGCTGATGGCCGCCGAGGACCCCGGCACCGGGATTCTCGCCGTGGATGTGCACACCCCCGGGCAGGGCAATCTGCTCGGTCTCGCGGAGCGGCACGGACTGTCCAACATCCGGGTCGCCAACGGTGACGCGATCATCCTGCTCCGGGAGATGCTCGCGCCCCGCTCGCTCGACGGGCTGCGCGTCTACTTCCCCGACCCCTGGCCCAAGAAGCGCCACCACAAGCGGCGGCTGATCCAGCCCGAGTTCCTCACCCTCGCCGCGCGGTGCCTGAAGCCCGGCGCGGTTCTCCACTGCGCGACCGACTGGGAGCCGTACGCCGAGCAGATGCTCGAGGTGCTCTCCGCCCACCCGGACTTCGAGAACACCCAGGAGGACGGCGGCTACGCCCCCCGTCCTTCGTTCCGCCCGCTGACCCGCTTTGAGGGACAGGGCCTGGACAAGGGCCACATGGTGCACGACCTGCTGTTCCGCCGCCGCATGGGCAGTGCGGTGCGGGACGCGTAACCCTCAGTAGTGCCCCGGGCACCATCGCGAGTGTCAGTCTCTCTCGTTAGGGTCGATGGGTGTCCGACTCGTCGCCGCAGCACTTCCCACCGCATCCGGCGGTCCCGGCGTTCGATCAGCAGCCGCTGTTCGACGCCGTGCCGGAGCGTTCCCGGTGGCGTTACAAGCCGCGCCGCGTCTCCCGGCTCTGGCACAGCAAGGCGGTCAGGGCCGGAGTGCTGATCACGCTCCTCGCCCTCTCCGGCCTGGTGATCCTCGCGCTCGTACGCGAACAGACCGGAACCGAGGGCTTCCTCGTCGGCCTGGGCCTCGCCACCCTGCCCGTCCCGCTCCTGATGGCGGCCTTCCGCTGGCTGGACCGCGTCGAACCGGGTCCCTGGAAGAATCTGCTCTTCGCCTTCGCCTGGGGCGCCTTCGCCGCCGCTCTCGTCGCGATCATCGCGAACTCCTTCGCGACCCGCTGGATAGCCACCGCCACCGCGGATCCGGCGAGCGCCGACACCCTCGGCGCGACGGTGATAGCCCCGATCGTCGAGGAGAGCGCGAAAGCCGCCGCCGTCCTGCTCATCTTCATCTTCCGCAGACGGGACTTCACCGGGATAGTCGACGGCGTCGTCGTGGCCGGCTTCACCGCGACCGGCTTCGCCTTCACCGAGAACATCCTCTATCTGGGCAGCGCCTTCGGCGAGGACCAGGAAATAGGCACCTCGGGCCTCTCCTCGATGACCGCGGCGACCTTCTTCGTACGCGTCGTGATGTCGCCGTTCGCGCATCCGCTGTTCACCGTGCTGACAGGCATCGGCTTCGGGATCGCCGCGCTCGCCGCGCAGCGCCAGAGGATCCGCCGCGTCGCGCTGCCGCTGCTCGGTCTCGTCCTCGCCATGGGCATGCACGCCCTGTGGAACGGCTCGTCGTCACTGTTCGGCCCGCTGGGCTTCTACGGCGTGTACGGGGCCTTCATGGTGCCCGCCTTCGGCCTGCTGACCTGGCTGACGATCTGGACGCGGCAGCGTGAGCTGCGCACGATATCCGCCGAGCTGCCCGCGTACGCCGCGGCCGGCTGGCTGGCGGCGGACGAACCGCACGCGCTCTCCTCGATGCGGGCACGCACGATGGCGCGCGACGTCGCGCGGCGGATGCACGGACCGGCCGCGGCGCATGCCGTATCGGAGTACGAGACGTTCGCGACGTCCCTGGCCTTTCTGCGCCACCGGGCCCACCGCGGCGCGGCGGGCCCGGACTTCGTGGCGCGCGAGCAGGAGCTGCTGCACCACCTGTGGCAGCGCAAGGATCTGGCCGCGCCCGCGCTGACGTACGCGGCACGGGCGACGGGCCGGGCGTGGGTGCCGCCGCCGTACCGCGACTACGGCGGCTACAACCCGTACCGCTCCTAGGCAGCCCTAGGCGGACGCCGCCGTCAGCTCGGCCAGCTCCTCGGCCGTCAGCTCCAGGTCGGCGACGGCCAGCAGGGCGGGCAGCTGCTCGACCGTTCGGGCCGACGCGATCGGCGCGGCGACGGTCGGCTGCGCGGCCAGCCAGGCGAGCGCGACGGTCGCGATCTCGGCGCCGCGCGCCTCGGCGACCTTGTCCAGCGCGGCGAGCACGGCCACGCCCCGGTCGGTCTTCAGATGCTTGGCCGCTCCCTCGGCACGGGGGCTGAGCACCGTCGCATCCGGCCGGTACTTGCCGGTGAGGAAGCCGGACGCGAGCGCGTAGTACGGGACGGCGGCGAGACCGGCGCGGGCGGCCGTCTCCTGGCGCTCGCCCTCGTACGTCTCACGCGAGACGAGGTTGTAGTGCGGCTGCAGCACGGAATAGCGGGCCAGTCCCTCGCGCTCCGAGAAGTCCAGGGACGCCTGGAGCCGCTCGACGCTGAGGTTGGAGGTGCCGATGGCGCGGACCTTGCCCTCCTTCACCAGCTCGTCGAGGGCGGTGATGATCTCCTCGACGGGGACGGCCGGGTCGTCGAAGTGCGTGTAGTACAGGTCGATGTAGTCGGTGCGCAGCCGACGCAGCGACTCCTCGGCCGCGGCCTTGATCGTGGTGCCGGAGAGGCCCCTGTACCGGGGGTGCGCGCCGACCTTGGTGGCGACGACGATCTCGGAGCGGTTGCCGCGCCCGGCGAGCCAGTTGCCGATGACGGTCTCGGACTCGCCGCCCTCGTTGCCCGGCACCCATGCGGAGTAGGAGTCGGCGGTGTCGATGAAGTTGCCGCCCGCGGCGGCGTACGCGTCGAGCACGGCGAAGGACTGCGTCTCGTCGGCGGTCCAGCCGAAGACATTGCCGCCGAGGGACAGCGGAAAGACAGCCAGGCCCGAGGAGCCGAGGGTGCGGAGAGAAGTCATACGTAGATCAACAGCCGGACCGCGCCGCGCTATTCCGGGGTGCCGGAACCCGGGACCCCCGAACACCGAAGACCGGAACACCGAAAGCCGGAACACCGGGCCCCCGCTACGCGGAAACGCGGCCGCACGGACCGGCAGCCCTGGCGCCGGGGGGTGGGCGCCAGGGCTGCCGGGAACCGCAGCGCGTGATCAGACGGTGAGGCCCTTGCCCTGGAGCCAGGCCATCGGGTCGATGCCCGAGCCGCCGGGGGTGTGGACCTCGAGGTGCAGATGCGGGCCCGTGACATTGCCGGTCGCGCCCACGCGGCCGATCGTCTCGCCCGTCGTCACCTTCTGGCCCGCGCTGACGGACATCGACGACTGGTGGCAGTACCAGACCTCCGTACCGTCGTCGAGCTCCAGGACCGTGCGGTAGCCGTACGAGCCGGACCAGCCCGCAGACTTGACGGTGCCGCCGTGCACCGCCTTGACCGGCGTGCCCGTCGGGGCGGCGAAGTCCAGGCCGGTGTGGTAGCCCGAGGACCACATGGAGCCGGCCTCGCCGAAGGTGGAAGTGATCGTGTACGCGGAGGTGGGCAGCGCGAAGCTCTTGGCCAGGTTGGCGAGCCGCTCCTCCTCCGCCTTGGCCTTGGCGGCCTCGGCCTTGCGCTTGGCGGCCTCGGCCTTGGCCTCCGCCGCCGTCTGCTGCTGCGTCGCCTCCGCCGCGGCCTTCTCGGCGGCGACCTTCTCCGCGGCCGACTTCGCCTCGGCGTCCGCGTCGGCCTGCTGCTGCTCGGCCTGCTGGAGGATGCGGGCGCGCAGGGCCTCACCCGCGCCGCCCACGCCCGATTCCGTGTCTGCCCCGGCGCCGTCGTCCGCGGCGAGGGTCATCGTCGTGAGCGGCGAGGCGTTCACGTTCCCCGACTGCGCGTCGGCGTCGTCGGACATGAAGGAGCCCACGCCCGGCAGTGACTTGGCGTCAGGCAGTTTGTCCGCGATCGAGTCGGGAAGGTCCGGCAGCGATATGGAGACCGGCGGCTTGTCCTGCGCACTGGCCATGCCGCCCGCGCCGACCGCCGCGATCACACCGACGCCGAGCACCGTGGAGCTGCGGGCGAGTCCGCCGCGCTGCTTCATGACACGGTGCCGGCCGCGCACCGGACGGACGGAGTCCTCGGTGGGGTTCCATTCCTCCCATGCCCGCTCCGCTACTTCTTCGCCGAAGAAGTCGGATTGAAAGGGGGTTTCGGGGGCAGGGGCAGGTTTGTTGGACGCCACGGAGGCGTGCTCCTTTCCTTCCTTCTCGCCTACCGGGTTAGCTGACGGGTTCGGAGCAGGAAGGTCTCCTACGAGCGCTTCGACCGCGAAAAGAGCGGCAAAGTATGCCCGATTCACCCCAATTGGTGGTTCCCCGGTTCCCTTGCGGAATTCGGCGCGTGCGCACGGTGCCGTCTCTAGCGACGACTGGGACAACCGCGCTGCGTTATCGAACGTTAATAGACACCAGGGCCCGATTCCAAGCTGTTCCGACTGATCATTAACTTCATCGGCCAGGACTTACCGGGACACAAGCGGCCGGAATCGGGCGACTTGGCCGATGCGCGGACCACACCGCACTTCTGACGGTGCTTCACCTGTTATGCGGAGGGGTGTCCTTCGACTACACACGGTCGCGGCCCGACTCCTCCCGCTCCTCCTTGACCACAGGTACGGTCCCCCGACGCTCCGGTTGCCCGTCCGCCGGGCGGCTGACCGCCAGCAGCGCCATGTCGTCGTTGGTGCCGCCGCCCGTGTACCGGCGTACATCGTCGAGGAGCGCGTCCAGCAGCTCCTCGGGCCCGGAAAAGTGCCGGCCGCCGAGCCGCTCGCCGGGGTCGTAGAAGACATCGTCCGCGTTACGCGCCTCGGACAGCCCGTCGGTGTAGAGGAGCAGCGTGGCCCCGGCCGGGAACGGATACTCGTCCGCCAGATCCGGCAGGGTCCCCAGATCGCCCATCCCCAGCGGCAGCGCGTGCTCAGTCGGCTGCAGCCTGTCCACATCGCCGTCGGGGTACAGCACCAGCGGTTCCGGATGGCCACGGTTCACCACCCGTACCCCGGCCGCACCGCGCGGAACCTCGGCGAGTACGGCGGTGGTGAAGCCCTCGAACACGTCGAGACTGTCCCGCCGCGTGCCCTCGCGAGTGAGCGCCCGCTCCAGGCGTGCGGCGACACCCTCGAGTGATCTCTCCTGCTCGGCGGCCTCCCGGAACGCCCCGATGACCACGGCCACGGCCTCGACCGCCTCCATCCCCTTGCCCCGGACGTCGCCCACGACCAGCCGTACACCGTGCGGAGTGTCCTGTACGGCGAAGAGGTCGCCGCCGACGAGCGCGTCCTTGTGCGCCGCCTCGTACCGCGCGGCGATCCGCAGCCCACCGATCCGGTCGACGGGGGTGGGCAGCACGGCGCGCTGCGCGTTTTCCGCGATGACGCGGGCGGAGGCGAGTCGCTGCCCGCTGAGCCGTACGACCCGGTTGATGAAGAGCGCCAGGCCGGCGACGGTGATCACGGTGAACAGCTCGGTGTTCGCCGAGGTCTGGCTCAGAGTCCCGTTGTAGATGTGCAGACCCACCACACCGGCGACGGCGGCCACCCCGGTCAGCAGAGTGGCGAGCCAGGAGAAGAACGGTGCGGCGATCAGCGGAGCGGCGGCGAAGAGCGGGGACGCGGTGTACTCGGACGGGGTGAGGAGATCGAAGACCAGACCGCCGATGATCATCAGCGAGGGCAGTGCGAGGACAAGTCGATGAGCGCTGGTGCCGCCGTCCTGCTCTCGCTGCCCCACCAGTGATCTCCTTGACCAGTCCATCCACGGCTGCGGACGGTACCGCGCTCTCCCCAGGCTGGCCGTAGCCGCGCCGTGCTGCGACTCTCCGTCCGCCAACCGGGCGACGGCGACGGCGATCGGCCGGGTACGACGACGCGTGGCCCGGCGCTCTGCTGCCGGGTACGACAATGGCCCGGCACTCTGATCGAGTGCCGGGCCACTGGCTGCAGTAGCGGGGACAGGATTTGAACCTGCGACCTCTGGGTTATGAGCCCAGCGAGCTACCGAGCTGCTCCACCCCGCGTCGGTAAACACAACCCTACGCCATCCGGAGCAAGATCAACTCCATTTTCCGGGTCCGCCTGCTCAGAAGTCTCCGTGAGGCCTCTCCGGAGCCCCCGGACGGCCGCGGCCCAGGCTGCGCAGCGCCCTCGTCGCCGGCCGTTGATCCAGTCGTCGGGTCCGGTCAAGCGGGGGCAGCAGCCGGGCCGCACGCATCTGGAGGTAGCGCGTCTCCGGGACGCTGAGGGTGCGCTGGGCCGCCAACTGGTAGGCGGCCCGGGCGCCTTCGATGTCCCCTGCCTTCTCCAGCAGGTGCGCGCGTACGGCGTCGAGCCGGTGGTGGCCCGCCAACCGGTCCTCCAGCCCGGCGACTTCGGCCAGCCCCGCCTCGGGTCCGTGCACCATGGCGACGGCCACGGCACGGCCCAACTCGGCCATGGGCGCGGGCGCGTGGGGCCTTCCATGCCCAAGGCCACGGGGGAGTACGAGGAGGTCGTACAGAGCGAGAATCTGCGGCCAGTCGGTGTCCTCGGCACGAGCGGCCTCGTCGTGCAGCGCCGCGATCGCCGCCTGCAGCTGGTAGGCCCCGGCCGGCCCCTGGGACAGGGCCTTCTCCACCAGCGCGCTGCCCTCGGTGATCGCGTTCCGGTCCCAGCGGCTGCGGTCCTGCTCGTCGAGCGGAACGAGTTCGCCGTGCGGTCCGGTGCGGGCCGCGCTGCGCGCGTCGGTGAGGAGCATCAGCGCCAGCAGCCCGGTCACCGCACCCTCCTGCGGCAGGAGCCGGCGTACGGCCCGGGTCAGCCGGATCGCTTCGGCGGCGAGATCGGCGCGGTGCAGATCGCTGCCGGAGGTCGCCGTATAGCCCTCGTTGAAGATCAGGTAGAGCACCTGCAGCACAGCCTCGAGCCGCTGATCGCGGTCCTCGGGCCCCGGCTGCCGGAACGGCACTCCCTTGACCTTCTGCTTGGCCCGGCTGATGCGCTGCGCCATGGTCGCCTCCGGGACGAGATGCGCACGGGCGATCTCGGCCGTGGTCAGACCGCCGACGGCACGCAGGGTGAGCGCGACCTGCGCGGCCGGCGTGAGCTCGGGGTGACAGCACAGGAAGAGCAGGGTGAGGGTGTCGTCGTCGGACGGTGCGCGGCTCTCTCCGGGTGCGGGCGCCGTGAAGGCGTCTCGTGGCGTGAGCGCCGCGGCCGTCTCCTCACGCCGGCGCCGCGCCTCGTCGCTGCGCAGCGCTTCCGTGAGCCGGCGCGACGCGACCTTGATCAGCCAGCCTCGCGGATTGTCGGGCCGCCCGGCCTCGGGCCACTGCTGCGCGGCCGCGAGCAGCGCCTCCTGTACGGACTCCTCGGCCAGGTCGAAATGCCCGTACCGGCGCACCAGCGCACCGAGAACCTGCGGCGCGTGCAGGCGCAGCAGGTCCTCGATGTCGGTCGTACGTCTCACACATCGCCTCCGCCGTCCTGGATGGGCCGGATGACCACCGGATAGGGGGGAGCCCCCTCGGGCCCCGGGCAGGTCGCGATGCGCGCGGCGATCTCGGTGACCCGCTCCAGGCTCTCGCAGTCGAGAACCCAGTACCCGGCGAGCAGCTCCTTGGTCTCCCCGTACGGACCGTCCGTGATCACGGGTCGCCCGTCCTTGCCGGCACTGACGAAGCGGGTCTGCGCGGGCTCGGCCAGGCCGTGGCCGTCGACGAACTCACCGGACTCGGAGAGGTCGTTGTTGACCTCGCCCATGAAAGCGAACATCGCCTGCAGTTCCTTCTCGCTCCAGGCCGGGCTGTGCTCCGAAGCCTGGCCGCGCATGGCCTCGTAGTCGGCCTGCGAGCCCTGGACCATCACCAGATACTTCATGGTTTCGCTCCCTCGGATGCGTTGCCGCCCCTTGTGGGCAACTCTCACAGGGGACGTCGCGGCCGACGACGGATTCTCGACACCTCGCGGAGAAATTTTCCGGAACAACCCGTCAGGACCACTCACCGGGAACATCCTCCGGGGTGTCCGAGCGGTCCGGCCCGTGGGAGACATCCCGCGATCCGCCCATTCGGCCCGGCCGGAGGTATCCCTCGGCGGGCCCGGCGGGGGATCAGAGGCGGCAGCCCGGAGCGGCCGCCGCACCGACGCAGGATGAGCAGCCCGTCGGAACCCGCCCCGTGACGCCCGCGCGGCAACCGCGGCAGGAACGACGGGTGAACGCCGGACCACCGGAGGCGGCTCTCTCACCCGTTCCGGGTGATGTCCACTCGCCACCTCGGCCGGAACCACCAGCACCCGAAACGGGACGGCTGAACGATCGCCCGACCCGACTCCACTCACCGTCGCCCGGCTCCTCCCGCCTGGCGATCATGAACATGCGCGGTGAAGATTGACGGGTCGGTCCAAGTGCCGTCGGCACACGTGGCGGCTGAACAGGTCGGCACGTTACATACGGTTGGCAGGACAAGGCAGCCGACAGCCAGATGGTGGTCGCATGCCCCGGAGCACAACCTCCGCAGCGCCGGACAGCGGCGGAGCCCCCCGTATCGCCCGGACACCCGCAGTACACACGGCCGGACTCGGCATCACGCCGTCGCAGCCGGATGCGACCGGCGACCCGCTGCTGGCCGCGAAGTTCTCCGTGCCCTCCGTTCCGGAGTCCTTCGTGCGCCGCAGGCGCCTGCTGGACCGCCTCACCGACGGAACGGCGGGACCACTGACCCTGATCACGGGCCCGGCCGGCGCCGGTAAGACCATTCTCGCCGCCTCGTGGACGGCCCGTGCGACGGCACCCCACCCGGTCGTGTGGCTGACTCTCGAGGACGACGACAGTGCGCCGGGCGTGTTCTGGACGTACGTCCTCGAAGCCTTCCGTCACCACCGCGTGACGCTGCCGGACACTGTCGGCGCCCCCACGCACGCCGACACCGTCGACCGTTCCCTGCTGGTCAGGCTGGCTTCCGCGCTGGCCGGGCTGGACCAACCGGTGGTTCTCGTGCTCGACGGCCTTGACCGGGTGCGCGACCGCGAGGTGGCCTCGGGCCTGACATTCATCCTGAGCCACGCGGGACCGCAGCTGCGTCTGGTGCTGATCAGCCGGGTCGATCCGCTGCTCCCTCTGCACCGCTACCGCGCCGAGGACAGCATCTGCGAGATCCGCAGCGCCGACCTGGCGTTCACCCGGCACGAGACCGCGACGCTGCTGCGGCGGCACGGACTGGCCTCGCCGGCGGAGACCGTCGAGGCCCTCACCCGGCGCAGCGAGGGCTGGGCCGCCGGACTGCGGCTGTGTGCCCTGGCCATGCAGCGGACCGACGACCCGACCGGCTTCGCCAGGTCGTTCGCCCTTTCGCAGAGTGCCGTCGCCGACTATCTGCTTGCCGAAGTCGTCGAGGCCCAGCCCGCTGACACCCAGGACCTGCTGGTACGTACGAGCATCCTGAACCGGGTGCACCCACAGCTGGCGAATCTGCTGACCGGACGCGAGGACGCCGAGGGGATCCTGGCCGGGCTCACCCGCGACAACACCTTCGTCGAACCCATCGGTGACACGCCCTGGTGCCGCTTCCACCCGCTGTTCGCCGAGGTTCTCCACGCCTGTCTGCGCAGCCACCAGCCCGGCCTCGAACCGCAGCTGCACCGCCGCGCGGCACGCTGGTTCGCCGACGCCGGCCTGGTCTCGGAGGCCATGGAACACGCGGCCGCGGCGGGGGACTGGGAGTACGCCGCCGCCCTGATCGTCGATCACCTGGCCCTCGGCGGCTCACTCACCGGCCCGGACACACACCGGCTGGAGCGGCTCTTCGCCGGCATGCCGGCCGACCTCCCGGGAGCCGCCCCCTGGCTTCGCCATCTGCTCGAACAGCGGCCGGAACTCACCAGCACCCAACCGTGGGTCACCGAGCGCACGGCATCCGCCGACAGCACGCCGGCCCTGGAGGGCGGCCCGGCGGACGTCGTTCTCGTCGAGTCGCTCAGCGACCGCGAACGCGACGTACTGCGCCTTGCCGCGGAGATGATGTCGACCGAGGAGATCGCCACGGAGCTGTATGTGTCCGTCAATACGGTGAAGACACATCTGAGGAGCATCTACCGCAAGCTTGCCGTTTCCCGGCGGAGCGACGCGGTCCGCCGTGCGCGGGAGTTCCACCTGCTCTGACGGCGGCACCCGGCGTCGGGACGCATGATCGGGATGCAGTCTCGGCATGCGGGCCGGCATGCAGGCCCGGGAGCCGGGCTCACCTCATCCGGGTGATGCCGCACCGGCCGCACATCGGCCAGCATGCAAAGGAGACGATTCTCCAGGACCATGGGAAGTGCGGGCCATGCGTTACGAGTTCCGCGTCACCGGCCGCCTGTCCACGCCGGTCTCAGAGGCCTTCCCCGAACTGGCGGAAGTGCCCGCCCCACAGCAGACACTGCTCTTCGGCCCCGTCACCGACGAGGCGCATCTGTACGGACTACTCATGCGCTTCCAGGACATGGGCCTGCGCGTGGTCGAGATGCGTCGGCTGCCGGACTGACCGGTCCGGAGAGGCAAGGAGGCCTCGATGAGAGCGACGACCCCGGACGCACATCCGACCCCGCAGGAGCGGGCTGCCCGCGGCAAGGCGGCCCGCGACCGGGTGCCACGCTCCAGCCATGCCCTGTTCGAACCTCCCGCGAACCGGACAGACCCGGTCGAGATCGTCGAGCGCCAGTCCGCCGCCCGCGTGCCGGAACTCGTACCCATCCGGTACGCCCGGATGATGGAATCACCGTTCCGGTTCTACCGGGGCGCGGCCGCGATCATGGCCTCCGACCTGGGCGCCGCGCCCCACACCGGGATCGTCGCGCAGCTCTGCGGAGACGCTCACCTGCTGAACTTCCGGCTGCTCGCCTCCGCCGAACGGCATCTGGTCTTCGACATCAACGACTTCGACGAAACCCTGCCCGGCCCGTGGGAGTGGGACGTCAAACGGCTTGCGGCGAGCCTTGCGATCGCCGGCCGCGAAAACGATTTCTCGCGGAAGCAGCGCGAAACCGTCGTACGGGGCAGCGTCGGGGCCTACCGGGACGCGATGCGCGGCTTCGCCGGGATGACCAACCTGGATGTCTGGTACACCCAGGCCGACGCCGACCAGATCCGTGAACTCCTGCCGAAGGAGCTGGGCAAGGGCGCCCGCGAACGGGTCTCCCACGCGCTGTCCTCCGCACGCACCCGCGACAACGTGCAGGCGTACAAAAAGCTCACGAAGATCATCCACGGCGAACGGCGGATCGCGGCCGACCCGCCGCTGATCGTCCCACTGGGCGACCTGCTCCCCGACGTCGAGCGCCATGAGCTCGAGCAGCAGCTCCGGACACTCGTCAAGGGATACGGCCGCAGCCTCCCGTCCGACCGGCGTCATCTGCTGGAACAGTTCCGGCTGGTCGACGTCGCGCGCAAAGTGGTCGGCGTCGGCAGCGTCGGCACCCGCTGCTGGGTGCTGCTCATGCTCGGCAAGGACGACGAGGACCCGCTGCTGCTGCAGGCCAAAGAGGCCGACCAGTCCGTACTCGCCCCGTACGCCGGTGCCGGCGAGTACGAGAACCAGGGGCAGCGTGTCGTATCCGGCCAGCGGCTCATGCAGGCGGCCGGTGACATCTTCCTCGGCTGGCAGCGGGTCATGGGCATCGACGGCCTGCAGCGCGACTTCTACGTCCGCCAGCTGCACGACTGGAAGGGCATCGCGGTACCGCATCTCATGCCCCCGGACCAGCTCGAATACTTCGGCGGCATGTGCGGCACCACATTGGCCCGCGCCCACGCCCGCTCGGGCGACCGCATCGCCATCGCCTCGTACCTCGGCAGCAACGACACCTTCGACCGGGCACTCGCGGAGTTCGCCGAGCTCTACGCCGACCAGAACGAGCGCGACTTCCAGGCACTGACCGACGCCGCGCGCGCTGGACGGGTCACTGCCGAGACTGCCTGACCGGCGGCCCGGGGGCCGATCACACGATTCACCCGTGACGGGTGAGGCCGCGTGCCGGGAAACGAGGAGGCTGGAAGGGAGCGGACCCCGGAGTCCGACGGTGAGTGGCAGGAGGAGAGCGATGGATGGCGATCTGGTCCTGGCGTACGACTATCCCGTGCTGGGCGCCTTCTGGACGGTGATGTGGATTTTCCTCTGGATCATGTGGCTGATGCTGCTCTTCCGGATCATCGTCGACATCTTCCGTGACCACGAGATGAGTGGATGGGCGAAGACGGCATGGCTGATCTTCGTCCTCATCATCCCCTTCCTCGGGGTCCTGGTGTACGTGATCGTCCGGGGCAAGGAAATGGGCACCCGCGAACTCCGCCAAGCACAGGCGCAGCAAGCCGCCATGGACTCCTACATCCGGGAGACGGCCGGCGGAGCCGGCAGCGGGGTGGACCAGCTGGCCAAACTCTCCGAGCTCAAGGCCAAGGGCGACATATCCGAGGCGGAATTCCAGCAGGCCAAGGAAAAGCTCCTGCACTGAGCCCGCGCACCGCACCAGGTGCCGTGGGATTCCCGGCGGGTCGCCCTGCCGGCAGCGCGGGGATGGTGAAGAACCGGGTCGGACGTGAAACGGCCGACCCGCCGGAATCCGAAGCCGCCGCACCGGGAGGTGCGGGAGTGGGTGGATGCGCACAGACGGCCGGCCAACGCCATCGCCTGCGCGATCCTCATCCGCCTGTTCCCGTCCAGAACGGCCGTCGATGGCTCGAACGGAGAACAACAGGGAGTAGAGGAAACACCATGTCGCAGACAACTCATCCGCGGTCAACCCACGAACGCTCCGAGGCATCCCTGGCGACTGCCGGCGGGCTCGTGGTGTTCGCCGCAGTAATGCTGATCATCGGCGGTGTCCTCGACGTCTTCCGAGGCATCATGGCCATCGCCAACGAC
Organism: Streptomyces sp. NPDC002926; assembly: GCF_053591755.1. Classification (NCBI taxonomy): domain Bacteria; kingdom Bacillati; phylum Actinomycetota; class Actinomycetes; order Kitasatosporales; family Streptomycetaceae; genus Streptomyces; species Streptomyces sp. NPDC002926. The sequence continues at coordinate 28,161 of NZ_JBSFUK010000002.1, forward strand.
GACATCTTCGTCACGACACCGCGCTACGTCTTCAGATTCGATCTGACCGGGTGGGGCTGGCTCCATCTGATCCTCGGAGTGGTGGCCATCATCGTGGGCATCAGCCTGTTCAAGGCCCCGCTCTGGGCGCGGATCATCGGCATCGCCATTGCGGCACTGCTCATCATCACCAACTTCCTGTCCCTGCCGTACTACCCGTTCTGGTCGATCATCGCGATCGCGCTGTACGCGTTCATCATCTGGGCGCTGTGCGTGGTCCGGCAGGACACCATGACGGGGTGACGGCGCCTCCGCTCACATCCCCCCGAACGGCAAGGCGCAGGTCGCGTACCGCTCGTGGGGCACAGCAAGGTCGGCGAGGTCCGCACCTGGAAAGGCGCGGACCTCCACGATGTGCTGCTGCCCGACGATGTGACGCTGCTCGACCTGGGCGTGACGGACCCGGGCTCCTCAACTGCCGCCCTATCACGGGGCCACCGGCCTTGTGCGCGCCACCCTCGGAGGGGCCCGTCGCGCTCCATGACGTTGCCCGTATCGCACTTCCCGAGTGCGACGCGGCACCCGGGCCGAGCACCGCCGTGCGTTCCTCGTCGGCGGGGACGCTTTCATGTGCAGGGCGTACTGGCGCGGCAACAGATCCCGCCGAACCTGCCCCCGCGCAGCGAACCCACCGATACATTCACCTTCCCCCCACACCACATCAGATCCACTCGAGGGGACAGGCGCATGAGCCACCAGTACCCGGGCCCGCAGCAGCCGTATCAGGGAGGCCCTGCGCCCTACCAGCCCCCGCTGCCCCCCAAGAAGGGCATGTCCGCCTGGGCGATCGTCGGCATCACCCTCGGGAGCATCTTCGCGTTCCTCATCGTCATCGGCATCGCAGTCGGCGGCGGAAGTGACACCAGCGACAAGCCGTCCGACACCCCCGCGGCAGCGCCAGAGAAGCCGGCCGAGGAGAAGGCATCCGACCCCAAGCCCGCCGCGAAGAAGCAGGCCGCCAGGGAGCCCGCGAAAGAGCTGTCACAGGCGGACAAGTTCAAGGCGTTCATCGCCAAGAACGGCACGGCTCCAGAAAGGGCGGCCGTCAAGCACGTCACCAAGGTCCAGGGTGCGGACAAGCAGAACGACATGTTCGACTCGGCCGACATCTACACCGACTTCAGCGGCGGCTTGATGGGACCACACCAGGGCGAGGGCAAGCTGATCGCGTCCGCGTTCGCCGACTGGAAGTCCTCCGAGAACGGCCTGGTAACCGTGTACGACAAGAACGGCGAGCTGCTGTCCAACGGCAACTTCTGATCACCGTGACCGAGGCAAGCCTGCTCCGACCGTCACGCCTCACCCTGGCGCGTCCGGCCGGCCCGGTGGACAGGGGCAGCCCGGTGCCACGTTGACCGGTCCGCCCGGCCCGATGCGGCCCGAGGGTCGGGCGGACCGGCCCGGTGCAGAGTCCACCGTCCCGGACCACAGGGCGGGCAAGCAGGACAGTCGTGCGAGGACGGGGACAGCCGGCAGCCCCTTTCTGCGTCCAGGGTCAGGCGAGCGGCGTGGACAGATGCGCGGGCGGCGGTGGCGTCTATGCGGCGCCCAGGTCGAAGTCGGCGACGGTCAGCTTGTGTCCGGCGTCGTGCGTCGTGCGTCGTGACCGCGATCCGCAGGTGATCGATGCGCAGGTCGATGTCCGCGTGATGCCCGATGCGACGCTCCCGGTCCCGCGATGTGCACGATCATCGCGCCGCCCGCGTGCCAACGGATCTCCAAGGTGCATGTGATCTCGTCCCCGACGCGCGCCCACTCCGGCAACGTGACCGTTCGCGCCTCGATCTCCTGCCCGGTCAGCGGCTTCGGTGCCGCACATCCCCTCTCGGTCACAGGTGCCGGCACCTCGGCGAGGTCCCGGCCGACCGGGCATCATGCCATGGCCGCAGGGCCCGCTCGAGGGTGGCCAACTCCCCGGCCATGCCCGTGGATCGTGTCTCCACTGCGATCTCCGCAGCGGTGCGTGCGAGCTCCAGAGCTCGGTCAGGTTCCCGTGCTGCGTCAGTGGCATGGCCGGAGAGGTACACACCGCGGTCGCGGCGGCCCGTCTCCGGGGCGATCGTCAAGACCTGCGACCGGAGCGAGTCCGCCTCGCGGCCGAGACCGAGCCGGCCGTAGCAGGTGGCCCGCTGCACCTCGCGGTAACCGGGCATCCGTCGGCAGGCGTTGCCCACGGGAGCTCGTCGTCGACGCGGCCGAGGAGCGGCCGCGCGCCTGGTCGAGCAGGTGGTCCACAGTGAGACTGGCGCCGTGGACCTGCTGCTGGCCACGGACAGGGCCCTCGGTCCGATCGTGTGCCTCGTCGACGACTGGGACCGGCTCACCCGGGACGCCTCGCAGAGCGAGGTCATGCGGTACCGCGCCGGGCAGGCCGTCGGTTACTGCGTGACGGCCGAGAGTGAGAACGACGACCCCGCTGAGAAGGCACGCGGGCGACTACGTACACCCCATTGATCCCCGCCCCGACCGGAGCACCTCGCCAGGAATCCCGGCCGGAGCGGAGTGCAGGACCGAGCACATGCACGAGAGAGAGGACACCACTCATGGGCACACTCAGCAATGGTCGCGGCACGGTCTCGTTCGAGAACTCGCACGCCCCCGGGCTGGACTGGCGCAAGGCGAGCAGGACCGACCTTGACCCGATCCTGAAGGACTGCGTCATCGTCGCCGAGGCGCCGGACGCCAAGGACCACCCGCACCACAGCATCCCGGACGGCACCCGCATGGTCGCCCTCTCCGACGACAAGGACCCGGACAGCCCCGTCCTGTACTTCAGCCGCGCCGAGATCCGGAAGTTCATCGAGGGCGCGAAGGACGGCGAGTTCGACGACCTCATGGCCACCGACGAGGAGATGGAGCAGGCCGCCGCCGCGGTCGTCTGACCATGGACGCGAAGCAGGCAGGACGGCGTTCGCAGGCATCGAGCAGTTCCGCCACACCCCGTGCCGGGAATACCGGAGTCGGCAGACCGTCCCGCTGATCTGTCAGGGCGTGGTCATCGTCTCCCGCGAGAAGTGCGGAGGCGCCACCCGGAAGGGACGTCTCGAACAGAGCGCGCCGGCCACCGGCTACAGCCGGCAGGACCCCGACGCGCTCATGTGCCGCAAGGACGGGGCACCCCCGCCGAGCGACAAGCCTGGCCTGCTGTCCTCCGGCACTCTCGATCCGCAACGCCGCCAGTACCCGTAACGCAATACGTAACGCAATGCGCCCCTCTCACCTTCGGGTGGGAGGGGCGCACTCGTGCGTCCGGGGTCAGGCGTCGGGCCGCTTGTTGTACGCCGCGAGCGTCGCCTTGTTCGTCGACCCGTCCTGAAAGACCAGCTCCCACGGCCCGGTGTTCACGTCGAACTCCTTACCGAACCCGACCCACTTGCCCGTCATCCGGCGGCCGGTCGGCTCGACGAGCAGCTGAATCGCCCCGTGGTAGCGGGCGCCCCGGTAGTAGCCATCGGTCTCGGTCTGTTCGGTCCAGGTGCCAGTGGCGACGTGGCCGTCTATCTCCAGATCCATCGTCAGCGGTGAGTCGCTGGAGCCGGGCAGGCTCCGCGCGGACAGCCGGTTGCCGTGCTGCAGCAGCACCACGTAGTGCTGCCCAGTGAAAGCCGAGTCACGGCCGCTGGAGAAGTACTCGTAGCGGGACAGCCAGACGCCCGAGTAGTTGCGGTGGCTGCCATGGGGTTCGGGCTGCGGCGCGGCCGCCGCGGGCGTGATGCCGTTCATGGAGGATTCGACGTCGTGGCCGCCGTGCCCGTCGTCTGACACACGCGCGATGGGGACGGTGCCGCTGAAGCCGAGGGACTCTATGGGCAGGCCGGTGACGTACTCCAGGGCGCGGGCGTACACGGGGCGGGGCGCGGTGGTCGCGCCGGATTCCCAGCGCTGTACGAGCCGCTTGTTGGCGTCGTTGGGCTGGCCCGCGCGGGTGCCGGCATCTCGCACGGCGCGGGCAAAATCGTCTTGGGACATGAGCAGGCCCATGCGGACTGCTCGCAGTGCGCTGTTCGGTGTGGCCATGGGAGAACGGTAGACCCAACCCGCCCTGAATGACACCGAAATGACGCCCCGTATGTCGCCGCTTTGACGCCTGCACTGACGCCGCGCAACTCTCTGTGGCCGCGCCATCTTGAATGCGTGACGACTACAGGCAGCGGCAAGGATCACCCCGGTCTCGCCATCAGCGTGTACCGCGTCGACCCCAAGACGAACGCGCGAACGCCCGTCAAGACGTGCGCACTTCCGGCAGCCGAGGAGCTGCCGTTCTCCATGGCCTACCCGCCGTGCGCCTGCCCGCGCTGCAGCAACGCGAGGACCCGATGAGCCCGATGTGGGACGACCAGCCCGAGCACGGAACCGGCGTCTGCTCCGCGTGCGGCCAGCACACCGACAACGGGCTCATCCACTGGGTGCCCCGCATGTCCGGCCCCGACGTCCGCATCGTCGTACACGCCGTACCCGCCGAATGCCAGCCGCCTGCAGCTACACACCACCGACTCCCGTCCGCGCCGGTGCACCCCTGACCCGGCGCGGGCGGGGCTGCCCTCACCCGAGGGCGAGTCCCCAAAGAAGGAGTTGCTCGATGGTCACAGCAGTTGAAAGCCGGTTACGGACCCGCGATCCGCAGGTCATCCTCAACAGCGTCCAGCCGCACATCCGCCACCTCACCATCAACGTGGCCGACGGCGGCACCCTCTGGGAGCGGGAGGTCGCACTGCTGCTCCGCGACAACACGATGGTCCGGAATATGGCGGAGCGCATTCTCGGCAACGCCGTGATGTACGCAATCGCCGCCATGGAACACCCGGACGTCCACCTCGGCGTGGGCAAGCTCGTCGACATCGGCGTGCACCAGCTCATCCTCGACACTCCGGTGTACTTCGCCCTGTGCGACGTCTACAACGGCGGCGCCTACAAGCACCACGCCCCGTTCATCCAGCGCCGCAGCGACGGCCTGTGCCTGAGCACCGCCGACTTCCTTGCCGCCGACGGCTGGGACGTCGACGAAGAGCTCTGGGCCATCGACGGCGCCAACTGCTCGCCCTGCGACAACAAGGTCCCCGACAGTCACTGACCGCCCTAGTCTGGCCCCTGCCCTCTTCCCTCGAGGAGGGCAGGGGCCTCACCCGTTGAAGGGAGCTTCGTGCCCGCACGACACGACATCGCAGCCGAGACCGAACTCTGGGACACCTACGCCGGCAGCGCCTTCAAGGAGGACATGGAGCCGGTCTTCAACTGGACGCAGTACTCCGGCCATGGCCCCGGCCCCGAGCTCCTGGGCGCGCCGGAGAACGTGCTGGAACTCGGCTGCGGCACGGGCCGCGCCCTGGCCTACCTCGCCCAGCGCGGCGTCAAGGCCACGGGCGTGGATCTCTCGCCGGTCATGATGAAGAAGACGACGGAGCGATGGGGACCTTCGGGGGCGGAGTTCGTCTGCTCCGAGGTCCTCGACCACCTGCGCGAGAGCACCGAGACCTACGACGCGATCTACTCCATCTTCGGCGCCGTCTGGTTCACCGACCCGGCCAAGCTATTGCCGCTCATCGCCCCGCGCCTCAAGCCTGGCGGCGTCCTCGCCTTCTCTCACCCGCCGGCCATCCCTGGCGCCTACGGCCCGCAGGGCATGTACAAGGGCGGCTTCGCCGGGAAGGCGATGTTCACCTACCGCTACAGCTACACGCCCAAGCGTTGGACCAGCATGCTTGAGAAGGCCGGCTTCCGAGACGTCGAGGCGCGCGTGCTGGATGCTCCGGAGCCGGGCCACATCGGCACACTCCTGGTCCGCGCCCACGGATAGCGCCCGCCCCACCACCGCCCCGGTCTGCCTGCGTCCCCCGTCGCGGACAGGCCGGGGCTCTTTCATGTCTTGATCGTTTGCCGCTCGGGCCAGCAGCGGGCCAGCAATCGCCCGAAGTTGCCCCCGAAACAAGATCAGCCCCAGATCAGATGGTCTCTGACCTGGGGCTGAGGCGTAGGCCGTGTGGGACTCGAACCCACAACCAACGGATTAAAAGTCCGCTGCTCTGCCAATTGAGCTAACGGCCCTCGGCAATGCATCCCCGAGCATAGCCGGACAGGACCGGTGAGCCGATCGGGTATCGGTTCACCGGCCCCGTCAAGACCCCGCCGCAGGTCACCGACGCGACGTCTCGCGGGCGATCGTCCGGGGGTGATTGCGGTTCAGGAACCAGTGGCGGGCAGAGGCCAGCCACCAGGCCGCGGCGAAGCCCAGGACGACCAGGACCGCGACCGGGGCGTAGTTGAACGTCTCCCAGGTGACCGGGGAGACCTGCGGAAGCATGAAGAGCACGGTGATCACCGCGACCCAGATCACCGCCACGACGCCGATCGGGCGGGACCAGCGGCCCAGGTGCCAGGGGCCTGGTTCGAAGCTGTCGCCGCGGAACAGCCGCAGCAGGGTGGGGATGACGTACGCGATGTAGAGGCCGATGACCGCGATTGAGGTCACAGCGGCGTACGCGGTGACGTTGATCAGATACGGCAGACCGAGGACGAGCGCGCCGAGGGCCGCGAGCCAGACCGCGGCGACGGGCGTCCGGGTACGGGGGCTGACCGTGTGCCAGACCCGCGAGAACGGCAGGGCACCGTCCCTGGAGAAGGCGTAGATCATGCGGCTGTTCGCAGTGACCGACGCCATACCGCAGAAGAGCTGGGCGCCGACGACGACCAGGAGCAGGAGCTTCCCGGCGGTCGCACCGAGAGCGTCCAGCAGGATCTGGGCCGGCGGCGCTCCTGTCGGAGAGGCCAGGGCTCCTTCGTACGACTGGATGGCGAAGGTGAACCCGAGCAGCAGGACGAAGCCCGCGATCCACGAGGTCCAGATGGACTGGACGATGCCGCGCGGGCCGGCGGTCGCGGCGTCGTGGGTCTCCTCGGTCATATGGGCCGAGGCGTCGTAGCCGGTGAAGGTGTACTGGGCCATCAGCAGCCCGATGAGGACGACATAGAGACCGCTGCCCCAGCCGGTGTTGTTCACGAACTTCGTGAACACGAAGGACGCCGACTGGTGGGAGTCGGGTGCGAAGGTGAGCGCGCCGACGATCAACGCGACGCCCAGCACATGCCACCAGACGCTGACGTTGTTGAGGATCGCGACGATGCGTACGCCGAAGGTGTTGAGGAGGCCGTGCAGCACCAGGATCGCGGCGAACAGCAGGATCGTCCGGCCCGGCGTGACCTCGAAGCCGAACTGGAGATTGAGGTACGCGCCGAGGAAGGACGCCGCGCCGAAGTCGATGCCCGCAGTGACGGCGACCTGGCCGAGGACGTTGAACCAGCCCGTGAACCAGGCCCAGGCGGCCGCGCTGCGCGGCGGTGCCAGTCGGTGGGCCCAGAAGTACAGGCCCGCGGAGGTCGGGTACGCCGAGCAGATCTCGGCCATCGCCAGGCCGACGAACAGGGTCATCAGGCCGACGGCGACCCAGCCCCAGGTGATCACGGCCGGGCCGCCGGTGTTCATGCCGAAGAGGTAGAGGGTGAGACAGCCGGAGAGGACCGAGATGATGGTGAAGGAGACGGCGTAGTTGGAGAACGCCGACATCCGGCGGGCGAGGACCTGGGTGTAGCCGAGCTGGGCCAGGCGCTCCTCGTCGGAGCCCGCGGAGGGCGGTGCGGGGTCGGCGACGACGGTCGGTGCGGAAGAGCCGACGGAGGCCGGTGCGGAGGACAGTGCGGAGGCCGGTGCGGAGTCGGGGATGACGGTCGCGGCAGCCGGTGCGGAAGAGCCCGCGGAGGCCGGTGCGGAGTCGGCGGCGGCAGTCGGTACGGCGCCCGGCTGGGAGCCGGAGACCGCCGTGGGTGCCGCGTCGGGAACGGATGCTGGTCGCGGGGGAGGATCCCCCACAGTGGGGTTGTCTGTCATGCCCCCAGCAATTCCCTTGCCGGGGGCAGCACATGCGCCACCCGTGGCCTAAAACAGCGCCCTGTAGTTCTGCCAGCCCGTGCCGATCGTGACCGTGGCCCCGAACGAGCCCCTTCCGTCGCCCTGATTGCGCAGCAACTTGCCGTTCGTGTCACGGGAGATGAGGTCGCAGAGGCTGTCGCCCGTGACATCACCGACGGCGATGATCTCCTTGCGGCCGGCACCCCAGTCACTGAAGACCAGTTTCCGCGGCTTGAACCTGCCCGCCCCCGTACCGTCGTAGCGCCACACCTCGCCGCCCGGGTCCCGCGCGAGCAGATCGCCGTGCCCGTCCCCGGTCAGATCGTCCGCGCCGATGATCGTCCAGCCCTTCCAGCCGGAACCGACCTTCACGGCAGGCGCGAAGCCGGCGTTCGTACTGCCCCGGTAGAGGAAGAGGAAGCCCGTGGAGGCCTGCCGTACGAGCAGATCGGGGCGGCCGTCCCCGGTGAGGTCGCCTGAGGCGGCGAAGGCGTCAAATCCGTTCCAGCCCTTGCCCATCAGATGGTGCGGCACCCTCGGGTCGATGGGGTTGCTGTCACCGCCCGCACGGTAGAGGTTGCCGTCGGGCGTGCGGATCAGGAGATTGCTGCGCGGGTCGCCGGTGTTCGCTCCGTACGGGATGAGACGCGTACGCGGGTCCCAGCCGGTGGTCGCCCAGGAGCGGGCGCCGCCCCGCAGATGATGTACGGCCGCCTTGCCCGTCGTCGTCATCGAGTAGAACTCGCCGTAGCCGTCGGTGTTCGTGTCCCGGAAGGCCGAGGCTCCGTTGACCAGCCGTACGGCTCCCGGCGTCCATGACTCCCGGCCCGTGCCGTCGGCCGGCTGCGCCACCACCTCCCACTGGTACGCGCCACTGACCCTGTCCTTCGGATCCCGGTTGCGGGCATCCCAGTCGGCACGTACCAGCGCGCCGGTCCGTGCCGTGCCGGTCTCGTTCACCAGTACCCGCTTGCGCCAGTCCTTGACCGTGAAGGTCCGGCTCGCGGACGGGCGGGTCAGCAGCCACTTCGCCCTCCAGGGCCACCGCCGGTCGTCGGCAGTCGCCGGTGCGGACACGTCGAGCACATAGAACTCGCCCCGCGGCACGGTCACCGGCTTGATGTGGATACGTCCCTCCGTATCCGTGTACGCGACATGGCCGCCGTACTTGTCGACGCTCCAGGTGCCCGCCCCTGGCGCCGCCTTGTCTGCGAGCGTCGTGGTGACCGGCCTCTCACGGGCGCCGCCATGGCAGTCGGTCATCGTCAACGTCCCGGTCGCGTCGTCCTGTTGGACCAGGAATCCGTCACCCAGCTTCGCGGACCTGGAGTACGGGACCGGGATGATCTGGGGAAAGCCGGTGCCGGAGTCCCAGATCCAGGAGCTCGCGGCACCGTCACAGCGCCAGTAGAACCAGCGGCCGACTTTCTGCAGCTCGTCAGGCGTGCAGCTCAGGCCGGTGTCCTGGTCGTATGGGGCATCGGCCCCGTTGGCCAGGTCGTACCACCGGAGCCTCCCCGGATTGCTGCCGGGCGTCCACATGGTCCTGCCCCAGATGGCGACGGCACTGATCGGACGCGTGGTGAGGACCCGGGGCGCGGCGTCGTCGAAGGTGGCGATGTACTGCTTGCCCGTGCTCGGCTCGTCGACCGCGAAGAACCGCCCCTCCGCGGCCACCATCCGCTGGTCGGCGCCGAGCTGCCCGAGGGTGATGACGGTGGTCGGCGTTCCGTCGCCGGTGACGGTGTGATTGGCCGCGGTCGGATTGGTGTAGGCGAACCGGCCGTCCCCGAGCGCCCACAGCGGCGGGCGGAACTCCGGGTGGCTGTTCCACACATCGGGGTTGACCGTGCGCCGCGGCCCGGCCTGCGGTGTGCCCGTGACGGCGAGGTCGTACGCGTACAGCGCACGCTCGGCCTTCGGGTCGATCCGGGCCACCACACCGAGCTGCCCGCCGCCGAGCGCGATGCGCTCCGGGACGGCGGGCCTGCCCTGATAGGTGCCGAGGTCGATGACGACCTCTTCCGGCTCGGCCGCGGCCGCGGCACCGGGCGAGAGACCGAGGCCGCCGGCCAGGAGCGCGGCGGCGGCCCCGAGCACGAGCATGCGCCTGCGTGCGGCGCCTGCTCGTGTGGTGCGTTCTCTGGTGCGTCCAGTGGTACGGGTCATGCCCAACCCCCTGCTGCGCGGCCCATCGTCCTGGAAGCTATGACCACCCGGACTACCCACTGGTTGTATCGATGTGAACCGGCAGTTCACTGAGTAGATCCCCGGCCGTCTCCGCTGTTGCGATGGCCCGCTCAGGAAGGGAGTTGACCGGCTCGAACCGGTTCAAAGCGACAGGGCCCGCACAACACCGAAGTGTCGTACGGGCCCTGTCGGCAGGTCGGGCTCAGTGAGCCGTCAGCCGGTCAGCTGCGATCAGCCGTTGCGCTTCCAGCGCGGCTTGTCGTCACGGCGCCCGAAGGAGCCGGTGTTCGTGCCGGTGCCGGTGGTGCCGCCACGGTGGTCGTCACGACGGCCCTGCGGGCGGTCGGTGCTGCCACCGGAGCGGAAGCCGCCCGAGGGGCGGTCGTCGCGGCGGTCGCGGTTGAACGGGCGGTCGCTGCCACGGTGGCCGCCGGTGGGGCGGTCATCGCGACGGAAGCCACCCGAGGGGCGGTCGTCACGGTTGAAGCCACCCGAGGGGCGGTCGTCACGGCGCTCGCCGCCGCCGGAGCGGAAGCCAGTCGACGGACGGTCGTTGTCCCGGCGGAAACCACCGGACGGACGGTCATCGCGACGGAAACCACCCGACGGACGGTCATCGCGACGCTCGAACGAACGGCCACCACGGTCGTCACGACGGTCACCGCCACCGGAACGGAAGCCACCCGACGGACGGTCGTTGTCCCGGCGGAAACCACCGGACGGACGGTCATCGCGACGGAAACCACCCGACGGACGGTCGTCACGACGCTCGAACGAACGGCCACCACGGTCGTCACGACGGTCACCGCCACCGGAACGGAAGCCACCCGACGGACGGTCGTTGTCCCGGCGGTCGTCACGGCGGAAGCCGCCACGGTCGCCGCCACGGCGGTCGAAGTTGCCCCGGTCGTCACGACGCTCCGCCGGCTCCGGCACGGCCGCCGCAGCAACCGCGGCCTCGACCTCTGCCTCGGCGGCCTCGGTCACCTGGGCGACCGCCGTCTCCGGGTCGTCGCCGCGCTCGCGCGCCGCGCGCGCCACCAGGCGGTCGGCCTCCTCGCGGAGTTCGACTGCACGGCGCTGGATGCGCTCCAGCTGCTTGGTCAGGTCGACGACCTCGCGCTCCGCCTGCTTGGCGGCGTTGTTCGCGGAGTCGGCCTGGACCTCGGTCAGTGAACGGGCGCCGGTGATCTCGGCGACCTCCGGCTCGAACACGCCCGCTCCGGCCACGATGTGGCGCGAGGCGTCGACGCCCGCGTCCTCCATCAGACGGAAGATCTGGCGGCGCTGGTGCGGCAGGGACAGCGAGACGACAGTTCCGGACTTGCCGGCGCGGGCGGTACGGCCCGAGCGGTGCAGGTAGTCCTTGTGGTCGCCGGCCGGGTCCACGTTCAGGACCAGGTCGATGCCGTCGACGTGGATGCCGCGGGCGGCGACGTCGGTGGCGACGAGCGCGTTGACGTAGCCCTTCTTGAAGTCCTCGAGGACGCGGGTACGCGCGCCCTGGGTCATGCCGCCGTGCAGCGCGTCCGCCTTCACACCCGACTCGACGAGCTGCTCGGCGATACGGTCGGCGCCCAGCTGGGTGCGTACGAAGATGATGGTGCGGCCCTTGCGGGCGGCGATCGCCGCGGTGACCGGCGCCTTGTCCTTGGGCTTCACGACGAGCACGTGGTGCGTCATGGTCGTGACGTTGCCCTGGGCGCTGTCGACCTCGTGGCTGACCGGGTCGACGAGGTAGCGGCGGACGAGCGTGCCGATCTCGTTCTCCATGGTGGCGGAGAAGAGCATCCGCTGGCCGCCGGCCGGGATCTGGTCGAACAGCTCGGTGACCTCGGGCAGGAAGCCCAGGTCGGACATCTGGTCGGCCTCGTCGAGGACGGCGACCTGGACGTTCTCGAGCGAGCAGGCACCGCGGTTGATGATGTCGCGCAGTCGGCCCGGGGTGGCGACGAGGACGTCGACGCCGCGCTCGAGCGCGTAGATCTGGTTGCCCATCGACGTACCGCCGCAGACGACCTTCATCTTCAGGCCGAGTACGTCGCCGTACGGCTGCAGCGCGTCCGCGACCTGCATCGCGAGCTCACGGGTCGGGGTGAGGATGACCGCGCGGGGCTTCTTCTTCTCGGTGTGGCCGCCGGCCAGCGTGGCCAGGGTCGGCAGACCGAAGGAGAGGGTCTTGCCGGAGCCGGTGCGGCCGCGGCCCAGGATGTCCTTGCCGGCCAGGGCGTCCGGGATGGTCGCCGCCTGGATCGGGAAGGGGGCGGTGACACCGTTCTGCGCGAGCTTGCGGACGATGCCCTCGGGCAGTCCCAGGTCGCTGAACGTGGTCTGCGGCTCCTCGGGAGCCTCAACCGTCTCCGAGACGACCTCGAGCTCGACCTCGATCTCGGTTGCGATCTCGGTGATCTCGGTCTCGGTGGGGACGGCGGTGGCCGCTACGGCCTCCGCGGTCTCGTCGTTCTCGGGCATGACGGCGTGATCAGTACTGAAAGTGGACATGCGAAATGCGAAACCTTCCGGAGTCTCGGCACGCGCCCAAACTCCGTGATTTCGCAATTCGACCGCCTCAATGCGGTCAGCCACGGCTAGGGAGAGTACGCGCCACGCGGCGCTCTTCTTTGTCGGCGCCGGGCAATGGGATCAAACGATCTACCACCATACGCACCCTCCCCCGGGAATGGCAAACCTGACCTCCTGTGACCCCCGTTACATGGGTCCGACCTGCGGGGATGCCGCCGGTTCCGCGCACATTCCCCGCTCGTCCACCATCCTCATCGCCCCAGCACGCACCTCTGGCGCGGACGAGGGTGGCGGGGGATCGGTCGGCTCGGTGGGCTGCGGCGTGGGACTCTCCGGCGGCGGTTCCGACGGGGTCGGCTGCGGCGGCGGCTGTTCGGACGGAACCGGTCCACCGCCGGTCGGCTTGGGATCCCGCGGCGGCTGCGGCCCCTGCCCGCCCCGCGGCGGCTGAGCCGTGGGCGCCACGGAGCCGTTCGGACTCGCCGAGGTCTTGGCCCCCTTCCCGCCCTTCGCGTCCGGCCCGCCGTGCGTGCCGCGGACCTGCCGACCGCCCGGTGCCCCGCTCCCGCCGTCCGGCTCGGCCACCACCCCGTGCCGGCCTGTCGAGGAATGGGGCGCCGGCTTCCGGCCTTCGTCGTCGCTCACGCTCATACAGCCTGACGAGGCCGCGACGGCCAGCGAGGCGGCGATCCAGACTGCCAGCCGGCCGGGGAAGGACAAGTGGACGGACGAATGACGCACGGGGGAGCACCTCCGGGGCACGGGACATGCGTTTCCCTGCCCAACTCCCTCTGCCCCACAAGGACACGCCCCCGCACGCCCCTTACGCCACCAGCCCGCGCGCCAACTCCGCGCCCAGGAACACCGATCCGAGCCCGACCAGCAGTGACGCGACCACATTCGCCGCCGCCAGGAATTTCCAGCCACGCTCGGCGAGCCGGAGCGTCTCGTACGAAAACGTCGAGTACGTCGTCAGCGCGCCGCACAGCCCCGTTCCCAGGAGCGCGTACGTCCCCGAGGACACGGCCGCGCCCGAGACCGCCCCCAGCACCAGACTCCCGGCCGCGTTGACCACGAAAGTCCCCCACGGGAATACCGAGTCGTGCCGCGCCTGCACCGCACGGTCCGTCAGATACCGCAGCGGCGCGCCGATTGCCGCGCCCACCGCCACCAGCAGCCAGTTCACGGTGTGACCACCCGCCGGGTCACTGCCCATCGGGTCACCGAGGCCGCCAGCCACACCGCGCCGAGCGCCCCGATCAGCGTCCCGGCCGCGTACCCGAGCGCTGTGTCCGCCTCCTCACGCTCCAGCAGGTCCGAGAAGTCCAGGGCGTATGTGGAGAAGGTCGTGAACCCGCCGAGCACCCCCACCCCGAGGAACGGCCGCACCAGCGGATGTGCCGCCCGGCCGCCCTCGCTGACCAGCACCATGAGCACCCCGATCAGCGCGCAGCCCAGCACATTGACCCAGAAGACCGCCCACGGGAACGATCCCTCGGCGGCGGGCCACAGCACCGTGGCCGCGTACCGTGCCAGGGTCCCCGCCACGCCGCCGGCGGAGATCGCCGCGAGCACCGGCCACTTGTGCCCGCCCGCGGTCTCCGCGCGCTGGGCCGGCACATGCAGATCGACATCCGGATCGATCGCCTCCGGGACGTCCGGAGCTTCCGGGGGATCAGGCACCTCGGGGACCTCCGGAAGGCCGGGCGGACTCATCCGTACCCCAGCGCATGCAGCCGCTCGTCGTCGATCCCGAAGTGATGGGCGATCTCGTGCACCACGGTGATCTCGGTCTCCGCGACCACGTCCTCGCGGGTCTCGCACATCCGCAGCGCCGGCCCGCGGTAGATGGTGATCCGGTCCGGCAGCACGCCCGCGTACCACTCACCGCGATCGGTGAGCGGAGTCCCCTCGTAGAGCCCGAGCAGCTCGGGATCGTCGACAGCCGGTTCGTCCTCGACGAACACCGCGACGTTGTCCATCAGCCGCGTCAGCTCCGGCGGGATCCTGTCCAGCGCCTCGGCGACCAGTTCCTCGAACTCCTCGCGCGTCATCTCCAGCACGTGGCCATTGTCACGTACGCCGTGCGAGCGCACCGTGCGACCCGGCATGGCCGCCCACCATCCTGGGCATACGGGACCAATGGCCCGCGACGCCCCGGAACCGATCCGCTCGATGCACGCCGCGCTCACCCGGCTCCAGCGCCACTACCGCTCGCGCCACACCGCCCCCACCAGCACCCTGGTCCACACCCCGCACCCATGGACCCGCGCCCTCGGCCTGACCGCCGTGGTCCTGCTCGGCGCCTGGCTCGGCCTGCTGATCGTCGGCAGCGTCCGTACGCCGGTGGGCCCGATGGACACCAGCATGACCCTGCGCCCGTCCCTGTCCGGCGGCACGAAGATCAACGTCTCGCCGCTCGGCGCCCTGGAGCTCGACTCCCATGTCGCACCCATCCGCCTCGACGTCGACGTCGACCAGCTCGACCCGGCCCGTTCCCAGGCCCTGGTCGAACACCCCGAACGGATCTCCGGACTCCAGGACGAGATCGCCCTCGACGTGGCGGACGGCACCACCGAGCTGGCCATACGCTCCTGCGTCGCCGTTGTCTCCGGCGCGACCGCACTGGGCCTCGCTGTCTACCGCCGCCCGCGCCGGGCACTCGCGGCGGGCGGTCTCGCGCTCGCGCTGCTGGCCGCCTCGGGCATCTCCGCGTACGCCACCTGGAACCCGAAGTCCGTCCTTGAGCCGAAGTTCTCCGGACTGCTGTCCAGCGCCCCCTCGGTCGTCGGCAACGCCCGCTCCATCGTCACCGAATTCGACGTGTACCAGCGGGAGTTGGCGCGCCTGGTCACCAATGTCACCAAGCTGTACGACGCGACCTCGACGCTCCCCGCCTACCAGCCGGACCCCGGCACGATGCGGGTGCTGCACGTCTCCGACATTCATCTCAACCCGGCGGCCTGGCACATCATCGGCTCACTCGTCGAGCAGTACGGAATCGACGTGATCATCGACTCCGGCGACACGATGGACCACGGCACCGCCGCAGAGAACGGGTTCCTCGACCCGATTCCCGACCTCGGCGCGCCCTACGTCTGGGTCCGCGGCAACCATGACTCCCGCATCACGCAGGCCTATATCTCCCGCCTCAAGAACGTGCACGTCCTCGACGACGGCAAGGCCGTCACCCTCGGAGGCCTGCGCATCGCGGGCAGCGGCGACCCCCAGTTCACCCCCGACCGCTCGATCGTCGCCCAGGGCGACCCGGCGGAACGCATGACGGGCATCCGCCTCGCCTCGGCCTTGCGCGACCAGCAGCGCGCCGGCACCCCGGTCGACATCGCGGTCGCCCACAACCCGGTGGCCGCGCGCGAGACCGACGGCGAGGTCCCACTGGCGCTGGCCGGCCATGTCCACCACCGCGAGACGGAGGTACTCCCCCACGGCACCCGCCTCAAGATCGAGGGCTCGACGGGCGGCGGAGGCCTGCGCGCGGTGCAGAACGACAAGCCGGAGAAGGTGCGGGCGTCGGTGCTCTATCTGGACCGTACGACCAGACGGCTGCAGGCATGGGACGAGATCACACTGGGGGGTCTGGGCCTGACGACGGCCGAGGTCAGCCGCCATCTTCCGGGGGAGAACCAGCCCGGGGCGACCCCGTCCCCGAGCAGCCCCTCCACCGGTCCCTCCGGGGCCGCCTCCACCGGTCCTCCCGGCTCCCCCTCCGGCCCTCCGACGGCGCTGTCCAGGGGGCGGCCCCCGGACCCCCGTAAACCGTTTTGGCGATAGCTCCCCACATCCCATATGCTTCTCACGTCCCCGACGCGCCGAAAGGCGCCCAGGTGGGCCCTTAGCCCTCATCGTCTAGTGGCCCAGGACGCCGCCCTTTCAAGGCGGTAGCACGGGTTCGAATCCCGTTGGGGGCACGCAACACCATGTGCGAGACTCGTGCTCGCACATTGCTTGGTCCTGTGGAGCAGCTTGGAGTGCTCGCCACCCTGTCAAGGTGGAGGCCGCGGGTTCAAATCCCGTCAGGACCGCTGCAGCTCGCAAGAGCTGCGTGGCTGGGTAGCTCAGTTGGTACGAGCGATCGCCTGAAAAGCGATAGGTCGCCGGTTCGACCCCGGCCCCAGCCACAGCCCGAGAGCCCCGGTCCTTCGCGGACCGGGGCTCTCGTCGTATTCAGGGAGCGGCGGATACTCGCTCTGTCGCGTCAGTGACGCCGGCAGGGCGGGACCGGGGACGTCCACTCGGGTCCGTTCCCTCCGCCCCGAACGAAACTGGACGGATCTGCTCCACACTGCATCAGCTCCTGGGCGAAATGCGTTCGCCAGTGCTTTCCCGGGGGTGCGATCCTGGGATCCGTATGTCTACTTCCTTCGCCGACCTTCAGACCCTGCTGGCCGGGGTGTCGCTGCGCGACGCCCAGCGGCTCGGCCGTCGTCTCGAGGGCGCCCGCCGTATCCGTAAGCCCGAGGCGCGGCAGGCCGTGCTGGACGAGATCGCCACCGAGGCCGAGCGCTCCGCCGCCCGCGTCACGCGGCGCGCCGGCCGCGTGCCCGAGGTCACGTACCCCGAGCAGCTGCCGGTCAGCCAGAAGAAGGACCTGATTCTCGAGGCGATACGGGACCACCAGGTCGTGATCGTCGCGGGCGAGACCGGTTCGGGCAAGACGACCCAGATCCCGAAGATCTGTCTGGAGCTGGGCCGGGGCGTGCGCGGCATGATCGGCCATACCCAGCCGCGCAGGCTCGCCGCCCGTACCGTGGCCGAACGCGTCGCGGAGGAGCTCCGTACCCCGCTCGGCGAGGCGGTCGGCTGGAAGGTCCGCTTCACCGACCAGGTCAACCAGGACGCCACCTTCGTCAAGCTGATGACGGACGGCATCCTCCTCGCCGAGATCCAGACGGACCGCGAGCTGCGCGCGTACGACACGATCATCATCGACGAGGCCCATGAGCGGTCCCTCAACATCGACTTCCTGCTCGGCTACCTCGCCCAGCTGCTGCCGAAGCGCCCCGACCTCAAGGTGATCATCACCTCCGCGACGATCGATCCGGAGCGCTTCTCGCGGCACTTCGGCGAGGCTCCGATCGTCGAGGTCAGCGGCCGTACGTACCCCGTCGAGGTCCGCTACCGCCCGCTCCTCGAGGACGACAGCGAGGAGTCCGACCGCGACCAGATCACCGCGATCTGCGACGCCGTCGAGGAGCTCCAGTCCGAGGGGAAGGGCGACATCCTCGTCTTCCTCTCCGGCGAGCGCGAGATCCGCGACACCGCGGACGCGCTCAACAAGAAGCAGTACAGATTCACCGAGGTGCTCCCGCTGTACGCACGGCTCTCGCACGCCGAGCAGCATCGCGTCTTCCAGCCGCACACCGGCCGCCGTATCGTCCTCGCCACGAACGTCGCCGAGACCTCGCTGACCGTTCCCGGCATCAAATACGTCATCGACCCGGGCACCGCACGTATCTCCCGCTACAGCCACCGCACCAAGGTCCAGCGACTGCCCATCGAGCGGATCAGCCAGGCCAGTGCCAACCAGCGCAAGGGACGCTGCGGCCGTACGTCCGACGGCATCTGCATCCGGCTCTACTCCGAGGACGACTTCCTCTCCCGTCCCGAGTTCACGGACGCCGAGATCCTCCGTACGAATCTGGCCTCCGTCATCCTCCAGATGACCGCGGCCGGCCTCGGCGACATCGAGAAGTTCCCCTTCCTCGACCCGCCGGACCACCGCAACATCCGCGACGGCGTCCAGCTCCTGCAGGAACTGGGCGCGTTCGACCCGGTCCAGAAGGATCCGAAGAAGAAGCTGACGCAGCTCGGCCGCAAGCTGAGCCAGCTGCCCGTCGACCCGCGACTGGCCCGCATGGTCATAGAGGCCGACAAGAACGGCTGTGTACGCGAGGTCATGGTGATCGCGGCCGCGCTCTCCATCCAGGACCCACGCGAGCGGCCCGCCGACAAGCAGACGCAGGCCGACCAGCAGCACGCCCGCTTCAAGGACGAGACCTCCGACTTCCTCGCCTTCCTCAACCTCTGGCGCTACATCCGCGAGCAGCAGAAGGAGCGCGGCTCCTCCAGCTTCCGCCGGATGTGCAAGCAGGAGTATCTGAACTTCCTGCGCATCCGCGAGTGGCAGGACATCTATGCCCAGCTGCGTACGGTCGCCAAGCAGATGGGCATGCATCTCGAGGAGCCCTCGACGGAGGCGGCTGCGCCCGAGCAGTCCGTCCACACCTCGCTGCTGGCGGGCCTGCTCTCGCACATCGGCCTCAAGGACACCGACAAGAACGAGTATCTGGGCGCCCGCAGCGCCAAGTTCGCGGTCTTCCCCGGCTCGGCGCTCTTCAAGAAGCCCCCGCGCTTCATCATGTCGGCGGAGCTCGTCGAGACCTCCCGGCTGTGGGCCCGCGTCAACGCCAGGGTCGAGCCGGAGTGGATCGAGCCGCTCGCCCAGCATCTGGTCAAGCGCACCTACAGCGAGCCGCACTGGGAGAAGGACGCGGCAGCGGTGATGGCGTACGAGCGGGTCACGCTGTACGGCGTGCCGATCGTCGCGCAGCGCAAGGTGAACTACGGACGGATCGACCCGGAGACGTCCCGTGACCTGTTCATCCGCAACGCACTCGTCGAGGGCGACTGGCGTACGCACCACAAGTTCTTCGCCGACAACCGCAAGCTCCTGACCGAGGTCGAGGAGCTGGAGCACCGCGCCCGGCGCCGCGACATCCTGGTGGACGACGAGACCCTCTTCGACTTCTACGACCAGCGGGTGCCCGAGCATGTCGTGTCGGGCGCGCACTTCGACTCCTGGTGGAAGCACACGCGCCGGGACGAGCCCGAACTTCTCGATTTCGAGCGCGAGATGCTCATCAACGAGAAGGCAGGATCGGTCACCAAGGACGACTATCCGGACTCCTGGCGCCAGGGTGCGCTGAAGTTCCGGGTGACGTACCAGTTCGAGCCGGGCGCGGACGCGGACGGCGTGACCGTTCACGTGCCTCTCCAGGTGCTGAACCAGGTCACCTCCGAGGGCTTCGACTGGCAGATCCCGGGTCTGCGCGAGGACGTGGTGATGGAGCTGATCCGCTCCCTCCCCAAGCCGATCCGCCGGCACTATGTCCCCGCCCCGAACTACGCGAGAGCGTTCCTCGAACGGGCCGTGCCCCTCCAGGAGGCGCTTCCCGTGACGCTCGCGCGCGAGCTGCAGCGCATGGTCGGCGTCCCGGTCACGGCCGACGACTTCGACCTGACCCGGATTCCCGATCACCTGAAGATCACGTTCCGGATCGTCGACGAGCGCCGCAAGAAGCTCGCGGAGAACAAGGACCTGGAAGCCCTGAAGCTCCAGCTGAAGCCGAAGGCGCGCCAGGCCCTCTCCCAGGCCGCGGCGGCCGCCACGTCCGGCCCCTCGGGGGAGTCCCTGGAGCGCACGGGTCTGACGGACTGGACGATCGGCACGCTGACCCGTGTCTTCGAGACCCGCAGGGCCGGCCAGCCGGTCAGGGCGTACCCGGCCCTGGTCGACGACGGTGCGGCCGTCTCCGTGCGCCTCTTCGACACCGAGGCCGAGCAGCAGCAGGCGATGTGGCGGGGCACGCGGCGGCTGATCCTCCTCAACATTCCGGTGAACCCAGCCAAGTTCGCCTCGGACAAGCTCAACAACCAGCAGAAGCTGGCGCTGTCCCGTAACCCTCACGGCTCGATCCAGGCGCTCTTCGACGACTGCGCCATGGCCGCGGCGGACAAGCTGATCGCCGACCACGGCGGTCCGGCCTGGGACGAGGAGTCGTTCCGCAAGCTGTACGACAAGGTGCGTGCCGACCTGGTCGACGCGACGGTACGGACCGTGGACCAGGTCCAGCAGATCCTGGCCGCCTGGCAGGCCTGCGAGCGCCGTCTGAAGGCCACGAACAGTCTGACGCTCGTCAGCAACGTCCAGGACGTGCGGGAGCAGCTCGCGGCCCTCATGCCGGCCGGCTTCGTCACCGGGACGGGCCTGCGGCGGCTGCCGGACCTGATGCGCTACCTGGTCGCGGTGGACCGCCGGCTGCAGCAGATGCCGACGGGCGTGCAGCGCGACACGACACGCATGGAGAAGGTCCACGAGATGCAGGACGAATACGCCTGGCTGCTGGAACAGATGCCGCAGGGCCGCCCGGTCCCGCAGGAGGTCCTGGACATCCGCTGGATGATCGAGGAGCTGCGTGTGAGCTACTTCGCGCACGCGCTGGGCACGGCCCAACCGGTCTCCGACAAGCGCATCGTCAAGGCGATCGACGCGGCGGCGCCATGACCGGCGGGGCTGCTTGCATCGAGTTCGACCGCACCCCCTGACCTGCTGTACAGTCTCTCTCGCAGCCAACGCACAACAGAGGCTGCGAAACCTGGTCCTGTGGAGCAGCTTGGAGTGCTCGCCACCCTGTCAAGGTGGAGGCCGCGGGTTCAAATCCCGTCAGGACCGCAGTAGATCGAAGGCCCGTATCCCCCAAGGATGCGGGCCTTTGTCGTGCCCTGCCGCACGCCGTGTCGGCACGGGCATCTTGACGGCGTCATCTGCCACGGGTACCCAATCACTAGGGGACGGCACACACCCGGAGGTGACGTGCATGGCGGCGTCCGCAGCGAGGCAGCACGAGACAAGGGCGCTTCTGCGCGCCCACCTGAAGGCCGCGTCCGGCTACCGGCATCTCACAAGGCACTGCCCGATCTGCCATCGCCTCCAGCGGCTCGCCATGGAACTGCCCGCTACCGCCCCCGCGCTCACTCCCGCGGCCGACGACGAAGGTCCCGCCACTGGGTGACCTACGACTCGTTCCCCGCCGGTTCTTGGGCGACAGGCCTGTCTTTGGCAAGAGTTGTGCGGTGTGACGGGTGTCACCGGGTGGGTTTTCGAAAGTGGGGAACTTACCCCCTTCTTACAAGCAACCAATTTAATATGTGCAATTGCACCACCCCTGGAGCATCTCCCCGCCCGCCGGCCGCCCCCACCCGCAACGGTGGTCACGGATCGCCCCAAGCCCGCGCCCGGGCATAAAAAAGATCGCGCTGGACCCGGCGGAGTCCAGCGCGATCAATGACGAAGTCTGTTGGGGCAGACGGCCGCCATGTGGCGCTATAGGTGGGCTTGTCCGGGATGGGGGTCCCGGAAATGCCCGATCAATGGGGTGTTCAGGCCTCGCTACGCTGCTGCGGAATACCCGCAAGCAGTGCGCGGACCTCTGCCTCGCGGTACCGACGATGTCCACCGAGCGTGCGGATGGACGTGAGCTTGCCAGCCTTGGCCCAACGGGTGACCGTCTTCGGGTCCACGCGGAACATCGTGGCAACCTCAGCCGGGGTCAGCAGCGGCTCGGCATCAGGGGTGCGAGCGGTCATGAGCGGCCTCCTCGGGAGAACCGAACCATCTCGGTTCTTTCCTCTAAATTCTGCACCTTGACCCGCGTTGCCCGAAATGGCGGACGCGGGTCGAGTCGGTTATAGGACGAACGGCTTGTCCTCGGCACTACAACTACACCATCTGTCCAGCCACGTCGGCCAAACCGATGGAATTGCCCTCTGAGGTGTTCATCAGCGGCGGAAGCCGATGGACCATGCCATAACGGACAGTCACGCCACAGTGACGATCAGTCACAGGATGATCAGGAGTCATCAGACCCCCCATAGAGTGCAATGCCGAGAATTCCGCCCTTACTTGGACGGAAGGAGCCCTCCCGGGGCTCCTTGTCCTATTTTGACACGAGGGTGGGTGATGGACGCAAGGGGCCAGTAAGTGCCGTCCGTCACGCTTGAGACAAAGGCCCGGATAGGGACCTACGTCCTGGACCGATGGGCTCAATGATCCTCAGAAGCACTCAATTTGCGAACTGAAGGTCTCTGACAGCCCGCCAGCGCTCCACAAGACGCGCATACGCCTCGCCCGCTCCGACACCATCTCCGGCCCGCAGCGCCGCGATCCCCTCGGCCACGTCCGCAGCCGAGCGGTCCTCGGCGAGCTGCGGCCCGGGAAGGGCGTGCACCAGGCCGCCGTAGTCCAGCTCGACCAGGGAGCGCGGATGGAATTCCTCCAGCCACCGCCCCACATCTACCAGGCCTTCTGTGAGCTGTCCCTCGTCGATCGTCTCTCTCAGCGTCTTCAGCGCGCGGGCCACCCGCCGCCGGGCCTGCACCATCGGCGTCCGGTAGCGCAGCACCGGCGCGGCGGGCCC
The DNA here is from genome assembly GCF_053591755.1 of Streptomyces sp. NPDC002926. Lineage (NCBI taxonomy): Bacteria > Bacillati > Actinomycetota > Actinomycetes > Kitasatosporales > Streptomycetaceae > Streptomyces > Streptomyces sp. NPDC002926. Next base: position 51,030 of record NZ_JBSFUK010000002.1, read on the forward strand.
GGCGGGCCCGTACTCGCGCTCCTCGTCCGAGAAGAGCGCGAACCAGCGCACCGGGATCTGCCAGACCGACGTCCTGATCCACGGCCGCGCGTCCGGGTTGCCCTCGCGCCACTGCTCGTAGTCCGCGGCCGCCTGCCCGCGCACCACCGGCGGCAGCACCGCGTCGAGGAGAGCCGCGGGAAGCTGCTCCGCCAGCTCCTCCAGGGCCAGCCAGCCGCGCAGCCGGGTCCGCCACGGGCAGACGCACACCACCCCGTCCACCTCCGTCACAAAGGCGTCACCGCTCTCGTGGACCGGCACCGGGACCGGCGGAGTGGGCAGCAAGTCGGCCAGCGAGCGCCGCAGTTCGTCCTGGGCGGTGGGTGTGGTCTCCCGACGGGCGTAGCGGGCCCAGTGGCCCCGCTCGGGCTCGGGAAAGGCCGCCAGCGGCTCGTACACCCGCAGGTAGGCCGCGTAGGGAACGAGGACCGAGGACAGCGCTGGCATGCCGCAAATCCTTCCACGCCGGTACTCCGCAAGGGGGTGATCCTCAGCACTGCGTCGGATCTACGCGCGCGTAGGACTTACCCTCGTCCCCAACTGGGCCTTCCCCACCCACAGGAGGGCCTTCCTCCGCCGCTTCGTACTTGGGAGTCACCACCGTGACCGATGTGACCGACGGCGTCCTGCACACCCTGTTCCAGTCGGATCAGGGCGGCCACGAGCAAGTCGTGCTGTGCCAGGACCGCGCCTCCGGCCTGAAGGCCGTCATCGCCATCCACTCGACCGCTCTGGGCCCTGCCCTGGGCGGCACCCGTTTCTACCCGTACGCCACCGAGGAAGAGGCCGTCGCGGACGCGCTGAACCTCTCCCGTGGGATGTCGTACAAGAACGCCATGGCCGGGCTGGACCACGGCGGCGGCAAGGCCGTGATCATCGGTGACTCCGCGGCGATGGACGCCGGGCAGCGGACAGAGCTTCTGCTCGCCTATGGCCGGTTCGTGGACTCGCTCGGTGGCCGCTATGTGACAGCGTGCGACGTCGGCACATACGTCGCCGACATGGACGTCGTGGCCCGGGAGACCCGGTGGGCCACCGGCCGCTCCCCGGAGAACGGCGGCGCGGGCGACTCGTCCGTGCTGACCGCGTACGGCGTCTTCCAGGGCATGCGGGCCTCGGCCCAGCACCTGTGGGGAGACCCGACGCTGCGCGGCCGCAAGGTCGGCATCGCGGGCGTCGGCAAGGTCGGTCACCACCTGGTCGAGCATCTGCTGTCGGACGGCGCCGAAGTCGTGATCACGGATGTACGGGAGGAGTCCGTCCGCCGGATCCTCGACAAGCACCCGGGCAAGGTCACCGCGGTCACCGACACGGACACTCTCATCCGCACCGAGGGCCTGGACGTCTACGCTCCGTGTGCGCTCGGCGGCGCGCTGAACGACGACTCCGTGCCCGCGCTCACCGCGAAGGTGGTCTGCGGCGCCGCCAACAACCAGCTCGAGCACCCGGGCGTGGAGAAGGACCTCGCGGACCGCGGGATCCTCTACGCCCCCGACTACGTCGTGAACGCCGGCGGCGTGATCCAGGTCGCCGACGAGCTGCACGGCTTCGACTTCGACCGGTGCAAGGCGAAGGCGTCGAAGATCTTCGACACCACGCTGGCCATATTCGCACGCGCGAAGGAAGACGGGATTCCGCCGGCCGCGGCGGCCGACCGGATCGCCGAGCAGCGCATGGCGGAGGCCCGCCGGCGCTGATCCTCGCGGGGCCGGCCCGCCGACCCGGGAGACAAGACTCACCCCGGTCGGCGGGTCGACTGCCGAGAAGAGGTTAAAATCGCAGTTGACCAGCGAGGACGGGGCTCCTCGAGGGTCCTGCGAAGTGGCACGTCATGCGGGCGGCGTACCGTATGGCCGCGGAAGCAGGTACCGTTGAAGTCCTACGGACCGGTCTCTCCAAGGAGAGTCCGTTCCGAATTATGAACGCGTGTCAAGACTCTGGGGCCGTCGAGCCCCGTCACCGAGGGGGTCGAGCCATGGGGCGCGGCCGGGCCAAGGCCAAGCAGACGAAGGTCGCCCGCCAGCTGAAGTACAACAGCGGCGGGACTGACCTGTCGCGTCTGGCCAATGAGCTGGGCGCATCGCCTTCGAGTCAACCACCGAACGCTGAGCCGTTCGAGGACGACGACGAGGAAGATGACCCGTACGCACAGTACGCGGATCTGTACAACGACGACGATGACGAGGACGACGAGTCCGGTCCGTCGTCGCAGCGCCGCGGCGCTTGACGTACGAACACCTCAAAAAGCATTGCCACGTGACCCGGTCCGAGGCCCACGCCCCGGACCGGGTTTCGCGCTGCCCGTTCGGGCTCAGCCCGCGTAGTCGCCCGTGAGCGTCGCGCCCGTGGTGTGCTCGCCGCGCTCGGTGATCTCTCCCGCGACCCAGGCGTCGACGCCGCGGTCCGCGAGCGTGGTCAGCGCCACGTCCACCGACTCCTCGGGGACAACGGCGATCATGCCGACGCCCATGTTGAGGGTCTTCTCCAGCTCGAGCCGCTCTACCTGACCGGCCTTGCCGACGAGGTCGAAGACCGCGCCGGGGGTCCAGGTCGAACGGTCGACGACCGCGTGCAGGCTGTCCGGGATGACCCGGGCCAGGTTGTTGGCAAGGCCGCCGCCGGTGATGTGGCTGAAAGCGTGCACCTCGGTGGTCCGGGTGAGCGCCAGGCAGTCCAGCGAGTAGATCTTGGTGGGCTCGAGAAGCTCCTCGCCCAGCGTCCGCCCGAACTCCTCGATCTGCTGGTCCAGGGACATCCTGGCGCGGTCGAAGACGACATGGCGGACCAGCGAGTACCCGTTGGAGTGAAGGCCGGAGGACGCCATGGCGATGACCGCGTCACCCGTACGGATACGATCCGCGCCGAGCAGCCGGTCGGCCTCCACCACGCCCGTACCGGCGCCCGCGACGTCGAAGTCGTCCTCGCCCAGCAGTCCGGGGTGCTCGGCGGTCTCGCCGCCGACCAGCGCGCAGCCGGCCAGCACACAGCCCTCGGCGATGCCCTTGACGATGGCGGCGACACGCTCGGGGTGGACCTTGCCGACGCAGATGTAGTCGGTCATGAAGAGCGGCTCGGCGCCGCAGACGACCAGGTCGTCGACGACCATGCCGACGAGGTCGTGGCCGATCGTGTCGTACACGCCCATCTTGCGGGCGAGATCGACCTTCGTGCCGACGCCGTCGGTGGCCGAGGCGAGCAGCGGACGCTCGTAGCGCTTGAGGGCGGAGGCGTCGAAGAGGCCGGCGAAACCGCCGAGGCCGCCGAGGACCTCGGGGCGCTGCGTCTTCTTCACCCACTCCTTCATCAGCTCGACGGCGCGGTCGCCGGCTTCGATGTCGACGCCCGCGGCTGCGTAACTGGCACCGGCGCCCGCGTGCGGAGCACGCTCAAAAGACTCAGCTGTCATGGCGGAGAGAACTTTCGTGTCGTACTGCAGGGCTTACGGGCGACGGAGCGCGTCGGCGGCATCGGCGCCGCCCGCCAGCTCCGTCTCCAGAAGCTGCTTGCCGAGCAGCTCGGGGTCGGGAAGGTCCATCGGGTACTCGCCGTCGAAGCAGGCACGGCAGAGATTCGGCTTCGCGATGGTGGTCGCCTCGATCATCCCGTCGAGCGAGATGTACGAGAGCGAGTCCGCGCCCAGCGAAGCGCCGATCTCCTCGATGGTCATGCCGTTGGCGATGAGCTCGGCGCGGGTCGCGAAGTCGATGCCGAAGAAGCAGGGCCACTTCACCGGCGGGGACGAGATCCGGATGTGGACCTCTGCCGCGCCGGCCTCGCGGAGCATCTTCACCAGCGCGCGCTGGGTGTTGCCGCGGACGATCGAGTCGTCGACGACCACCAGGCGCTTGCCCCGGATGACTTCCTTGAGCGGGTTCAGCTTGAGGCGGATGCCCAGCTGGCGGATGGTCTGGGACGGCTGGATGAAAGTGCGGCCGACGTAGGCGTTCTTCACCAGGCCGGAGCCGTAGGGGATTCCGCTCGCCTCGGCGTAGCCGATCGCGGCGGGGGTGCCGGACTCCGGCGTCGCTATGACCAGGTCCGCGTCGGCCGGGGCTTCCTTGGCGAGCCTGCGGCCCATCTCCACACGGGAGAGATAGACGTTGCGGCCCGCGATGTCGGTGTCGGGGCGGGCCAGGTAGACGTACTCGAAAACACAGCCCTTCGGCTTCGCGTCCGCGAATCGGGAAGTGCGGAGGCCGTTCTCGTCGATGGCGATGAGCTCGCCCGGCTCGATCTCGCGAACGTAGGTTGCGCCGCAGATGTCGAGGGCGGCGGACTCGCTCGCGACGACCCAGCCGCGGTCGAGGCGGCCGAGTACGAGCGGGCGGATGCCCTGCGGGTCGCGGGCCGCGTACAGGGTGCCCTCGTCCATGAAGACGAGCGAGAAGGCTCCCCTGACGTCGGGCAGCACCTTGGCTGCGGCCGCCTCCACGGTCAGCGGCTTGCCGTCGTCGTCGACCTGGCCCGCGAGGAGTGCGGTGATCAGATCGGTGTCATTGGTCGCTGCGACCTGGGTGGCCCGGCCGTTCTCCTTGGGGAGCTCGGCGACCATCTCGGCGAGCTGGGCGGTATTGACCAGATTTCCGTTGTGGCCGAGCGCGATGGAGCCGTTGGCGGTTGCCCGGAAGGTCGGCTGCGCGTTCTCCCACACGGAAGCGCCCGTGGTCGAGTAGCGGGCGTGACCGACCGCGATATGACCCCGGAGGGAGCCGAGGGAAGTTTCGTCGAAGACCTGCGAGACCAGGCCCATGTCCTTGAATACGAGGATCTGTGAGCCGTTGCTCACCGCGATTCCCGCGGACTCCTGACCTCGATGTTGGAGGGCATAGAGCCCGAAGTAAGTGAGCTTCGCGACCTCTTCGCCCGGGGCCCAGACACCGAAGACGCCACAAGCGTCTTGGGGGCCCTTCTCACCGGGGAGCAGGTCGTGGTTGAGTCGTCCGTCACCACGTGGCACGGCACCGAGTGTAGGCGAGATCGACCACTGGTCCGAATTGGGGATGCCCGGGGGCCACGCGTGGGGGTCGTCCGGGGCGGTTCCGACCGGCGCACGGCGGCTTTACGGGTGTCCATCGAGGGGTCCACATCGCGAGACTCCATTGGCATGTACACGAGGTTTCAGGGTGGCTCGCGGCTACCCGCGTCCCGTACCCGGGCTGATCACTTCTGGGCGGCGCTCGCGGCCAGTCCCTTGCCGTCCGGCGCGGTGAGGGACAGGCCGCGGTGCCGCAGCTGGTACGTCACCGTGCCGTGGAGGACCTTGAGCAGTTCGCGCTCCAGATTCATCTCGGGACCCGGGCACATCTTCCTGGTGGTTGCGAGGCGGCCGAAGGTGATGCTGGCGCCGCTGATCTTCGCGGTGCTGTGGAAGGTGTTGCAGCCGAGGCTGCCCTGTACGGACCCGTCCTTGGTGAAGGTCAGATACGCCTTCTTGTCGGTACCGGCGGGCAGGGACGACGCGGTCCCGGCGGAGAGGAGTGAGTTCACCGACCATGTGGTGCCCACCAGCGGGGCCGGTCGCTCCGAGGTCAGGGCGATGGAGTCGCCCTTCTCGGTGGTCAGGGTGAGCTTCTCGTCGGTGATCTTCGCCTTGAGCTTGCCGGAGAAGGCGGCACGCAGTGTGTCCTCGAAGCCCTGGATGTCCTTGGCACAGGCCATCTCGGTCATCTCAGCCGGGCTCACGGTGACCGTGTCGCCCTCGACCTTGACGTCCGCCCCGAAGTGGTTGCAGCCGTAGTTGCCCTGGGCCTTGCCCTTGTCCGTGATCTCGACCTGGGCGCCGGGCGGCGCCGCGGTCTTCTTGCCACCGACGGTCACGCTGTCGACGGACCACTGGACGCCGGTGAGGGGCAGATCGGTCCTGACCGAGCCGCCGCCGGAGCCGGAACCCGGCTCCGTGCCGCAGGCGGCAAGGGCGAGGAGTGCCAGGACGGTGACAGGGATGCTCAGCTGGTTCCGCATACCGTTGGGACGGGGGACGTGTGGCTCTGGTTCCCGCCACTGGTTCTTTCCACCGGGTTGAGCCGCGGCGTTCAGCCGAACGGTTCAGTGGCTGCGTTCAGGCGAACTTTTCGGCCGCTGCGTTCAGGCGAACCGTTCAGAGGCTACGTTCAGGCGAATCGTTCAGTCGCTGGGTTCAGCCGCTGCGTTCAGCCGAGGATCGGCAGCAGCGCCGAGAGGTCGGCGCGCTCGCCACTCGCGCTGACCTTCGCCGCCCCGAGCGCCTCGGCCCATCCGGTACGCCCGGTGGCGAGCCGGATCCAGGTCAGCGGGTCGGTCTCGACGACATTGGACGGGGTACCGCGCGTGTGCCGCGGGCCTTCGACGCACTGCACGACCGCGAACGGCGGCACCCGCACCTCGGTGGATGCCCCGGGGGCCTTCACCGCGAGAGCGTCGGCGAGGAGCCGGGTGCAGGCGGCGAGCGCCTGTCGGTCGTACGGGATGCCGAGGCCTGTCGCGTCGTTCAAGTCGTCTGTGTGAACGATGAGTTCGACGGTGCGGGTGACGAGGAAGTCGCCGAGGCGCATCGCGCCGACGCGGGTGGCGAGCAGTCGGCTGTCGGACGCGCCGGGCAGCAACTCGGCGAGCCGGGCGGCAGTTCGCACATAGAGCTCTTCGGGCTCGGCGCTCGCCGCGATCTCCTTGGTGTCGTCGGAGACCTTCCCGGCGAACGCGACGGTCGCGAACGGCCAGTCCAGCAAGTCGACTTCCTGCCTGGCGGGCTCGCGCTGCCCGAGACTCCGGCCGACCGCTCCGACGGCCATGGTGATGTGCCCGGCCAGATCACGCACGGTCCAGTCGCCGAGGCGGGTGGGCAGGGCGAGCTGCTCGGGCGTGAGCGTGCCCACCGCCTGCCGTACGTTCTCGAACTGGGCGAGGACGGCGGCGCGGATCTTTGCGGGGTCGTAGCTGCGCGTGCGCTTCTTGGCCGGTGGCATGAGACCGACATTAAGGGGTGGGTACGACAGCGGGCGGGGCGTTCACTCCTTGGCGAAGTCCGCGGGCTCGGGGACCTTCACGTCCACGCAGCCGCGGCGGACGGCGACATCGTCCACGTACGCACGGAACAGGGCGCCGAGCCGCTTCCGGGCGACCTTGTTATAGTCGTCCGCCACGGTCAGGGTGTGCACCGCCGGTACGCCACGGCAGACGGACGAGGCCCACCACACACCGGCCTCCGGATGGCCGCCGGCGGTGCCGGGCGCCAGGTGGCGCTGCTCGGACCTCCGGGTGATTCCGGCGTCCGAGTAGACGATCTTCGCCTCGTCCCCGAACCACGAGTCCAGGGCGAGCCACCACGGGTCGTAGCCATGGATCCCGTCGTCGGCCTCCACACCGCTCGCCTCCGCGGCGCGCCCGGCCGCGGACGGGCTGAGCGCCAGCAGGCACCGCTCGCTCGTGGCCTGCCCGGCGGCCGGTGTGGCGAGAGCCCGGTCCGGGAGATTCCCGCGGGCCGAGGTGCGCAGCAGCCGCGGGTACCAGGCGCAGGTTCCGTCCGCCCGCCCGGCCGGGGCGAGACGGCTGCTCGGTACGTCGAGGATGGTGTGGGGCGCGTCGGGCACCTCGGCCGCGCAGCCGAGCCTGTCGGCGGCCTTGCGCGCCGCGCGCACGGCGATGTCGGCAAGGCGTGCCCGGTCGGCCTTCGACGTCCGCGTCTCCTCGTACATCGCCTTGGCATCGACGGTCAGGGACGTCAGGCCGGCCTTCGAAGTCGGCTTCGAGCAGACCGCGGTGACCGAGACCGTGTCGTCGTCGAACGAGCCGAGGCTGCCGTCATCGCCGAGGGGCTGGTCCGGTACGTAGTCCGCGGCGCTCGTGATGTCGTCCGGCCGCCGGCGGTCGAAGCGATCGCCGAACGGCTCCTCCTCGTGCGCGCCCACGATGTTCCCGTACTCCTCGTTCGGCCGCGGAGTGAAAGCCAGGGCGAAGTACCCGTAACTGGTACCGGGTTTGCCGACCCGGTATATCTCGCACGCCCCGGGCGCCGTCGGCGGATCCAGGTCGAAGCGGTCGTCGTCGGAACTGCCCGCCTTCGCACGGACGATCCCGCCGCCCAGGTCCATGACCGCGGTCGGATCGACCACGTCCCCACAGGCCTCGGCGATCGCCTTCTCGCTGGCCGCCCGGTCGCGGTGCTCGTCGTACTCCAGCCAGAACCCCCAGCAGGCGGCCCCGATCCCGGCCACCGCGACAGCGCACAGCAGCCGGTTGACCGCGTTGCGCCGACGGCTACCGCGATCCGGAAATCGCCGCGGCGCGCGGTGGGGAAACGCTATGTGCGAGCCCGGGTCGTCCGGCCAGCGTGACACGTGCGGGTGGTTCATCGACTCCGGCTCCCCGTAGGACGGCACGGCCGCCGAAGCTATCAGGCGTGGACGTCCGGCTTCCCGGCGGTGAGCGATTTCCCGTTCCCCGGAACGCCGATACCGCGCCGACGGAAACGGAATTCCCCGCACCGTATTCAGGCCGGGGCCGTCCATACCGATTTCACTGATCTCGGTGCCTTCGAGCCCGGCCGGTCCGGCTGCCGAACGACCGAGCCCCTGCCCGGGGTGGACCCGGACAGGGACTCGATCGATCGGTGATGCGTCAGACCAGCAGACCGGGGATGGTCTCCTCGTGCGCCGTACGGAGCTCGCTCAGCGGGATGCTGAACTCGCCCTGCACCTCCACGTCCTCGCCGTCCACGACACCGATACGCGTCGCGGGCAGACCCCGCGCCCCGCACATGTCGTTGAAGCGGAGCTCCTCGCTGCGCGGCACGGCCACCACCGCACGCCCCGCCGACTCGCTGAACAGCAAGGTGAAGGCGTCGAGCCCGTCCGGGACGACCAGCCGCGCGCCCGTACGGCCGCGCAGGCACGACTCGACGACGGCCTGGATCAGACCGCCGTCCGACAGGTCGTGCGCCGCGTCGATCATGCCGTCACGGGAGGCCGAGATCAGGATGTCGCCGAGCAGCTTCTCGCGGTCCAGGTCGACGGCCGGCGGCAGCCCGCCGAGATGGTCGTGGACGACCTGGGACCAGGCCGAGCCGCCGAACTCCTCACGCGTGTCGCCCAGCAGGTAGAGGAGCTGGCCCTCTTCCTTGAAGGCGATCGGCGTACGGCGGTTCACGTCGTCGATCACGCCGAGCACCGCGACCACGGGCGTCGGGTGGATGGCGACGTCGCCGGTCTGGTTGTAGAGCGAGACATTGCCGCCGGTCACCGGGGTGCCGAGCTGCAGGCAGCCGTCCGCGAGACCGCGCGTGGCCTCGGCGAACTGCCACATGACGGCCGGGTCCTCGGGCGAACCGAAGTTCAGGCAGTCCGAGATGGCGAGCGGCTTGGCGCCGGAGGCGGCGACATTGCGGTAGGCCTCGGCCAGCGCAAGCTGCGCGCCCGTGTACGGGTCGAGCTTCGCGTACCGGCCATTGCCGTCGGTCGCCATGGCCACGCCCAGGTTCGACTCCGCGTCGATCCGGATCATGCCCGCGTCCTCGGGCTGGGCCAGCACGGTGTTGCCCTGCACGAAACGGTCGTACTGGTCGGTGATCCAGGACTTCGAGGCCTGGTTCGGCGAAGCGACCAGCTTGAGCACCTGCTCGCGCAGCTCCTCGGACGTGGCCGGCCGGGGAAGCTTGTTCGCGTCGTCGGCCTGGAGCGCGTCCTGCCACTCCGGACGGGCGTACGGACGGTGGTACGTCGGGCCCTCATGGGCCACCGACCGCGGCGGTACGTCCACGATCTGCTCGCCGTGCCAGAAGATCTCGAGCCGCTCGCCCTCGGTCACCTCACCGATGACGGTGGCGATGACGTCCCACTTCTCGCAGATCTCGAGGAAGCGCCCGACCTTCTCCGGCTCCACGATCGCGCACATGCGCTCCTGCGACTCGCTCATGAGGATCTCCTCGGGCGAGAGGGTCGCATCGCGCAGCGGCACGGTGTCGAGCTCGACCCGCATACCGCCGGAGCCGGCGCTCGCGAGCTCGCTCGTCGCGCAGGACAGCCCGGCACCGCCGAGGTCCTGGATACCCGCGACCAGCTTCTCCTTGAAGATCTCGAGAGTGCACTCGATGAGGAGCTTCTCCTGGAACGGGTCGCCGACCTGGACGGCCGGGCGCTTGGCCGGGCCGGTCGACTCGAAGGTCTCGGAGGCCAGCACGGAGACCCCGCCGATACCGTCGCCGCCGGTGCGGGCGCCGTAGAGGATAACCTTGTTGCCGGGGCCGGACGCCTTCGCGAGGTGGATGTCCTCGTGCTTCATCACGCCGATACAGCCGGCGTTGACCAGCGGGTTGCCCTGGTAGCACTCGTCGAAGACGACCTCGCCGCCGATGTTCGGCAGGCCGAGGCAGTTGCCGTAGCCGCCGATGCCCGCGACGACTCCGGGCAGCACCCGCTTGGTGTCGGGGTGGTCGGCCGCGCCGAAGCGCAGCGGGTCCACGACCGCGACCGGACGGGCACCCATGGCGAGGATGTCGCGGACGATGCCGCCGACGCCGGTGGCCGCGCCCTGGTAGGGCTCGATGTAGCTCGGGTGGTTGTGCGACTCGACCTTGAAGGTGACCGCATAACCCTGGCCGACGTCGACGACGCCCGCGTTCTCGCCGATGCCGACGAGCATGGCGTCGTTCTCGGGAACCTTCTCGCCGAACTGCTTCAGATGGACCTTGCTGCTCTTGTACGAGCAGTGCTCGGACCACATGACGGAGTACATGGCGAGCTCGGCGCCGGTCGGGCGGCGCTCGAGGATCTCGCGGATACGCGCGTACTCGTCCTGCTTGAGGCCGAGTTCCTTCCAGGGCTGCTCGACGTCGGGCGTCTCGGTGGCGTGCTTGACGGTGTCGAGAGTCATGCGGAGACCAGCTTCTTCAGGATCGAGGTGAAGAATCCGAGGCCGTCGGTGCGGCCCGTACCGATCAGCGGCTCGACGGCGTGCTCGGGGTGCGGCATCAGACCGACGACATTGCCCGCGGCGTTGGTGATGCCGGCGATGTCACGGAGCGAGCCGTTCGGATTGAAGTCGAGATAACGGAAGGCGACCCGGCCCTCGGCCTCGAGCTCGTCGAGCGTGTGCTCGTCGGCGACGTACCGCCCGTCCATGTTCTTCAGCGGGATCTGGATCTCCTGACCGGCGGTGTAGTCCGCCGTCCAGGCCGTCTCGCTCGTCTCCACCCGCAGCTTCTGCTCGCGGCAGATGAAATGGAGGTGGTTGTTCTGGAGCATCGCGCCCGGCAGCAGATGCGACTCGGTGAGGATCTGGAAGCCGTTGCAGATACCGAGGACCGGCAGGCCGGCCTTGGCCTGCTCGATGATCGTCTCCATCACCGGCGAGAAGCGGGCGATGGCTCCGGCCCGCAGATAGTCGCCGTAGGAGAAGCCTCCGGCGAGGACCACGGCGTCGACCTGCTTGAGGTCCTTGTCGCGATGCCAGAGCGATACGGGTTCGGCGCCCGCGAGCCGGACGGCGCGCAGGCTGTCCTTGTCGTCGAGCGTGCCGGGGAAGGTGACGACGCCGATACGGGCGGTCACGACTCCACCTTCACGACGAAGTCCTCGATGACGGTGTTGGCGAGGAACGTTTCGGCCATCTCGTGGATGCGGGCGAGGGCGGCGTCATCGACCGGCCCCTCCACCTCCAGCTCGAAGCGCTTTCCCTGACGGACGTCCGCGATCCCCTCGAATCCGAGGCGGGGCAGTGCGCGCTGCACCGCTTGGCCCTGGGGGTCGAGGATCTCGGGCTTGAGCATGACGTCGACTACGACGCGTGCCACGGGCACTCCCGGTGGTGTGTTGCGAGGGCGGTTCCCTCAGCGTACCCGCCTGAAAATTCTACGCGGGTAGATATCGCGAGAGCGCTCAAGGAAAATCCAGAGAAAAATCCCGCTCCCATTGACGTTGGACACGCGCAGGTAATTGGCGGGGCTTCACAATGCGGCGCCTTCCGCTGTACAAAGGAATACAGAGGAAAGCAGCATTGCCCCTCACCAGCCGGAAAGCCGGTATCACCGCATGCCAGAACCGGCGATACCGCAGGAAAGGACCGATATCCGTGGCTCAGCGAGTAGTGGTCACGCTCTCCGACGACATGGACGGCGGAGAAGCGGCGGAAACGGTCGCGTTCGCCCTGGACGGGAAGTCGTACGAGATCGACCTCAATCCCTCCAATGCAAAGAAACTGCGCAAGGCCCTGGCTCCGTACATGGCGGCCGGCCGAAAGCAGACAAACGCCGGGAAGCGTGACAAGTCCCGCGTCTCCTACCGGCACACCGCACTCGCGCCCGCGCCGGCGGCCGTGCGCGCCTGGGCGCAGTCCAACAAGATGGACGTGCCCGCTCGCGGCCGGATCCCCAAGAGGGTCTACGAGGCCTTCCGCGAAGCCAGTTGAGGGGCACGCGCCGATCCGAGTTGCACTGCACCCCTGCTGTTCGGCTAGAGTCTGGAGCACGCCGAGGGGCGAGGCCGCAAGGTCTTACCTCGCGCAGCGTGCGGGTGTAGTTCAGTAGTAGAACATCCCCCTTCCAGGGGGAAGGCGCAGTGTGCAATTCCTGTCACCCGCTCTGCATCGCTTTACCGGCCATCCAGATGGATCAGGTAGAGTGATGATCGCGCCGTCCAGTGAGAGCTGAGCGGAAGCAATGCGGACGTGGCTCAGTTGGTAGAGCATCACCTTGCCAAGGTGAGGGTCGCGAGTTCGAATCTCGTCGTCCGCTCAGAGTATGAAGGCCCCGGTCGAATCGACCGGGGCCTTCGTCGTATGCGCAGTTGCGTTCTTCGGACCTCCCTCCGGCATCGACGACCGAGCCCGATGCCATTTGTCATGGGCGGTGGTGACAGCACGCACTGCGCGCGCGCCTCGTCCGGCGGAAGCCCTGAGGCATGACCAGCTACGAGTACGTGGACCGGCCGGTGGGCGAGAACGTGGACGAGGCGTACCGCCCTGCTCGACCGGGCAGGCCTGCCGGCCGCCATATGCGGGACCGTGGCGCTGCTCGGCGGAGAGATCACGGGCGTGGTGGCGTGTGCTCTGGCGCTCGGGTTCGGCACCGCTTGGGTATCGGTCACCGCCCGGCTGTCGGCCTGGACACCGCGCGTGATGTGGAATCTGCGGGAGGCCGTGACATACAGACGCGGCTGGTGGTCGCGGAGGAACGGCTCCGGTTCGGGCGGGACATGCACGATGTGCTCCGTCGGAACCTCGCCGTGATCGCGCTCAAGAGCGAGCTCGCGGTGCAGCCGGCCCAGCGCGGCAGGCCCGAGGCGGTGGACCGGATGGTCGAGGTGCAGCGAATCGCTCGCGAGTCGCAGCAGGAGATACGGGAACTGGTGCGGGGCTACCGCGACGCCGACCTCGGCATCGAACTCTCGGGCGCCCGGAGCGTGTTGAGGGCGGCCGGTATCGACTGCGGGATCGAGGACGGTGACGGCAGTGAGCTGCCGAACCGGGTCCAGTCGACGCTCGGCCGGGTGGTGCGGGAGGCGACGACCAATGTGCTGCGGCACTCGGACGCGGCACGGTGCTCGATCCGGCTGACGGGCACGGCGGATCATGTGGTCCTGGTCGTCGAGATCGACGGGATGCTCGAGCCCGACAAGGGGACGACCGGGACGAGTGGTGCTGGTGGGTCAGGTGGTGCTGGTGCTCCGGACAGTTCCGACGGGCCGGGCAGGAATGGCAGGCCTATCGGCTCGGGGCTGGCCGGTCTGCGTGACGGCTGGCCGCGCTGGACGGCTCACTGGACGCGGGCGTGGCCGGCAAGGGCCTGTTCCAGTTCACGGCGAAGGTGCCGCTCCCTCAGGAGGAGCGATGACCACACCCCCCGTACGCGTGCTGCTCGCCGATGACGAGCATCTGATTCCGGGGTACGCCGGCCGCGCTGCTCGCGCTCGAGGGCGATCTCGTGGTCGTCGCCGAGGCGGCGTCGGGCGCCGAGGCGCTCGCGATGGCACGGGCGCACCGGCCCGACGTCGCGGTCCTCGATCTTCAGATGCCCGGGCCGGACGGTGTGAGCGTGGCCACATCTCTAGGGGCTGAACTGCCCGGGTGCCGGACCATGATCGTGACAGTTCACGGGCTGCCCGGTCATCTGAAACGGGCGCTGGTAGCGGGAGTGCGCGGTTTGTCCCGAAGACCGTCAGCGCACAGCGGCTGACCGGGATCATCCGTTCCGTGCATGCCGGAAACCGCTATGTGGCCCCGGAGTTGGCGGCCGACGCGATCTCTGCCGGGGACTCTCCGCCGACCGTGCGGGAGGCGCAGGTGCTGGAGCCTGCGGCGGACGGGGCGCCCATCGCGGAGATCGCGGAGAAGGCCTCGCTGTCGCAGGGGACGGTACGGAACCACCTCTCGTCGGCCGCGTCCAAGCCGGGGCCGAGAACCGACACACGGCGGTACGTCTCGCACGCGCGCGAGGTTGGGTATAGTGGTCTCCGCGCTACAGCGCATGCGGACGTAGCTCAGTTGGTAGAGCGCAACCTTGCCAAGGTTGAGGTCGCCAGTTCGAACCTGGTCGTCCGCTCAGATTGAAGGCCCCGGTCCTGGTGACCGGGGCCTTCTTCGTGCGCCGCTACTGCCAGGGGGTGCCGGTCAGCAGTTCGTACGCCTCGATGTACTTGCCGCGGGTCGCGTCGACGATCTCCTGCGGGAGGGCCGGCGGCGGCTGTTCGCTCTTCCTGTCCCAGCCGGAGGCGGGCGAAGTCAGCCAGTCGCGGACGTACTGCTTGTCGTACGAGGGCTGGGCGCGGCCCGGCTCCCAGCCGGCGACCGGCCAGAAGCGCGAGGAGTCCGGGGTCAGCACCTCGTCGGCGATGACGAGCTCGTCGCCCTCGAATCCGAACTCGAACTTGGTGTCCGCGAGGATGATGCCGCGCTCGCGGGCGATGTCACGGGCCCGGCCGTAGACGGCGAGGGTCGTCCGGCGCAGCTCGGCCGCCGTGTCCGCGCCGACCTGGCGGGCGACTTCCTCGTAGCTGACGTTCTCGTCGTGGTCACCGACGGCCGCCTTGGTGGCGGGGGTGAAGATCGGGGCCGGGAGCTCGGAGCCGTCGCTGAGGCCCTCGGGCAGCGCGAGACCGCAGACGGTGCGGGACTCCTCGTACTCGACGAGACCGGACCCGGTGAGATAGCCGCGGGCCACACACTCGACCGGGACCATCCGCAGGGACTTGCAGACAAGGGTGCGGCCGGCCCAGTCGGCAGGGGCGCCGGCGGGCAGCTCGGTGGAGATGACGTGGTTCGGTACGAGGCTCTCGAGACGCTCGAACCACCAGAGCGAGAGCCGGGTGAGCACCCGTCCCTTGTCGGGGATCTCGGTGGGCAGCACCCAGTCGTACGCGGACATGCGGTCGCTGGCGACCATCACGAGGTCGCCCGCCTCGTTCTGATACAGATCGCGCACCTTGCCGGTGTGCAGGTGCACCAGGCCCGGCACCTGAAGCGGCTCGGGCTTTTCGACGAATCCGGACACGGTTCCTCCCCGTGGTTGAACAAAAAGGGCGCCCGAAGGGGCAACGAGCAGGGCGATGGTGGGAGACGGGCGGGACAACGGCTCCGATTCTCCCGTACGCCGGCAGCGTGGGCCTGGTCAGGGGTGCCGATCGGTCCTAATCGCGTTTGCAGATGCGGTCGAGCAGATTGGCGGTCGCCCGCTGGACGCGGGTGTCGACATGGCCGGGCCGGTCCAGCGCCGGGGACCAGGCGAAGGTGCCGGACGCGAAGACCAGGGCGCCGGAAGAGGCCCGGTAGAGGGACGTCTCCTGGTGGCGGGCGGCGCCTTCGCTGTCCTGGTACGGGGAGTGGGCGAGCAGGATACGGCCCTGGTGCTCGGGGAGCGCGGTGCGCGGGAAGTAGCGGTCGGCCTCGCCCGCGACCAGCCCGGCGAGCTCGTCGCCCTCGCCGGCGCCGGTCGCCTCCCAGAGCCAGTGGTCCGCGTTCCGTACGACCAGGGGATGCGGCTCGGGCACGCGTCCCGCGTACTGGATGCCCAGCAGCTGCTGCTCGGCCCGGTCGATCTCGCGCCAGAGTGCGGGTTTGCCGGGGCAGCGGCGCTTGCGGCAGGTGAGGAGGCGGTCGGGTACGCCGGAAGGTGCGGGCCCGAGCTCGACCTGCCAGTACATGGTGTTGGCGGAGAGAAAGACGAGCGAGGTGCCGCCGTCACGGGCGAGCTCGACGGTACGGCGCATCGGCGCCGACCAGTACTCGTCGTGACCGGGGAAGACCAGTCCGCGGTAGCGGGAGGGGTCCACGCGGCCGGCGTGCAGATCGCGGGTGTCGGCGTAGGCGAGGTCGTAGCCGTAACGCTCGGCCCAGCGGATGAAGTCGTAGGCGTGGCCCACGTGGAGGGGGAGCCCGGCACCTGCGTACGGGCGGTCGAAGGAGACCGTGGTGGCGGCGTCCTCTTCGCCGAGCAGCCGGCCCGTCCCGTCCCAGGCGTGGTAGAGGCTGGCGCCGGTACGGCCGTCCTCCGGATAGAGGTTGTACGCCTGCCAGGTGATGTCCGGGAGGAGGAGCAGCAGGTCGGCGGGGCGGTCGTCGCGGACCGTGAAGGGAATGTGGGAGCGGTAGCCGTCGGCGGTGGTGAGGACGGCGACATAGGCGCCCGTCGTCCAGTAGGAGGGGATCTGCAACCGCCAGGAGAGCCACCAGTGGTGACACGAGACGGTGCGGTCGGCAGTGAGCGGGGGCGGCTGGACGATCCCGGAGAGGCGCGGGCTGGTGATGATCTTGGAGGCGCCGTCGCCGGCGTAGTGCCCGATGCGGTAGATGTCGACGGAGAACTGCTGAGGCGGGTCCACGGTGATGTGGAAGTCGATCGCCCCACCGGGGGCTGCTGCGCCGGTGGAGGCGAAGCCCTTGATCTGACGGCGTACGTCGTCGGCGGTACGGGGCCCGCCGGAGCGGCCCCTGGCGAGGGTGGGATCGGCGTACCAGGGGACGACCTGGCCGGTGTCGTCGAGGTAGTTCTCGCTGCCGCGCAGCCATGGCAGCGGGCCTTGACCGAAGGGGTCCGTGACCGCGTGGGCCAGGGCGCCCGATTCCCATCGCCGGATCTGCTCCGCCCCCATGCCGCGCCCTCCCTCGATGCCCCGGGACAACTGTGATGCGCCGAATGTTCAGCGCCGGTCTCCAGCACATCACATAACGCACGCACTCCGTCACCGTTCGTCGCGAATTGGCGTGAACGGAACGTGCCGTTCCGTCGGGGAGGCGGTCCCGAGGGGCCGGAGGGCGGTCGGACGCCCGTCTACACCAGGCGGACAGGCTTCTCCGGGCGGATGCCCAGCGTGGTCAGCCAGCCGCGCAGCGGGCCCGCGTCGCCGTCCTCGATCAGGCTCAGGACCCGGCTGCCCAGGTCTGCGCGGCGTTTGCCGTTGATCAGGAGAGCCGGGCCGTCGAGCCAGTCGAGGCCGGGGGCGGCGCCCGCGGTGTCGACCGCCGCGCAGCAGACCATCGCCGTGACGTGCTCGGCGAGCAGCTCGCGGCCGGTCCGCGGCGGCTGCAGGGGGAACAGGGGAAGCGGGTCCGCACCCCAGCCGTTGACGGCGTCCGCCGGGCTCTGCGGGACCGGCGCCGCCTCCTCCTCGCGGGCGACCTCCGCGCTGATCCCCGCCGCCAGGGTGTCGCCGATGTCGGTGCCCCGCGCCGACAGGTGGTTCATCACCCGCGACAGAGTCGGGCCGTCGGGGCCGGCCGACGGAGGCACCCCGAGGTCGTCGAGTACCCGGTGAAGTCGGGCCGCCTCCGTACGCCACTTCCGGTCGACGACTTCTTCCGGATACTGCTGCCAGTCCACCGGGGACCAGTCGGGGCCCGCCTCGGCCGGACCGCCGTGGAAGAGGCGGGCCGCCAGCAGCGAAGCGGCCTCGTCGACCGCGCCCGGCTCCTCGAGCAGGTCGCAGGCGGGTCGCTCGCCCAGCCGGGAGGCGAAGCCCTCGGCGAGGCGGTCGCGGCGGGAGAGCTCGGTGAGGGCCGAGACGACGCCCGCGTCGAGGCGGGAGGGCCAGCGGCCCATACGCCAGGCGGGCAGCGCGACCCGGGTCAGCAGCCGGTCCCACCCTGCGTAGGCGAGGCCGACCTGCTCCTGTGCGACGATCCGCAGCCCGTAGTCCACAGCCTGTGCACGTTCGGACGCATCGGCCGCGACGCCGCGCTCCATCTCACCGACATGCAGCTGGCAGGCGCGCAGCAGCAGCCGGGCGATCCAGCCGACGAAACCGAGCGCGAGCCTCGGTATCGCCCCCCGCCCGGGGCCGGCGGCGACGGCGACCGCCGCGTCCAGTCCCCGTACGAAACGGCGCGCCGCGGCTATGTCCGGGTGCGCGGACGGGGCGGTCCCGGCCACGACCGGCGCCAGCACCGCCCGCAGCTCCGCGACCCGCATCCACCACAGGAAAGGCGAGCCGATCACCAGCACGGGCGCCTCGGTCGTCCGGCGTCTGCGCCCGCTCCGGATCGCATGGGCCGGGTGCGAACGGTCCTCGAGCCAGCTGTCGCAGTCAGGTGTGAGCGCGAGCGCGGACGGCGCGGGCACCTCGAGGCGCTCTGCCACGTCCCGCACCAGCCGGTACAGATCGGGGGCGGCCCGCTCCGAGAGCTCCACGGTCGGGCTGAGCGCCGGACTGGCCCGTACGATCACGGCCGCGACCGCCACGGCGACCAGCAGCACGACCACCGCGCAGACCGTCACGACCCAGCGCGCCGCATCCCAGTTATTGCCGTCCGTGTGGCCTGTGGCAATGCCTGCCAGCAGCACGACGGCGACGGCGGCGGGCAGCAGCGCCACGGCCAGCGCCCGGCTACGTATCCGCAGCACGGCGAGAGCCCGGGACCGCGCGGCCTGCGCGCCCATCGACTCACCGATACCGGTAACTGACACGGCCGGACTCACCCCCTCTGCCCTGCGACGGTGCTGCTCACTCCCCCACTGTGGCACCCACCACTGACATCGCAATGCCGGTGGGCCAAGTGCCGGAACGCCTGCGCCGCACCCTAGTTGGGGCTTTGGCGGGCGTCATCCGGATGGGGCATCCGTCACTCGATGGAATGGCTTTGGGTAAAGGTGATGACGGTCTCCGGGCCCTGGAGGTTCACTCCCCGGCGGCTCTGCGTGCGATGTCCGTCCGGTGCTGCGAACCGTCCAGGCGGATCCGGGCCACCGCCTTGTACGCGCGCTCACGAGCCTGCGCCAGGTCCTTGCCGGTCGCGGTGACCGAAAGTACCCGGCCGCCGGCGCTCACGACCGTGTCGCCGTCGTGCCTGGTCCCGGCGTGCAGGACGTACGCATGGGGCGCATCCTCTGCCGCGACCTCGTCCAGGCCGTGGATCGGGTCGCCGGTACGCGGGGTGTCCGGGTAGTTGTGGGAGGCGACGACCACGGTCACGGCCGCGTCCTCGCGCCACCGCAGCGGCGGCTGGAGGTCGAGGGTGCCCTGGGCGGCGTTGAGCAGGACGCTCGCGAGCGGCGTGACGAGGCGGGCCAGGACCACCTGGGTCTCCGGGTCGCCGAACCGGGCGTTGAACTCGATGACCCGGACGCCGCGCGAGGTGATCGCCAGACCCGCGTACAGCAGCCCGGAGAAGGGCGTGCCACGGCGGCGCAGCTCGTCGACGGTCGGCTGGAGGACGGTGGCCATGACCTCGTCGACCAGCTTGGGGTCGGCCCACGGCAGCGGGGAGTACGCGCCCATGCCGCCGGTGTTGGGGCCTTCGTCGCCGTCGAGGGCACGCTTGAAGTCCTGGGCGGGCGTCAGCGGGACGACGGTCTCGCCGTCGGTGATGGCGAAGAGCGACACCTCGGGGCCGTCGAGGAACTCCTCGATGACCACGCGGTCGCAGCCCAGCGCGTGCTCACGCGCGGCGGCGAGGTCATCGGTGACGACGACGCCCTTACCCGCGGCGAGGCCGTCGTCCTTGACGACGTAGGGAGCGCCGAAGGCGTCGAGGGCCTCGTCGATCTCCTCGGGGGTCGTACAGAGATAGCTGCGGGCCGTGGGCACTCCGGCCGACGCCATCACGTCCTTGGCGAAGGCCTTGGAGCCCTCCAGCTCGGCGGCCTCCCGGGAGGGGCCGAAGCAGGGGATGCCCGCGGACCGTACTGCGTCGGCGACCCCGGCGACGAGCGGCGCCTCGGGGCCGACGACGACAAGGTCGGCCGCCAGATCGGTGGCGAGTCGCGCCACGGCCGCGCCGTCCATTGCGTCGACCGGGTGCAGCTCGGCGACCTCGCCGATGCCTGCGTTTCCGGGCGCGCAGTGCAGAGCGGTGACGTCGGGGTCGAGGGAGAGAGAGCGGCACAGGGCGTGTTCGCGGGCGCCGCCGCCAATGACGAGGACCTTCACGGCAGTCAGCCTAACCGCCGGGGCGGCTGGTCCTGTACGGGCCTCCGAGGACCCACCCTCTACTCGTTCGTATATTCCTCCACGACCGTGGCACCGAGCTCGCGCACGATCAGGTCGTGGCCGGAGAGCGCGGAGTCGACAAGGTCGGGGTCGTCCTCTTCCGGTACGTCGTCCTCGGGGGCGACGGGCGGCGGGGTTACCTGGGCCGCGCGGGGGGGCTCGGGAGCGGAGGTCCGGCGGCCGGATGCGGAGTCGGCCGCGGAGTGGGGGGCCGCCGGGGCGGGGTGGGGCGCGGGGGCTGCGGGGGCCTGCGGGGCCGGGGCCGCGGGGGCACGGCCGCCGCCGAAGCCGCCGCCGGACGGTGGCTGGGCACCGCCGCCCGGGCCGCCCGCACCGCCGGAGGGATCGATGATGGCCTCGACCTTCCACTGCACATTGAACTGCTCGGAGAGCGCCTGCTTCAGCACCTCCTCGCTACCGCTGGTGGCGAAGTTGTCCCGGGCTCCGGCGTTGATGAAGCCGAGCTGGAGGGTGGTGCCGTCGAAGCCTGCGACCTGGGCGTTCTGACTGAGCAGGATCCAGGTGAAGCGGCGGCGGTTCTTCACGGCCTCCAGGATGTCCGGCCACATGTTCCGTACCTGTACGGCGCCCTGCACCATGCCGGCGCTCGGCGCGGCGGTGGCGGGTGCGGCCGATGCGGGAGCGGGGCTCGGCGCCGCGGGCTGGGGCGCTGCGGGACGGCCGCCCTGCCCGGGGCTCGATGCGGTGGGCCAGCCACCGGGACGCCGTCCCGGCTCCGTCGCGGCCGCCGCGGGCCAGGCCCCGGGGCGGGAACCGGCCGGCTGCGGTTGCTCCACCGGGGGAGCAACCGGCTCGGGAGCGGGCACGGGCGCAGGAGCCGGAGTGGGTGCCGGAGTGGGCGCGGGTCCGGCAGGAACCGGCGCGGGCGCATCTCCGCCCCGAGCCGCCGCCCGGGCCGCCGCGGGCCCGCCTCCCTGCGGCACCGGAGCATGAGCCTGGGCCTCCGGTCCCGGCACGTACCCCATCGCGGGCCCGGAGCCGCCGGTGGAGAACGTGGCACCCCGCTCCAGCCGGTCCAGCCGTGCCTGCACCGACCGTTCGTCGTCGAAGGCGGCGGGCAGCAGCACCCGCGCACAGATCAGCTCGAGCTGCAGCCGCGGCGAGGTGGCGCCGCGCATCTCCGTGAGCCCGGTGTTGACCAGATCGGCTGCGCGGCTCAGCTCGGCCGCGCCGAAGACGGCCGCCTGCGCCTGCATACGCTCGACCACATCGGCCGGCGCGTCGATCAGGCCCTTGTCCCCCGCGTCCGGCACGGCCGCCAGGATCACCAGATCCCGCAGCCGCTCCAGCAGATCGGCAACGAAGCGCCGCGGGTCGTTGCCGCCCTCGATGACCCGGTCCACGATCTCGAAGGCCGCGGCCCCGTCGCCTGCCGCGAAGGCGTCCACGATCGAGTCGAGCAACGACCCGTCCGTGTACCCGAGAAGGGCGGTGGCCATGGCGTAGGTCACACCTTCCTCGGCCGCGCCCGCCAGCAGTTGGTCCATCACGGACATCGAGTCACGCACGGACCCTCCGCCGGCCCGCACGACGAGCGGCAGAACGCCGTCAGCGACCGGGATGTCCTCCTTGCCGCACACCTCGCCGAGGTACTCCCGCAGCGTGCCCGGAGGCACCAGCCGGAACGGATAGTGGTGCGTACGCGACCGGATCGTCCCGATGACCTTCTCGGGCTCGGTGGTCGCGAAGATGAACTTGAGGTGCTCCGGCGGCTCCTCGACCACCTTCAGCAGAGCGTTGAAGCCCTGCGGGGTGACCATGTGCGCCTCGTCGATGATGTAGATCTTGTACCGGCTGCTCGCCGGCCCGAAGAAGGCTTTCTCCCGAAGATCACGCGCATCGTCGACACCACCGTGCGACGCGGCGTCGATCTCGATGACGTCGATCGACCCCGGCCCGTTCCTGGCGAGGTCCTGGCAGGACTGGCACTCGCCGCACGGTGTCGGCGTGGGCCCCTGTTCGCAATTCAGACAGCGGGCGAGGATGCGCGCACTGGTCGTCTTTCCGCATCCGCGCGGCCCGCTGAACAGGTACGCGTGATTGACCCGGTTGTTCCGCAGGGCCTGCTGCAGCGGGTCAGTGACATGCTCCTGCCCGATGACCTCGGCGAACGACTCGGGGCGGTAGCGGCGGTACAGCGCAAGGGACGACACGCCTACGAGGTTATCGGGGCCCACTGACAAGCGACGCCGCCCGACGACGCTCGGCTGCCGGCCCGCCTCGGCATCCGCGTCGACGCCCACGAACGCAAGCGCCCCTCACGCACCCGCCAGAGCCGACCTACCCTTGCTGCCTTCCGGCCCTGGGGGAGTTCAGTCAGATAGCGCCACGTGAGGGGCTCCGCACAGGGTACCTGATGGCGGGGGGTGGGAACGAGTTCGCTAGCACTCCTCAACGTCTTGTATTGTTTGCCGCGGAGGATTCGCCTAGTGGCCTAGGGCGCACGCTTGGAAAGCGTGTTGGGGGCAACCCCTCACGAGTTCGAATCTCGTATCCTCCGCCATTGCTCTCACCGGGCAATACGTCGAAGGGCCCCACCGTTCGCGGTGGGGCCCTTCGGCGTCCGTAGTCTCATCCACAGTCTCAACGCGCTTCCTCGGAGGCCGCTGGACCAGCCTCTTCGGTCGCCTTGGCCACCTCCCGGATGAGGCCCCGACCCGCTGCGTCACGCCGGCCAGGATGCCGCCCGTCACCCGCTGACAGCGGGCCGCCATCACCGTGGACGACCACTCCGTGATCTGCATCACAAACCGCTCCGGGGCGCCCAGGACGAGCAGGACCGTGGCGGCGGTGTGCCGGGCATCGTGCAGAGGGCCGTCCCGCACTTTGGCATCAGCGAACTCACCAGCATGCAGCTGGAGCCCGGGAAGAGGGCGCCCGGCCGGTAGGAACCCAACGATCACGCACTCGGACGCTCCCGGGGTGGGCTGAGTACGAAGATCCAAGGGTCCGCGGGGCATGGGCCCTCCGACCGCCGGAGGGACATGGCGGTGATTACGGCTTCCAGCGACTCGCGGTACTAGCAGCGGACCAGCGTGCCGCTCTCCCGGGTGAGGTGGTTGCTCGACATCCAGCCCTCGGTGTCCGCGCCCTCGATACGGGCGTAGATCCACTTGTTGCCAAGGGCATTGGTGACGTAGCAGTGGTACCAGATCTTCATGCCGGACTTGACCAGGGTCACGTAGGCACAATCCCGGTACGGCCCGGTGAAGAGGTGGTAGTCGTCGACCAGGTAACCGTAGCCGTTGCTCCGGTTCTGGTGGTTCCAGCCGCTGCAACCCGTCGACACCGGGGTGGGATCCTTCACCGTAGAACTGGGCTTGGTCTTCGGAGGTGCGGGCGAGTCCGCGGCCGGCTCGTGACCGTCATTGCCGGGCGTCGTCGTGGGACCTGTCTCTTTGTCCTCGTCCTTGTGAGTGTCCGTCTCCTCCGAGTCAGACGGCTGCGAGGACGCGCCAGGAGAACCGGCGGACGACGGGGCGCTGCCCCCAGTCGGCCGGTGGCTGCCCGCCGGGGAACTGACCTGCGCGCCGTCCGTGGTCGTGTCGCGCTGCTGGGCAGTCAGGGCGTAGGTGATTCCGCCGCCTGCGGCGAGAAGCAGGACGGCGGCTGCTGAGGCAGTGAGGGTGCGGCTGCGGCGCCGTGCGCGACGGGCTGCGAAGCGGCTCGTTTCGGGAGCGGGGACTCCGGCGGGGCCCGCGCCCGGCGCGGCGGGCTGAGGAAACGTCGGCGGCAGGTCGGGCTGCGGGTAGCCGGCATACGGAGGCTGAGGCTGCGAGGTGGGCTGGGGAAACAGCGGGGGGCCGAACCCGGGGGTCGGTTCGACGGTTGCCGCAGACCCGGGATCCACCGTGGGAGTGGGAGTCGGGGCGGCGGACGCGAGGTGCACCGTCTGGCCCGAGGCGACGCGCTCCAGCATGCCGCGGGCGTGGTCCGCGGTGGGCCGGTCCTCCGGTTCCTTCGCCATCAGCGCCTGGAGCACCGGCGTGAGTGGTCCCGCCCGGCGGGGCTCCGGCAGCGGCTCGGTGACGATGGCCGACAACGTGGACCACGCGGAATTGCGACGGAACGGCGGAGTGCCCTCCACTGCCGCGTACAGCGTCATGCCGAGCGACCAGATGTCCGACGCGGGACCGGGCTCCCTGCCCTGCGCGCGCTCCGGTGGCAGGTAGTCGAGGGAGCCGACGAGCTGACCGCTACGGGTCAGCTTGGCCATGGCGTCGTCGCCGGAGGCGTCCATGGTGGCGATGCCGAAATCGGTGAGAACGACCCTCCCGCCGTCCTCCAGCAGCACGTTCGCGGGCTTGACGTCCCGATGCAGTACGCCGGCCCGGTGCGCGGCGTCGAGCGCGTCCATCAGCTTGGCGCCGATCGCCGCAGCCTCGTGCGGCTCCAGAGTGCCGCGCTCCGTCAGCAGGTCGTCGAGCGAGGGCCCGTCGACGAGTTCCATGACGATGACGGGCAGGCCCTGATCCTCGGTCACGTCGTGCACGGTGACCACGCCGGTGTGCCGGATGCGCGCGGCGGCCTGCGCCTCCCGCTGCATCCGGGTCCGCAGGTCGGCCAGTTCGGCTGCGGAGGCGTCGGTGAAGGCTCGCAGGACCTTGACGGCGACCTCTCGGTTCAGCAGTTCGTCCACCGCCCGGGCGACCACCCCCATGCCGCCGCGCCCGACCATGGAGGTCACCCGGTAACGCCCCCCGAGGACCTTGCCTATCAACTCCCCGCCATTCGCTTCCCCCGTCGTCACCGCACGCTCCGTTCCATCGCTGTTCGTCATCCGTCGATCGGCGGCCTCAAGCGTAGAGGCAGGAGCGTGGGGGGAGTTCGGCGACCGGACGCAGCGACACCGGGTGCTGCGTGCGTCTTGCATCAGCCCCTCGTCGCGGGGTTCGGCCCGTGGGTCGCCTGGTTGGTTACCACGGCGAGGATCCTGCTCTTCGCCATCACGACTCCTTGTGCGCCGCGGAGTTGGCCATCGGTTCGGTGTTCAGGCCTGCTCGGTGGGGCGTACGAGCAGCTCGGCGACGGCCACGTGCCGGGGGCGGGTGACGATGTAGCCGACGGTATCGGCGATGTCCTGGCTCTGCAGCCGCTCGATGTCGCCCAGGGCGGCGACGATGTGCTGCTGGATGACGGCAGGGTTGTGCGTACGCAGCTCGGTGTCGACGCTGCCCGGCTCGATGACGGACACGCGGACGTGTTGCCGTGCCAGTTCCTGACGCAGTGCCTCGCTGAAGGCACCGACGCCGAACTTGGTGGCGCTGTACACGGCGGACATGGCGTAGGCGTTGCGGCCGGCGAGCGAGCCGATGTTGACGATGTCGGCGACCCGACGCGGCTCCTCGGCGGCGGCCTTGACCAGGTGGGGGACGGCCGCGTGGGCGGTGTACATCAGGCCCATGAGGTTGATGTCGATCATGCGCCGCCAGTCGTCCAGGTCCGCACCGGGGGCGGGCCCCAGCAGCATGAGGCCGGCGTTGTTGACCAGCGTGTCCAGACGGCCCAGGCCCTCGACGGTCCGCTCGACCGCTTCCGCGGCGGCCTGGGCGGTGGAGACGTCGGCGGGCACGGCCAGGGCCTTTCCACCGGCGCCGGTGATTTCCGCGGCGAGGTCGGTGAGCCGGTCCTCGCGCCGCCCGACCAGGGCCACGGAGGCGCCCTCGCGGGCAAGCTCCAACGCGGTGGCGTGGCCGATACCGCTGGATGCTCCGGTGACCAGGGCGACGGTTCCTTCAAGACGACGATTCATGGGTCAGGCCTTTCGATGAACGGCCACGCTGCTGCGGGCCGTACGGGATAGAGGGAGGACGGCCCTATGGGTGTGGGCCGTACGGGGGCAGAGGCCGCTCAGGGCAGGGCCGAGGGCACAATGGGGAAGTGAGCAGCACTGGGCAGAAGACCACCGACAGCACGCGTCGAGAGACCAGGACCGAGGGAGAACTACCGCCTCGCGAACGCCTGGTCCGGGCCGCGTCGCGGCTGTTCTACTACGAGGGCGTCCGCGCGATCGGCGTGGAGCGGCTGATCGCCGAGGCCGGGGTGACGAAGGCGACCTTCTACCGGCACTTCGCCTCCAAGGACGACCTGGTCGTGGCCTACCTGCTGACCAAGGACGCCTACTACCGTGAGGTGGCCGAACCACTGGCCGCCGGGCACCCGCCCGCGGAGGCGATCGACCTGATCTTCGAGGCCATCGCCGAGCACGCCCGCGAGCGCGACTTTCGCGGATCGCCGTTCATGAACGCGGCCGCCGAGTACCCGGACGCCGACCACCCTGTCCGTGGCCTGGTGACGTCCCATCGGGACTGGATCCGCACTCTCTTCCAGGATCTGCTCACCCGGCTCGGCCACGCCGACCCGGAGTCGGCCGCCGGTGCGCTGCTGATGCTGTACGACGGCGCGATGGCCGCCGGCTACCTGGACGACTCGACGGCTGCCCACAAGACCCTGCTGAACGCGGTCCGGCTCATCCGATCCGACGGCTGACCCCATCGGGGCCGTGCGAATCAGCGGCCTTCTGCGGGGTCCCGGCCGGGCCGGGGCGCGCGTTGCTTTCATAGAACTTTTGATCTCTCTTCGACGTGCACCGGGGCCCCTGGCAGGTTCTCTGCCCGGAGGCAGTCCCGCCCCAGAAGGCCAAGAGGCCATTCCCAAGAGGTAGGAAGACCGGTCGTTCTCCCTCTCGAAGATAGCCCTCTCGGCGCCCGCGCGCCACTGGTCGACCCGTGTGGGATCCCTCACCGGTCCGCCGCCGGCTCTCGCCGCCGTCCAGAGGGCCATCGGGACGAAACCCGGGGCAACGCCGGTCCTCTCACCTTGCCCCGGTCAGGGGCGTGGCGGGACCCGCAGGGCGAGCAGAGCGGTGTCGTCGTCGGCCCAGGCGCCGCTGTGTTCGGCCAGAATCTCGCCGAGTCGGGCGATGATGCCCGGAGCGCCCAGGTCGCCGGCGAACGCGGCGGCCAGGGCGTCCTCGCCGAACTGCGGGCGGTTGCTCGGTACGGCGGTCCGTCGCGCGCGGGCTTCCGTGGCGCCGTCGGTGTAGAGCAGGAGGGTGTCTCCGGGCGCCAAGACATTTGACGCACGGCAACAGTAGCCCCATCCGGCCGACGGAGACCTGCTCGTATCTCCAGGCGGCAGGGCGTCGGACCAGCCGTATCCCCTGATGGATCGACCCGCATCAAGACCCTGCCCGCGACGCCACTCCCACGGCCCGGGAAACAAACGCTCGCCGGTCCGGCGTGCGCAGACCAAAAGGGGGCAGACGAAAGACACTTGCCCCCTTTCTAAGGCGTGACCGTGACTCGAACCGTGGACGCCCCGGACGAAGCCGTCACCCTCGGAGCACACGCCCCGGCGCGGGAGACGGTGGGGGACCTGCCCTGGATCGAGGACGGCGGGAAGGTCGCTCCGAAGGACGCCCGTGAGCTGTCGAAGCTGTTCTTCGACCAGCTGCAGGTGCTGGAGGAGGGCACCGCCGAGTACCAGTACGCGCGGAACACGCTCATCGAAATGAATCTGTCACTGGTGAAGTTCTCCGCCCGCCGCTTCCGCAACCGCGGCGACGGCGCGATGGACGACATCATCCAGGTCGGCACGATCGGCCTGATCAAGGCCATCGACCGGTTCGACCTCACCCGCGAAGTCGAATTCTCCTCCTTCGCGATCCCCTACATCATCGGCGAGATCAAGCGCTTCTTCCGCGACAGCACCTGGGCCGTCCACGTCCCCCGCCGCCTGCAGGAACTGCGGGTCGAGCTGGCAAAGGCCAAGGAGACCCTGGCCGGGCGTCTGGACCGCGAGCCCACCGTCAAGGAACTCGCCGACCACCTCGCCCTCTCCGAGGAAGAGATCATCGAGGGCCTGGTCGCCGCCAACGGCTACATCGCCGGCTCCATCGACACCCCCAGCACCGACGACGACTCCCCCGACGGAGGACCGAAGTACGCGGACACGATGGGTGAACCCGACCCGTCGATGGACCTCTTCGAAGACCTCCACGCTCTCGCCCCACTGCTGAGCACTCTCGACGAACGCGAGCGGACCATCATCGGAATGCGCTTCGGCCGGGAATTGACCCAGGCCCGCATCGGCGAGGAGCTCGGCATCTCCCAGATGCACGTCTCCCGCCTCCTTTCCCGCACCCTCACCAAGCTCCGCGCAGGACTGCTCACCAGCAACTGACACCCGTGACCAGCAGAAGCCCCGGGACCCCCCGCCCGGGGCTTCTGTGATGCCGCGAAGGCGACGCAGGCGGCAGGCTGCTGGGACAGCCCGGGCTGGGGGTGCCTCGTCCGGAACATGCATGAACCCCGGAACCGGGGGGTTCCAGGGTCCTGGCCAACCTACTGGTATTCAGATGCACCGGCGGGTCGAGTAATTACTCCCGGCCATGACACATTGCCGCAGAATGTCGGTGTCAGATGCCGGTGGTCCGCACCGACACGAGACCGGCGACCTGCGAAACAGGCACGGCGGGCGCGAGGGACTGGGCAGTCCCGACGACGTCGCCGATGCTCAGGGAGGCGCCGTTGCCGGCGACATGGGCGCCTGCGCCGGCCATGCCACCGGAAATGTTGTCCAGCTCGCTGTCGGAAATCTCGCCGGTCTCGACCTGAGGGGTGAAGTCGTTACGCATGACTTTCCCTTCCTTTCAATACTCTGGGTTCCTGAACTGGGGCCGGCCGGTTACGTCAAAGTAAATTCGGCCGGTTCTGCGGTCGCCTGCTGCCCATAACCAGGCACTACTTATTACGACTCCCGCACTCGCAGGATGCAATCACGCCGACGGACCGCCCGGCAACTGACTGTCCGCTTCTTTTCGGTGCACACACTTCGTCATCACAACATGCTCTGAAGTGCAGCTTTGGCCACCAGCCGGTGACGGACCCCTGCATGGAATCTGCCGGTCAACTCTCACTTAAAGGTCCTGCACACGACCTCGGCGGGGTATATCTGCATTTACGGTCCGACGGACACCCAGCGAGACGGGATGCCATGAGATGTCTACATCTGCTGCTTATTGATGTACAGGTGAACCGAAAACGGCATTTAACGGCGAGGCCCGTCGGCGCACATGGCGTGTCGTCCCTGCCCCCCGGAAACGACAGCAGTCGCCCCGCGCGGCCCACGTTCCGGGGCGCGGCGCACAGCGGATGCGAGCACGGGCGACCTTTTCGCGCCGGAGTAGTGTGAAAGCACCGGGACCATTTTGAGCGCGCCTGCCCTTGCCCTTCTCAGTGAGAACGCAAGGATCGCGACCTTCGACGGCAGCGATTTCCTGCTGAAGCTCGGCAACCGGAGCGATGAAGGGCCGCGGACGACGCTGCGCGTTCCACAGTGGCGGCGGTGGGTGTGACGCCTTCGCTTCACACCTTTGGGCAGATCATTCGCCGGACAGCGAGGCCATCATGAAATCTGCGGTACCAGTGCCCGGGGCAGCGTTCGCCGAGGTCCGTATCGTCGCCGACTCCCCCGAATCCGCTCGCCGGGTCGCAGAAGTTCTCCGGCGCAGCTTCGCCTCGACGGAACAGCGTAGCTACCCCACCGGCCCCGAGGGCGGAACCCGGCTTCACATCACTGTGGACACCACACACTCCCCCGGGCCCGCCGAGTCGGACCCGCCTTGGCTGGTGACCAGCAAGTCAGCCGCGGGTGACCGCCCGCACGCGGACGAGGTCTGAGGAACCGTGCATCGGATGCGCGGCTCGGCAGAGTCCGCCCCCTTCGGCTCCCGCGCGACGCCCCGCAACTCCCCACCGCGTTGCGCAAGGCGCAATTCTCCCCCAGAAGGTGGCAGTCATGGCATCTCTAGCCGAGCGGAAGGCGTACCGCGAGAAGATCATGCAGGCTCTGTACGAGGCCAGTGAGGGCAACCGCCTTCTGGGTGTCACCGGAGCGCGACTGCTTCACAATCTCGGGATCCACGAAGAGGATCTGGCTGCCGCCTGCACCTATCTGGTGGGTGAGGACCTGATCACGGTCGACTGGACCCCGGGCAATACGCCCGCCATGGTCACGCTGACACACCAAGGCATTCGGCTCATGGAGGCCAAGGAAGAAGAGCACGGTTGACGCAGCGCTCGGGCCGCGTTCCAGCCCTTCTAGGCCACACGCGACAGCGCGGAAGATCCCAGGGCGCACCTGCGGGGCAGGCGCGGATCCGAGTGGGGGGTGCGTGAGCGTGGCATCAGGGGTCGGCGGGGCAGGCTGGAAGGCGGTCCGACGTGGCCTTTGTCGCCGTGCGCTGGTCCCGGGGTGCTCGGCGGCGTCCCATCCGCTGACCGCGTCAGCGGACTTGGACCACACCGGCGGTCGCCGGCCGGGAGTATCCTGGCAATACCGAGGACACTTCGTGCACGAGCTTCCACTGCTCGTGTCGTTTTCGGCGATTCACGACACCGGGCCGGTTTCTACCGGCCCGGGGCAGGGTCCGCGTCATGACCGCGACCATTTTGCATACGCCAGCGGTCGAAGACCGGACCTCTTCGCTGCCCCTCCGACTCATGCTGGCGCCGGCCGCCAACACTGCGGCACTGCTCGACGGCGCGTGGTGGCCCCGCTCCCGCGATCTGACGGCGGAACTTCCCGCGCTGACGGCTGCACTCGACCCGCTGTGGGGGCGGATCACCCGCGTCACGGTGAACCCCACGTTCTGGTCGGTCATCCCACGGAAGATGCCCGTCGCCGGGCATGTGGTGCATGTGGGTTGGTTCAAGGCCGAGCAAGACCCTCACAAACTGCTGCTGCTCTCCTACACCACCGGCCGTTGGGACCTGCTGGTGATCCCACCTGAGGTCGGTCCTGGCACCGCCGCCCGGCTGATGGCCGAAGCCACTGACCCAACGCGCAGTCTCACAGCGAGCGCCTTGATCCAGGAGGCGGAGTTCTTCCGCGTCGCAGCGGAGGCCGACTGGGATTCGACCCGGGAGATGGTCTGGGACTCCGAAGGCGGCCATGGGGCAGGCCGCCCGGTCTCAGGTTCACCTGCCAAGAAGTCATTGCTCAGGTAGCGGATCCGGCGAAAGGGATGTGAGGACCGTGGGGACCTTCGTCACCGTTCTCGTGCTCATGGCGATGATCGCTCTGGGCGCGCTCGCGATTCACATGCTCAACACACAGCACGACGAACGCATCGCGGCCTTCCCCTACGGCCGTTCCAAGTGGAACCTGCGCACTCGTCCCACGGCAGTTCCACCCAAGTCCCGCGGACACGCGGCTTCGAGTGCCACTGGTGTTCGCCGCGGCCATCACGTCGGAGACTTCGGGCGCTTCTGGCCGCGCCGCCGCGTGCGGAAGTGAGACACCATGCACAGTCGGCCCGTGCGGGAGAGTCCTCACATTGGCGGCGTCCCATGACTGGCGATTCCAGCATCCCGACTCCTCTCCTGCTTCTCGAGGACACCAGCGATCAGCCGATAGTTCCGGGCGCGGCTGTGCTGAGGATGGAGACGACCTCCAGCCGGGTGGGGTTGTTCGACGGCGCGTGGTGGCCGAGTTCCCGTGACATCGAAACCCAACTGCCCGGCCTGATCACCGCCCTGACCGCCCGGCTTGGCCCCATCGCAAGCGTCGGCCTGGACGCGAGCGCCTGGAACCACGCTCCGCGCCACCTGACCATCGACGACCGCACGATCCATATCGACTGGTCCGCCGTCGACGACAACACAATGATCATCACTCGCGGGCCTGAGGACCACTTCTCCTTCCTGATGATCCCGACACAGGCCGCCGCATCGGCCGCACGCGCCGCCATGGCCATGGCCGTACAGGACAGCAACTGCAGATCGGCAGAACAGATCCTCACCGTCACCGGCATCACCGCCGCCTAGTTCGACTCTCCGCATGCCGGCCGACAGCAGCTGTACCTCGAACTGGGCCGCGGTCACCCGCTCAACATCGCCGCGCCCATGATCCGGTCCACGCTTCCGTCCGAGAAGAAGTCCGCCGGCGACGTGACACCGGCCGCCACCCTGGCGAAGGCGTCCATCGCCGGACGGCTCTGCGACACCGCGCCGAGCAGTTGCTCCAGCTCGGGCGGTGGCGGGTCCAGCGCGGCGAGCTGGGCGGTGAACTCGTACATCGGCATGACCTGGGTGTCCCTGCTCTCCTGGTAGTCACGCATGGCCGCGTCGAACGTCCGGCTGCCGGTGAAGGTCTCGTCGAGCGCCCGCGCACACAGTTCCGCGTCCCTGAACGCGTCCTGAATGCCCTGGGCGGTGATGAAGTCCTTGAGGTAGCCGGCGTCGCCGACCAGTGCCCAGCCGGGACCGTACGGCTGCCGGAAGAAATTGGGCACCGCCATTCCGACAAGTCGTTCCACACGGGCGGCCGAGCCGGCCCGTTCGGCGAACGACGGGACCAGAGCCATGGTGGCCAGGTAACCGGCCTCGATGTCCGCACGGTTGGCCTCGAAGTCGCGGATCGGCAGCCCGCAGATGACGACGGTCCGGTCGTCGTTGGTGGGCCATGCGGCGAATGCCCGGTCGGGCCGTACGTAGGTCTCGAACCGCCCTTCCATCGGCAGGCCCGTCCAGTAGGAGTAGTAGCTGCACTGGAGCTTCGGCTTCTCGGCGTACCGGACGGCGCCGACGGCCTTCGCGACCAGCGAGTTGATGCCGTCGGCCCCGACGACGACCCGGGCGTACTCCGTGACGCTCCTCCCGCCCGCGCTGTGGCCCCTGATCCCCGTGACGGTGTCCCCCTCGATCACGAGGTTCTCGACGGTGAAGCCTTCGCGCACCTCCGCGCCGGACTCGGCCGCTGCATCGATAAGGATCTTGTCCAGGACCGTACGGCGCGGTGCGTACGCGGCCCGGAACCCATTGCCGGCCGGCGATCCCTCGATGGTGAAGTGCCCGAAGTCGAAGGAGTAGGTGTCGATCGCCGGGCAGCCGCTCGCGATCACCTGGGGCAGAAGTCCCCAGCTGTCCAGGGCGGCGAGTCCTGGCGGATGGACGAGGTGAGTGGAGACCGTGTCGCTCGGGAACGTCGCCCGGTCGACCACGAGCACCCGGTAGCCCCGGCGGGCCAGGAGCATCGCTGTGGGTGCTCCGGCGCAGCGGGCCCCGACGACGACGGCGTCGTAGACGTGTTTGGACATGACGTCACCTCTCACGGCGAGGAGGGATTCACCGACGAAAACGCTAGCGGGCAGGCAGGGTTCGGTGCTTCCCGCGAACGTCCACTCCCGGGCATGGGTATTTCTTCGCAGGCGCCGGACCGGACCGGGCCGGGCCCTCCGACCGGACCGGACCGTGCCGTCAGACCAGACCGTGCTGATGGGCGTACGCCGTGGCCGCCGAGCGTGATGAGACGCCGAGCTTGACGAAGATGTTGCTGAGGTGACGGGCGACCGTCTTCTCGCTCAGGAACAGGTCGTCCGCGATGGCCCGGTTCGACTTCCCCACCGCCAGATGACGCAGTACTTCCCGCTCGCGCGCCGTGAGCAGACTCGCCGCTCCGGTCTCCGCCCTGAGGGCCAGCTGCTCGGCACGAAGCAGGTCCGGAGCGGCGCCCAGCTCCCGGAATACCGATTTGGCGGCCTCGATCTCCAGCCGGGCGGTGACCTCGTCGCCCGTCTCCCTGCAGGACAGCCCGATCAGCAGCCGGGCCCGCGCGGCGTCGTACGGCGCGTCGAGTTCACGGAAGGTCGCCACGGCACGGCCGAGCACCGCCTGAGCACCGCGCGCCTCACCGTCGGCCAGCAGCACCGACCCCTTCGCCTGCGCGCTGATCGCGTTCAGCAGGGGAGTGTCCAGGGTCTCGGCCACACCGGCCAGTTCCTCTTCGGCGGTCCGTGCGTCCTCAGTCCTGCCCGCAGCCAGCATGATCTCGATGTAGGCCGGCAGGATCCGGCACCGCGACGCCTGGTCGCCGGCACCGTCGAGCGCCGTACGGATCGCGTGTCCGGCGGCTCGTACATCTCCCGCGGCAAGGAGCACCAGCGCCAGTCCCGGCTGCGCGGTGTGTCCGAGTCTGCTCGCCTCGCGGTAGGCCTGGTCGGCCTTCCCGTGCTCGCCGAGCAGCCGGTGGAGCTCCCCGAGCTGGTAGTAGGCGGCGTCGGCGGACCGTGCGGTCGGCATGGAGCGCAGCCAGCGGCACGCGTCACCGGCCTCGTCCAGAGCGTCCGCCCAGTCGCCGTGCAACCGCATGATCTCGATACGGTGCGCCAGGCACACACCGCGGTACGGCACCACCCTCTGCTGCGGCGCGCACCATCGGGACAGCTCGGCCGTCCACTCGCGGGCCCGGCGCAGGTCGAAGATCTCATGACAGGCCGCGATCACCGCGCAGTACGCGAGTCCGGAGACGACCGGGGACACCTCGCCGGCCGTCACCGCGACCATGGCCTCGTCCAGGAGCCGGACCCCTTCTCCCGCCTCACCGAACCGGATCAGGCTTTCGCCGACGGTGACCATGGCGAAGGTCAGCAGGTCGCGGTCCCCGAACCGCGTCGCACACGCCAGAGCCCGCTCGGATACGGCCTTGGCGTTGGCCGTATCCCCGGAGAAGTAGCTCTGCAGGCCTTCCAGGGCCAGCAGATATCCCTCCTCCACACAGCCGGGACGCTCGGCCTCGAGCAGCCGCCGTCCCCTTGCCATCCAGCCGGTACTGCGGGACCACTCACCGCTCAGCACCAGGTCGATGCCCAGCCAGAACACGCACCGGACGGCCCGTGGCACCTCGCCGCGGCTCAGCCAGGCATGGTGGGCCCTCGCCCACACCTCGTCGCTCTCGGTATCTTTGCCGGTCATGTGCGCGGCAAGCGCGAGCCGCTCGAGGTCGTCGGGATCGAGCGGATGCTGCCCGTCGGCCGCCGACAGGACCGCGTACGCATCCCCCCAGGCGTGCCGCGACAGTGCTTCGCCGGCAGACTGCCGCGCTGCGGCTGAGTGCATGTATCCACTGTCCCAGCATCCGCGGAACGAGGGAAAGCATCCTCATCCAACTGGTCCCGGCAGCTCTCGGCAGGCTTGCCCGACGCTGCCTCCGTAGCTCGCGTCGCGGACCATGGACGAAGGGGGACGAGCCGGGAGACCCCGGCACACAGCCCGGCCGGAGCCGGAGCTGTGACCCGAGCCCGCAGGACAGCCCGCCCGATCGACCCGATCGCCCGCGTGGGACTGGCGGCACGTCAGCGACCGGGTGATCATCGTGACATGAGCCCCACGATTCATCTCGCCCAGCAGCCCGAGGCCGACGAACTGCTCAGCCGCAGCCGGCTCGCCGCGCTGATCGGCATGCTGCTCGACCAGCAGGTCCCGATGGAGTGGGCGTTCTCCGGCCCTTACACCATCGCGCAGCGCATGGGCGCCGACGATCTCGACGCGGCCCAGATCGCCGCGTACGACCCGGATGCCTTCGCCGAGCTGCTGAAACAGAAGCCCGCCGTCCACCGCTATCCGGGAAGCATGGCCAAGCGGGTGCAGCAGCTGTGCCAGTACCTGGTCGACGAGTACGACGGCGACGCGAGCGCCATCTGGCGTGATGTGGAGACCGGGGAGGAACTTCTGGCGCGGCTGAAGGCGCTGCCCGGCTACGGCGAGCAGAAGGCGAAGATCTTCCTGGCGCTGCTGGGCAAGCAGTTCGGGGTACAGCCCAGGGGATGGCGCGAGGCGGCCGGAGCGTACGGCGAGAAGGGCTACCGCTCGGCGGCCGACATCACCGGTCCCGAGTCACTCGCCAAAGTGCGCGAGCACAAGCAGGAGATGAAACGCGCCGCGAAGGCGGCGAAGAAGGCCTGAAACACGGCGTGTTGAAGTGGATTGATCACCTCCTGGTGTCAATGCAGACAAATGCGCCGTGAGTTGGGGCACAACTGTTCACAGAACTCGCAGAGATCGCTAACTTCCCCTCAACCCTCGTAAACACGGGAAGGACCTCTGTGAAGGCAACCCATCGCAGAGCCGTGGCCACTCTGGCCGCAGCCGCACTCGCGACCCCGCTCCTGCTGGCATCCGCCTCCCCCTCCGCAGCCCGCCAGAACCCCGGCGAGCAGGCGGCCAAGGACGCAGCGAAGCTCGCCAGGAAACTGGTCGAGAAGTCGTCCGCAAAGGACGCGTTCCAGCACCTGAAGAAGTTCCAGCAGATAGCCGACACCACCGACGGCAACCGCGCCGCCGGGACGCTCGGGCACGACGCCTCCGCTGCGTACGTCTATCAGCAGCTGAAGAAGTACGGCTACGACGTCTCGTACCAGCAGTTCGACTTCATCTACACCGAGACGCAGGCCGAGAAGCTCTCCGTGATCTCGCCCGCGCCGCGCGCCGTCGAGATCAAGGCGATGACGTACACCAAGTCCACTCCGGTGGGCGGCATCAAGGCCCCTCTGGCTGCCGTGCCGGTGGATGCCACCACCGGCTGCGAGCCGGCCGACTACGCCTCGGGGACCTTCACCGGAAAGATCGCGCTGATCAAGCGCGGCGGCTGCACCTTCGGCGAGAAGCAGGCCGCCGCGGCCGGTGCCGGCGCGGTCGGCGCTGTCATCTACAACAACGCCGACGGCGCGCTGTCGGGCACCCTCGGCGACCCGGCCACCGGCCGGATACCGACCGGCGGAATCACCAGGGCCGAGGGCGAGCAGCTCGCCGCCGACGTCGCCAAGGGCCCGGTGGACATCTCCTTCGAGATCCGCCAGCTGCAGCAGAAGCGCTCCACCAACAACGTCATCGCGGAGACCCGCGGCGGCAACGCCGCCAACACCGTGATGCTCGGCGCGCACCTCGACTCGGTCACCGCGGGCCCCGGCATCAACGACAACGGCTCCGGCTCCGCCGGACTCCTCGAAGTCGCCCAGGAGCTGGCCAAGTCCAAGGCGAAGCCGGCCAACAAGGTCCGCTTCGCCTGGTGGTCGGCGGAGGAGAACGGCCTGCTCGGCTCGGAGGCGTACGTCGCTCAGCTGAGCTCTCTGGGCAAGAAGGAGATCAGGCTCTACCTGAACTTCGACATGATCGCCTCGCCGAACTACGGGCTCTTCGTCTACGACGGCGACGACTCCGACGGCGTGGGCTCGGGCCCCGGCCCGGCCGGCTCGGCCCAACTCGAGCGTGACATCAACGAGTTCCTCGACAAGCGGGGCAAGCCGCACGAGGGCACGGACTTCACGGGCCGCTCGGACTACGGCCCGTTCATCGAGGTCGGCATCCCGTCCGGAGGTACCTTCACGGGCGCCGAGGGCATCAAGACGGCGGCCCAGGCAACGAAGTTCGGCGGCACGGCCGGGGTGGCGTACGACTCCTGCTACCACGCCAAGTGCGACAACATCAGCAACATCGACATGAAGGCGTTCGCCGTCAACATCGGCGTCATCGCCAACGCGGTGGGCACGTACGCGCACGACCTGAGCTCGCTGCGCAAGCCGGTCGTCACGGTCCCGACGCGCGGTGAAGCGGGCAGCGGCGGCGGACTGCACGACGGTCACGACCACGACGTGAGCGAGTAGGTTCGCGCTGTCCTCGGTCGCCGGACGGGCTTGGGATCAAGCCCGTCCGGCGACCGACGACGAAGCTGCTGCCGGACCGGAGGAGACGGGGCCGCCCCTTACGGCCACCGCGCGCCCCTCGAGGGCTACCGCCTGCGGCGCGCCGTGCCGAACAGGGACCGTGAGATCTCGCGTCCCAGCTGTGTCCCCACCGATCGCGCCAGCGACCGGAAGATCCCGCTGCCCATCACCTGCTGGGCGAGCGACTCCTCGTGCTTCTGCGGGGCCCCGGGCGCCCTGGCCTCCTCGGTCGCTTTCGCCTCCTCCGCCGCCCGCACCGCCGCCGCTTCCGCCGCCTGCTGCTCGGCAGTGAGCTTCTCGTACGCCGACTCCCGGTCGACCGCCTCCGCATAGCGCGAGTACAGCGGCGAGGACTTCACCGCCTCGTCCAGGGCCGCCGCGTCGATCGGGCCCATCAGCGATTGCGGGGCGCGCAGACGGGTCGCCGCGACCGGCGTCGGAGCGCCCTTGTCGCTGAGCACGGTGATCACCGCCTCGCCCGTGCCGAGCCCCGTCAGCACCTCCTCCAAGTCGTACGGCGAGTCCGGGAAGGTCCTCACCGTCGCCTTCAGCGCCTTCGCGTCGTCCGGGGTGAAGGCGCGCACCGCGTGCTGCACCCGGCTGCCGAGCTGCGCCAGCACATCCCCCGGAACATCTTTCGGCGTCTGCGTGACAAAGAAGACGCCAACCCCTTTCGAGCGAATCAGGCGCACCGTCTGCGTGATCGACTCGAGGAACGCCTTCGAGGCCCCGTTGAAGAGCAGATGCGCCTCGTCGAAGAAGAACACCAGCTTCGGCTTCTCGACATCACCGACCTCGGGAAGGTCGTGGAAGAGGTCCGCGAGCAGCCACATCAGAAACGTCGAGAACAGCTGCGGCTTGTCCTGCACGGCGGCCAGCTCCAGGACGGACATGAGCCCGCGCCCGTCCGCAGCCGTACGCAGCAGCTCACTCGTGTCGAACTCCGGCTCGCCGAAGAAGCCACCCGCGCCCTGCTGCTCGAAGGCGGTGAGCGCGCGCAGGATGACCCCGGCGGTGACCGTGGAGAGTCCGCCGATGTTCTTGAGCTCCGCCTTCCCGGTGTCCGACACGAGGAAGGCGACCACGGCCCGCAAATCCTTGAGATCCACCAGCTCCAGGCCCTTGGAATCGGCGTAGTGGAAGATCAGCCCGAGCGACTGCTCCTGCGTCCGGTTGAGCTGGAGCACCTTGGAGAGCAGTACGGGGCCGAAGCTGGTGACCGTCGCGCGCAGCGGAATACCTGGGCCGACGCCGCCGAGGCCGTAGAACTCGCAGGGGAAACCCTTGGCCTCCCACGCCTGCCCGACCTGCCCGGCGCGCTCCTGGACTGTCGCGCCCGACTCGCCCGGGGCCGAGATGCCGGAGACATCACCCTTGATGTCGGCGAGGAAGACGGGCACGCCGTTCGCGGAGAGCCGCTCGGCGATCAGCTGGAGTGTCTTGGTCTTTCCGGTGCCGGTGGCGCCGGCGACCAGACCGTGCCGGTTGAGCATCGACAGCGGGATACGGATCTGGGCCTCGGGTCGGCACCGGCCGTCCCACAGCAGGGCTCCGAGGTCCAGTGCGGCCCGGGTGAGGGCGTATCCGGCGGCGATCTCCTGGGCGGGCTGCGGCAGCGCGGACCCGGCGTCCGCCGCGGCGGACGCGGCCTCATCCGTCCCGGACATACCGCCGGGCGTTTCCGCTTCCGGCGCCTTCGGCCGCTGTTCGCCGGCGCTCATGGCAGCCCCCAATTTCCGGTATGCATTATTTTGCCCAGCATTGCACTGGCGTCGCGTGGCTGCGCCGACGGCCGCTTGCCCGGTAGGCTTTCCGTGTGATCTTCAAGCGCATCGGTAACGGGCGGCCGTATCCCGACCACGGCCGGGAAAGCACCCGGCAGTGGGCGGATGTCGCGCCGCGCCCGGTCCGCCTCGATCAGCTCGTGACCACCAAGGGCCAGCTGGACCTGGAAACGCTGCTCGCCGAGGACTCCACGTTTTACGGCGACCTCTTCGCCCATGTCGTGAAGTGGCAGGGCGACCTCTATCTGGAGGACGGCCTGCACCGCGCCGTGCGTGCGGCGCTGCAGCAGCGCCAGGTACTGCACGCCCGCGTTCTCGAACTGGGCTGAGCCCGGGACCGGTCGGGCGGCCGGCCCGACTGAGCCTTTCGGGCCCTTTCGGGACCCTACGGACGCAATCGATTGATCATCTAGTAGGCATTGGCACCGGCCCGCATTACGCTGCGCTCATGAGCATGCTCACTCCCCCCGGCATGGGCGGAAAGTACCGCATCACGGGCGACACCTACCCGCGTATGCGTCGCCCTCGCAACCGCCGCAGGATCATCACCGCGGTCATCGCCGGGGCAGTCGCCCTCGGCCTGGCCGGCTGGGGAACGCTGCAGCTCATCGACGTCTTCGCGGGCGACTCCGAGACATCCGCGGCCGGCCGCAAGGCGGACTGCAAGCCCGCGCCGGGGCTGTCGGCCGCGCCTCCGGCGCCCAAGCCGGGCCAGATCACGGTGAACGTCTACAACGCGACCCCGCGCGGCGGCCTCGCCAAGGCGG
This sequence comes from Streptomyces sp. NPDC002926, assembly GCF_053591755.1. Lineage (NCBI taxonomy): Bacteria > Bacillati > Actinomycetota > Actinomycetes > Kitasatosporales > Streptomycetaceae > Streptomyces > Streptomyces sp. NPDC002926. Next base: position 91,528 of record NZ_JBSFUK010000002.1, read on the forward strand.
CGGCCGACGAGCTGAAAAGACGCGGCTTCGCCATCGGCAAGGTGGGCAACGCCCCGGCGGCGTACGACAAGAAGGTCCCGGGCACGGCCATACTGCTGGGCGCTCCCAACGCGTACGAGGGCGCCTTCCGCGTGCTGGGCACCCAGCTCCGGGGCAGCCTGCTGAAGACCGACACCCGCGCGACGGCGGATGTCGACCTGATCATCGGCACGGCGTTCAAGACCCTGGATGCGAAGAAGGACGCCGACGCGGCTCTGGCCACCCTGGCCAATCCCGCTCCGGCGCCCTCCAGGAAGTGCTGAGGAATCCCTAGTCCACGGTCCCGTACATGCGGTCGCCCGCGTCGCCCAGGCCCGGCACGATGTAGCCGTGTTCGTTGAGCCGCTCGTCGACCGAGGCGGTGACCACGGTGACCGGCGTGCCCGCGAGCTCGCGCTCCATCACCTCGACGCCCTCCGGCGCCGCGAGCAGCACGACCGCGGTCACATCGTCGGCGCCGCGCTTGATCAGCTCCCGGATCGCCGCGACCAGCGTGCCGCCGGTGGCCAGCATCGGGTCCAGCACGTACACCTGGCGGCCCGAAAGGTCCTCGGGCATCCGCGTCGCGTACGTCGACGCCTCCAGGGTCTCCTCGTTACGGATCATCCCGAGGAAGCCCACTTCGGCGGTCGGCAGCAGCCGGACCATGCCCTCGAGCATGCCCAGGCCGGCTCGCAGGATCGGCACCACCAGCGGGCGCGGGTGCGAGAGCTTCACGCCCGTCGTCCCGGTCACCGGGGTCTCGATGTCGACCTGCTCGGTGCGCACGTCCCTGGTGGCCTCGTACGCGAGCAGGGTGACCAGCTCATCGGCGAGGCGCCGGAAGGTCGGGGAGTCGGTGCGCTTGTCGCGCAGCGTGGTGAGTTTGTGCGCCACCAGCGGGTGGTCGACGACATGGATCCGCATGCGCACAACAGTATCCCGCTCGCTTTAAGCCACGGTCCGGAGGGAAGGTGGAAGAGGTCCCTCCCAGGCCGCAGGGCCTAGGGGGAATACGGACCAACCGTGGGGTGGTGTGGCCGATGCAGGAGCCTGAACGGGAACGGCACGACATCGGACCCGAGAGCGACGCGGAGCGCAGGCAGCGACGCGCCCAGTTCCTCCGCGAATTGGGCGAGGCCAAGGCACTGCGCGACCGAGTCCAGCCCCGACGGGCCCGAGCGGCCCGGATGCGCCAGCAAATGCGCATGCGGACGTTCCGCTGGTAGCCCTCCTCGTAAGAACTGATGGCCGACGCAACGACGGAAGACCTCTCGCATCGGGCTCGTTTCTGCCACGATTCCGAGTGGGCGGGGCTCAAAGCCAGCACCGCCGGTCGTCACACCTCTGATCAGTGGGAGAGTCACGGTGTACTTCGCCGCACTGCTCGCGCGCACTCAAGACGGGTGGCTAGCGAGCGACACAGAGCTCGACGATGTGGAGACCCTGTCGGATCTGACCGACCTGGCCCGTGATGCCTCGGTGGACGAGGACACGGTGCTCGTCTTCATCGAGCAGGAGGACGCTTGGTTCGGTCTCGTCCGCGTCGAGGGCGAGGAAGACCCTCGTATCTACGTCTCGGACGCGGCCGCGGCCGCACGCTCCTCGTACGGGGAGATCCTGACCAAGGAACTGCTCGGCGGGGACGATGACGACCCGGCCGACGACCTCGACGCGCTGGACCTCGACGGCACGGAAGACGGAGAGCCGGACGAGGACGACAAGGACGAGGCGGACGTCGAGTCCGGCCCGGTCGGCGAGTTTGTGCCGGCGGGACCGGTCGGCGACCGCGACATCCTCATGGACCTGGGACTGCCGGAGAAGGAGCTGCTGGCGCTGGACACGGACGCACTGCTGGAGATCGCGGACGCACTGGGCGCCGCCGAGGTACTGGAGACCGTCCGCTAGTGACAGGACCGTCATCCGGTCGCGTACCGCCCGATCCCGTACGCGATCCGTGGGAGGCGCCGATGCGCCTTGCCCTGGAAGAGGCGGAACGCGCGGCGCTGTCCGGCGATGTGCCGGTCGGCGCTGTCGTGCTGGCCGCGGACGGCACGGTCCTCTCCACCGGTCACAACGAGCGTGAGGCGACGGGCGACCCGACGGCGCACGCCGAGGTGCTGGCGATCCGCCGTGCGGCCGCGCAGTTGAGCGATTCGGCGGCCGCCGGCGCATCCGGCAAGGGCGGTAGCGGGAGACGGGCGGGCGAGTGGCGGCTGACCGGCTGCACGCTCGTCGTCACGCTGGAGCCGTGCACGATGTGCGCGGGCGCGATCGTGCAGTCCCGGGTGGACCGGGTGGTTTACGGCGCACGGGACGAGAAGGCGGGCGCGGCCGGTTCGCTGTGGGACGTCGTACGGGACCGGAGGCTCAACCACCGGCCCGAAGTCATCCTCGGCGTCCTGGAGGCCGAGTGCGCCAAACAGCTGACGGACTTCTTCAGGGACCGCTGAACGACGGGATGCCGGGCGGATTTCAGAGCACGGCCCACCTTGGGCTAAGCTCTCTCCCGGTAGCGTGTCCGAGCGGCCGAAGGAGCTCGCCTCGAAAGCGAGTGTGGGGAAACTCACCGAGGGTTCAAATCCCTCCGCTACCGCTCTTGTCGAAGGGGCCCGACGCATTGCGTCGGGCCCCTTCGCTTTTCCTCGGAGGCATGGAGGGCGGCGTACGAGCCCGGCCGCAGCCGGGGGAAGCGTACGGCGCGGGACCGCGGTGAGGGCCGTGCCCGGCCCGTCGGGTTGCTGCCGGATCCACGCCGGACTCACCGTCCGGCCCACGGTCCGTCCCAGGTCACGATGACCGGCAAGGGGGCCTCGATACCCGGGCCCTTGGTCCTGAAGGGCTCGGTTAGACTCACGCGACTGCGCGACCAGGGGACAGCGGGGACCGCAGAGGCTGTAGGGACCACAGGCATCGCAGGGGAGGCAGGGGCTGATGGTGCAAACGAAGAAGATCGCTCTTTACGTCGTCGTTGTCTTCGTGCTGTACACGATCATCACCTCCCCGGACAAGGCTGCCGACCTGGTCCAGATAGGGTTCGAGGGCATATCGAGCGCCGCGCAGGGCGTCGGCCGGTTCATGACCGAGCTCGTCAATTAGGAGTGCCCCTTGATCCGCCATCTGGTCCTCTTCAAGCTCAATGAGGGGGTCGAGCGCGACGAGCCCCGCGTGGCCGCCGGCGTGAAGGCCTTCCAGGCACTCGACGGGGTCGTGCCCGAGCTGGAGTTCTGGGAGTGCGCCTGGAACATCACCGACCGGCCGATCGCCTATGACTTCGCCATCAACTCCGCGGTGTCCGACCGTGAGGCGCTGGAGCGGTACATCGGGCATCCGGCCCATCAGGCAGCCGCCGGACAGTGGCGCGAGTTCGCCACCTGGGTGATCGCCGACTACGAGTTCTGAACCCCCGGCTTTCCCAGCCCCTCGCCACTGTGGCGGGGGGCCTTTTGAGGTTTAGCCCTCAACTTGCCTTCAACACGGCGTTATCAGGTGCTTGCACACAGTGGACATGTCTTGTGATGCTATGACCGCTTTTGACGGATGAGTTGACCGTAGTTGACCGCAAAGGGGTGGCGTGACCGTGCCGGCCAGTACTGCGCCTCAGGTGCCGCCCCAGAACGAGCGGCCCGACGACACCCCGGCCCCCGGAAAACCACAGAGCCGGGGTGCGGACACCCGGGCACTGACCCAGGTGCTCTTCGGCCAGCTCAAAGGGCTGGAGCCGGGCACATCGGAACACTCCCGGGTGCGTGGGGCGCTGATCGAGGCGAATCTGCCCCTTGTGCGGTACGCCGCCGCCCGGTTCCGCTCCCGCAACGAGCCGATGGAGGACGTCGTCCAGGTCGGCACCATCGGGCTCATCAACGCGATCGACCGCTTCGACCCGGACCGCGGCGTGCAGTTCCCGACGTTCGCCATGCCCACCGTGGTCGGCGAGATCAAGCGGTACTTCCGCGACAACGTACGGACCGTCCATGTGCCGCGGCGGCTCCATGAGCTGTGGGTGCAGGTCAACGGCGCCACCGAGGATCTGACGACGGCTCATGGGCGCACCCCGACGACGGCCGAGATCGCCGAGCGGCTGAAGATCGGCGAGGACGAGGTGCTGGCCTGCATCGAGGCCGGACGCTCGTACCACGCGACCTCCCTGGAGGCGGCCCAGGAGGGCGACGGGCTGCCGGGGCTGCTCGACCGGCTCGGTTACGAGGACCCGGCGCTGGCCGGAGTCGAACACCGCGACCTCGTACGCCATCTGCTCGTACAACTGCCCGAGCGGGAACAGCGGATCCTCATGCTCCGCTACTACAACAATCTGACGCAGTCGCAGATCAGTCAGGAACTGGGCGTTTCGCAGATGCATGTGTCAAGGCTGCTTGCCCGAAGCTTTGCCCGACTCAGGTCCGCAAACAGGATCGAGGCATAGCTGAAACGGGTAGACCGTTTCGGGGCCGCTTCGAGCTGCCCAAATGCCGCACACCCCCTGCTTCCAGCGCAAATTCACCCGATACATGTCGACATGTCACTACAGCGTGTTGCCGACATGTGACATTCTGCGGGAACCGCGTTTGCCGCAGCCCCGCCTCCGGTATTCAGGTGGAGGCTGCGTTCCTCCGATGGTCGTGGCCGCCGCGACCGTCCGCGACCTCAAGGGGGTGGCATGTCCGTAGAACAGGGCAGCTCGAAGGTGCTCACGCTCACAAAGAGCGCACCCGCACCCGCCGTGCCTGACAGCTCGGAAGCCATCGACACCCGCACTCTGTCCCGCTCCCTGTTCCTGCGGCTGCGCGCGCTGGACTCCGAGGGAACGGGCGACACCCCGGAGCGCACCTATGTGCGCGACACTCTCATCGCGCTCAATCTGCCCCTCGTGCGGTACGCCGCGGCCCGGTTCCGGTCCCGCAACGAGCCGATGGAGGACATCGTCCAGGTCGGCACGATCGGCCTGATCAAGGCGATCGACCGGTTCGACTGCGAACGGGGCGTGGAATTCCCGACGTTCGCGATGCCGACGGTCGTCGGCGAGATCAAGCGCTTCTTCCGCGACACCTCGTGGTCGGTGCGGGTGCCGCGCCGGCTCCAGGAGCTGCGGCTCGCGCTCACCAAGGCCAGCGACGAGCTGGCCCAGAAGCTTGACCGCTCCCCGACCGTTCCCGAACTCGCCGCGGTGCTCGGGGTGTCGGAGGAGGACGTGGTCGACGGTCTCGCCGTCGGCAACGCCTACACCGCCTCTTCGCTGGATTCGCCCTCGCCCGAGGACGACGGCGGCGAGGGCTCCCTCGCCGACCGGCTGGGGTACGAGGACACGGCGCTGGAGGGCGTCGAGTACCGCGAGTCGCTCAAGCCCCTGCTGGCCAAACTCCCGCCCCGCGAACGGCAGATCATCATGCTGCGGTTCTTCGCCAATATGACCCAGTCGCAGATCGGCGAGGAGGTCGGCATCTCGCAGATGCATGTCTCGCGGCTGCTGACCCGTACGCTCGCGCAGCTGCGGGAGGGCCTGATCGCCGACTGATCCCGGGCCGAAGCTCAGCCGCGGGGTTCCTTATTGACGGTGCGTCAGACACACTGACGCGATGCGACGACGTCATGGAGCAGCTCTCGCAGCGGTCGCGCTCTGCCTCGGTGGGGCGCTGACCGCGTGCGGGAGCGGCGGCGGCACCGGCTACGCGGCAGTCGGCGCCGCGGGCTCCGGGTCGGATGAGGCGCCCACGGCCGCCGTGTCGCCGAAGGGCAAGGTCGTGCTGGTGCCGCTGGACGGTGCCACGCCGTCGGGTGACATGGAAACACCGGGCAGGCCCGGGAAGCCGGGCGAATCCGGGACGGCGCCGGGCGGGCAGGAGCTGCCCGACGTACCGGACAGCGGCGGTGCGAGGAATACGAGCGGCGGCACCGGCGGTCCGGACGGCGGCACGAGCGGCAATGCCGGCGGCAGCGGCACCGGCGATCCGGCGAGTTCCGGCGGTACGAGTGGCGGTGGACCCGCCACCCCGACCACGCCCGGCACCACCCGGCCGAAGCCGACTCCCGCACCCCCACGACCCGCCGTGCTCAGCCTCGGCGCCCCGGTCCGCGCGGCACTGGAGGCGCGCTGGTGCGAGAAAGTGACCGTGGAGTTCCGCAACACCGGCGGCTCACCGGTGACCTCGGGCACCGTCACCTTCGCGACGCACATCATCGGCGCGCTCGGGATCGACTGGGCGACCATCGAGTCGGCTCAGCCGCTGCCCGCGCCGATCGCCGCGGGAGCGGTGAGAAAGCAGGCGTACACCGTGTGCGTGGACGCCTGGCGGGTGCCGCTGGGCATGCATATCGAGACCCAGGACGTCACCGCCGTAGGGAAGTGAGCCGGCCCGAGGCGAGCCGGCCGAGGGCGGGCTAGCCCAGGGCGAGCCAGGCCACCGCTCCGAGGATCACGACGGCCGCGATGACGCCGACGATCAGCCCGACCCGCGAGGAGGACTGTGCGGCGGGCGCGGCCTGCCGGCCCTGCGGAGCGCCGTCGTCGACGAAGGCGCGGAACATCTGGGTGCTGCCCGCGGGGTCGTAGTTGCCCTCGGGGCCCTGACCTTGGGGAGCGTGGGGGTTGTGTGCCATGGGGCAGGACCCTAGCGAACCCGCCTGCCGCGCCCAACCCCGGGCGGGCAGCACTTGCCTCCCCCGTCGAGCCATGACCGGACCCATGCGAAGCCTTTGAGGTTCCTTTACCGCCTCGACCCCTCTTTTCGTTTGCCTGCAGCAACCAACAGCTTCTATGGTTGCCCTAAGCAACAAGATGTGGGAGGGGCGGGCTGCCATGGCCGCACAGAGTCAGTACGCGGAACTGGCCCGCCAGCTCAGCGCCATCGGTGCCGTGAAACGCGGTCTCACGCGGATACTGCCCGCTGAGTGCCCGTCCGGCTCCGCCGCCGTCCTGACCCTGCTCGAGCGGCATGGCGAGATGCGGATGAGCCGGCTCGCCGAGCTCCTCGCCGTCGACATGTCCGTGACCAGCCGCCATGTCGCCCACACCGCCGAGCGCGGCTGGATCGAACGGCTCCCCGACCCGGGCGACAGGCGCTCCCGCATCCTGCGGCTCACCCCCGCGGGCCTGGACATGCTCGGCGAGCTCGCCGAACGGACCACGGACATGTTCGCCCGCAACCTCAAGGACTGGTCCGACGACGACGTCGGACAGCTCATCGAGATGCTCGCCCGCCTGCGCGACTCCTTCGGGGACTGTCGGGTGCGCCATCCGGACGAACGACAACAACAGCACAGCACGACGACCCGTACACCCGCGTGACACGACGTAACGACGCAAGAAAAGGATGAAGATGGCTACGACCACACCAACCGGTGTGCGGGGCGGCCACGCCAAGCACGGAGGCGGCCACGCCTCCGACAGCGGCACGCCGATGACACACCGGCAGATCATGGAGGCGTTGTCCGGGCTGCTGCTCGGCATGTTCGTCGCCATCCTGTCGTCCACGATCGTCTCCAACGCCCTGCCGGAGATCATCACCGACCTCGACGGCGGCCAGAGCGCGTACACCTGGGTGGTGACGGCCTCGCTGTTGGCGATGACCGCGACCACGCCGCTCTGGGGCAAGCTCTCGGACCTCTTCTCCAAGAAGCTGCTGGTCCAGATAGCCCTCCTCATCTACGTCCTGGGGTCGGTGGTCGCCGGACTCTCGCAGAGCGCGGGCATGCTGATCGCCTGCCGTGTGGTCCAGGGCATCGGCGTCGGCGGTCTCTCCGCCCTCGCGCAGATCGTGATGGCCGCGATGATCTCCCCGCGTGAGCGCGGCCGCTACAGCGGCTACCTCGGCGCGACCTTCGCCGTCGCCACCGTCGGCGGCCCGCTGCTCGGCGGCGTCATCACCGACACCGAGTGGCTCGGCTGGCGCTGGTGCTTCTACGTCGGCGTGCCGTTCGCGATCATCGCGCTGATCGTCCTTCAGAAGACCCTGAAGCTCCCGGTCGTGAAGCGCCAGGTCAAGGTCGACTGGTCGGGCGCCTTCTTCATCAGCGCGGCGGTCTCGCTGCTGCTGGTCTGGGTCACCTTCGCCGGCGACAAGTACGACTGGATCTCCTGGCAGACGTACGCCATGGTCGGCGGCTCGATCGCGCTCGGCGCGCTCTTCCTCCTGGTGGAGTCGAGGGCGAGCGACCCGATCATCCCGCTGCGGCTGTTCCGCAACCGCACCATCACGCTGGCGTCGCTGGCTTCGCTCTTCGTCGGTGTCGCGATGTTCGCGGGCACCGTCTTCTTCAGCCAGTACTTCCAGCTGGCGCGCGACAAGTCGCCGACGATGTCCGGCGTCATGACGATCCCGATGATCGGCGGCCTGTTCATCTCCTCGACCGTCTCGGGCCAGGTCATCACCAAGACGGGCCGCTGGAAGGCGTGGCTGGTCATCGGTGGTGTGCTGGTGACGGCGGGCCTCGGACTGCTCGGCACCATGCGGTACGACACCGAGTACTGGCACATCGCGATCTTCATGGCCGTCCTGGGTCTCGGCCTCGGCATGATGATGCAGAACCTGGTGCTCTGCACGCAGAACCAGGTGGCCCCTGAGGACCTCGGCTCGGCCAGTTCGGTCGTCACCTTCTTCCGGTCCCTGGGCGGTGCGGTCGGCGTCTCGGCGCTGGGCGCGGTCATGGCCAACCGGGTCACGCACTACGTCAAGGACGGGCTCACCGAACTCGGCCCGCAGGGCGCGGCGCTGGGCCACGGCGGCACGGGCGGCGGCGGCATCCCCGACCTGGACAAGCTGCCGGGCCCGATCCGTACGGTGATGGAGACCGCGTACGGGCACGGTGTCGCCGATGTCTTCCTCTACTCGGCTCCGTTCGCGCTGCTCGCCTTCCTGGTGACGCTGTTCATCAAGGAGGTCGCGCTGAAGAGCCACGGGGCGCCCGAGACGGCGGACACGGTGGTCACCGCGGGCACTGCGGACACGGCGGAGACCGTCGCGGCTTCCGAGGCTGTGGCGGCTCCCGTCGACGCCGTCGAGACCCTTCCCGCCCCCGCGGCCGGCGGCACGGCGGTACGTGGTGTGGTGCGCGGAAACGAGGGCGCGCCGGTGCCTCGGGCAGCGGTCACACTGATCTCGCCGACCGGACGGCAGCTCGGCCGCGCGGTCGCCCAGGCGGACGGAAGCTATGCGCTGGATGCTCCCGGCGCCGGCTCGTACGTACTGATCGCCTCCGCCGACGGCTTCCAGCCGCAGGCGTCCACGGTGGTCGTCGGCGTCGAGACGCTGGCTTACGACATCCTCCTCTCCGGCACGAGCGGTCTGGCCGGGACCGTGCGGGCCGCCGAGAGCGGTGCGCCGATCGAGGGCGCGATGGTGATCGTCACCGATGTGCGTGGCGATGTACTGGCCACCGGGAAGAGCGCCGAGCAGGGCGAGTTCGCCTTCGGCGAGCTGGTGCCCGGCCCGGTGACCGTCGCGGTGAACGCCGCCGGCTACCGGCCGCTGGCGCTGCCGGTGGAGATCGGGGGCCAGGGCGTGACCCGTATCGAGGCGCCCCTGCAGGCCGGCGCCCTGGTCCAGGGCGCCGTCCGCGGCGGAGACGACCGGCGGCCGCTGGCCGACGCCCGGGTGACCCTGCTGGACGCCGCGGGGAATGTGGTCGCCACCGCCACGACCGGGGACGACGGGGCGTACGCCTTCGCCGACCTGAACGCGGGGGAGTACACGGTCATCGCGACCGGGTACCCGCCGGTGGCCGGCGCACTGACGGTGGCCGGTCGCGGGGTCGACGGCCACGACATCGAACTCGCCCACCCCGGCGAGTAACCGAGCCCCCGGCCGCGGGCTCGCTCTGTAGCGGAGGAGAGCAGCCGGCCGGTGGAAACGGGCCCCGAAGGCGGGGACGGTGGGCAGGGGACGGCCTGCCGCCCCCGCCCGGGGCCCGGTCATTTTTGGCGCAAACGCGGCAAGGAGAGAAAACGGGATGGGCGTCATGGGACTTCGCGCACAGGTAAGGACGCGGGACGGCTGGGCGGTCCAGCACGCGGTCGTGACCGTGACCGATACGACCGGCGCGCAGGTACTGCGGGCGACAGCGGACGGGGACGGTGCGGTGACCTCCGCGGATCCCCTGGCCCCGGGCCCGTACACGGTGATCGTGACGGCGCTCGGGTATGCCCCGGCCGCCTCGACCGCGCTGGTGACGGCGAGCGGCCGGGCCGAGGTCGGCACGGTGGTACTGGCCCGCCAGGGCGGCGTGGAACTCCCGCCGCCGGGCGCGTGGTCGGTGGACCCGGCGCACTCGTCGGTGGGCGCGGCGGCGCAGCATCTGGGGATCTCCAGCGTGAACGGCCGCTTCCTGGATTTCGGGGGCCGCGTCACCATCGGGTCCGATCTGTCGCGGTCCCGCGTGGACGCGGTCATCCGGGCGGCGTCCATCGACACGGGCAACGGCCTGCGCGACAAGCACCTGTGCTCCGCGGACTTCCTCGACGTCGAGCGGTACCCCGAGATCACGTACCGCGGCCACGGCCTGACCCCGGCAGGGACGGACCGCTGGACGGTGCACGGCGAACTCTCGCTGCACGGCGTCGCACGCGAAGTCGATCTGGACCTGACGTACTTGGGCACAGGACCGGACCCGTGGGGCGGGGTGCGGGCGGCATTCCGCGCGACCACGGAGCTGCACCGTGAGGACTTCGCGATGAACTACAACCAGGTGGTTCAGGCGGGCATCTCGGCGATCGGAACCACGCTGAAGGTGGAACTCGCGATCCAGGTGGTCCAGGGCGAGTCGCTTCCGGCGACCTGAGGTTTAGGCTGCGGCGCATGGCACCCAACATCGCCACCAACACCCAGGTGGAGCTCGACCAGTTGCTGGAGTTCGTACGCCCCAGGCACCGGGCGATCCTGCTGACCAGCCGCGCCTCGGACGGCACCCCACAGGGATCCCCGCTGACCTGCGGGGTGGACGACTCGGGCCGGATCGTGGTCTCGACCTACCCGGAACGCGCGAAGACACGGAACGCGAAGCGGAACCCGCGGGTGAGCGTGATCGTCCTGTCGGACGACTGGGACGGGCCGTGGGTCCAGATCGACGGCACGGCGGAGGTGATCGACTCCCCGGAGTCGGTGGAGCCGCTGGTGGAGTACTTCCGGAACATCTCGGGCGAGCACCCCGACTGGGACGAGTACCGGGCCGCGATGGTGAAGCAGGGCAAGTCGATCATCCGGGTGACGCCGGAGCGGTGGGGGCCGATCGCGAAGGGCGGCTTCCCGGCGAGGCTCAGCGGGAACTGAGTCCGGGGCGAGGAACGGGGGCGGTGCCCCCGGCCTCCGCCATGGGGTGACGACCCCCGCCCCTGCGCCGCGTGGGGCGTCACCCCCGCCGCTCGCCGCAGGGGTGACGCCCCCGGGCCCGAGCCGCACGCACCGCACAGGACGGGACGACCCGCCGGGCCCGGGCCACCCGGGCGCCGGGCAGCGAGATCCCCCGCCCGTGCCCCTACGCGCGGGCAACCATCGCTTCGATGCCGGCGACCAGCAGGTCCAGCGCGAACCCGAAGTCCCGCTCCCTCATCTCCTCCACCGTGCCTCCGCCCCTCGCCTTCATCAGTTCGGCCGACTCCTCGAACGCCTCCTGCACATCCGGCTGCTGCCCGATCGCGCCCATGACCTGGTGGAAGTAGTCGTCCTGGCTGATCCCCGCCGCCGCGCAGCGCTGCCCGAAGCGGCCCTCGACCGTGCCGAAGCCGTACACGAACTGGAACACCGCCGAGAGAGCACCGGTCTGGCCGTGCAGCGGCAGGCCCGTGTTGCGCATCACCCGCTGGACCGTCCTGGAGAAGGCCATCGAGCGCGGGCCGATGTTGAGGTACTCCCCGATGAGCGGCGACACCCAGGGGTGGGCGACCAGCAGTGAGCGGTATCCGCGGGCAAGCCGGCGCAGCTGGTCGCGCCAGTCCGCGTCCGGGTCGTCCGCCGGCGGAAGCGGGAGCTCTCCCATCACCCGGTCGAGCGCCAGCTCCAGAAGGTCGTCCTTGGTGTCCACGTACCAGTAGACCGACATCGCGGTGACGTTCAGCTCCGCGGCCAGCCGCCGCATCGAGAACTTCGCGAGGCCCTCCGAGTCGAGGAGCCGGACCGTGGCCGCGGTGATCTTGTCGCGGTCGAGGCCGGCGGGCTGCTCGGTCCTCCGTTTGGGGGTCGCCTTGCCGTCGAGCCACACACTGGTCCGCGCGGGACCCTTCGCGCGGTCGGCCGCACTCACCATCGCGCATCCTCCTCGGTTCTTCCCAGCCGGGCGGACGAGCCGGAACGGGCCGGTCCGCCCGGCCCCGATGCTATGCCGCCGTCCTGGGTGAGTCTGCCCGCTCCGCCCGCCTCAGCAGCATCGCGGCCAGCAGACCGCCGGCCAGCACCGCCACCGCGCCGACCAGCTGGCTCGTCTCCAGGCCGGAGGCGAACGCGTCGGACATACGACCACGTTCCGCGGGACTGTCCGCCGCGGCGAGTGCCGCGGGCAGCGATGCCGCGCCCACTGCCGTCGGCACGAGAGCGGTGAAGCGGGAATTCAGTACGGCGCCCAGGACGGCGACGCCGAGGCCGTTGCCGAACTCGGCGAGAGTGCCGTTCACACCCGCCCCCACCCCCGCCTTCTCCGGCGGAATCGCGCTCATGATCGCGTTTGCCATCGCCGGCATGGAGAGCGCGACACCCGCACCCATCACGATCAGCCCGAGCAGCATCCCGCCGTAGCCGTCGCCGCCGAGCACCGCGATCGTGGCGAGACCGGCTGCCACCAGGGTCATCCCGGCGGCGATGGTGCCCGGAGTACCGGCCTTCGGCAGCAGCCGTGCCCCGACGCCCGTGAGATTGAGGGCGATGACGGTCAGCGCGAGTGGAGCCGTACGCAGACCTGCGTCCAGCGGCCCGTACCCGAGGACGAACTGCAGATGCTGGGTAAGCAGAAAGAGCGAACCTCCCATGCCGAAGGCCACGAGGACCGCGCCGGCGACCGCGCCGATGAAACGCCGGTTGCGGAAGAAGTGCATGTCCAGCATCGGATACGGGATCCGGAGCTCCCAGAGCGCGAAGGCTCCGATGACCAGTACGCCGACCGCGGCCGAGCCCATGACCGGTGCGGAGGTCCAGCCGTGCCCGGGGCCGGAGATGATCGCGTACACCACCGCGGTCATGCCGATCGTGGACAGCAGCGCGCCGAGCAGATCGGGGCGGTCGCCGTGCGGGTTCTTGGACTCCGGTACGAGTGCGACGACCGCGAACAGTCCGATCGCCGCGACCGGGATGTTGACCAGGAAGATCGCGCCCCACCAGAAGTGGTCGAGCATGACCCCGCCGATCAGTGGACCGGCCGCGAAGCCCAGGGAATTGACGGTGGACCAGAGGCCGATGGCCCTGACCCGCTCGGCGTCGTCGAAGATCCGGACGACGACGGCAAGGGTCGTGGTCATCAGCAGCGCACCGCCGACGCCCATGCCCGCGCGGGCGGCGATCAGCTGCGTCGCGGACTGGGCCAGCCCCGCCGCGAGCGAGCCGAGGCCGAACAGCGCGAGGCCCGTGACCAGCATCCTCTTCCGGCCGTAGCGGTCGGCGGCATTGCCCGCGGTGAGCAGCAGGCCGGACTGGACCAGCGAATAGGCGTTGATCATCCACTGGATGTCGGCGGTCGAGGCGTCGAGTTCCCGGGTGAGAGAGGGGATCGCGACGCTGAGGACGGTGTTGTCGAGCAGCACGGTGAGCTGGGCGAGGCAGATGACGCCGAGGATGAGCCAGCGCTGCGGGTGGCCCGTGGGGGCCGGTCTGATCTCGGCAGTCGTTGCCGTCATACACGCTCCTTGTACGGTGTACGAGTTGAGTTCTCGTACACCGTACAAGGGATCCCTGTACGTCGTATAGGACTGTTTCCTGTGCGGCAGGTCGTCCTGACGGTTATGCCGTCCTGACGGGTTGTGCCGTCCTGTCGGTCAGGTCGTAGAGGGTCGTGCCGCCCACGGTGACCTTGGTGAAGGTGGACTCGATCCAGGAGGTGATCCCGGAGCTGGAGTTTCCGCCGGGGCCGCCGCCCATGCGGCCGCCGCTGCCGCTGCCGCTCGAGATGAAGTAGTGGATCTTCCCGTCAGCCACGTACTGCTTGAACCGGGCGAGGCTCGGGGAGGGGTCGCTTCCATTGAAGCCGCCGATCGCCATGACCGGCTTCTCGGTGGCGAGCTGGTAGCTCGCGGCGTTCTGCGAGCCGATGGCCGCGGCGGTCCATGTGTAGTCGTCGGCGTTCTGCTTCAGCTTGGCCTCGACGGCCGCGTCGACGTTCGCGCCATTGAGGAGGCCACCCATCCCGCCGCCTCCGCCGCCGGCGCCGCGATCGCCCTGCCCGGGGAAGCCGCCGGGCAGCCGGCCCTGGCCCTGAGCTGGGCCCTGGCCCTGGCCTTGGCCCGGCTGACCCCCGGTCGGGGGCTGAGCCCCCATACCGCCACCCGGACCACCCTGCTGAGGCCCACCCTGAGTCTGCCCCTGCTGCCCCGGCGGCTGCATCCGGCCGCCGAGCCCGCCCCCGTCACCGCCGCCCCGAGGCCCGCCACCGCCGCCGGGACCACCCCGGCCACCCGCGACCGCCGGCCCCGCCGTCACGATCGAGCCCGCGTGGCCCTCGCTCACCGTGGTGAGGGAGTACGCGAGCGGGCCCGCCAGCGAGAGAACGAGCCCCAGTCCGGCCGCACCGAGCGCCGGCCGACGCCCCGTCCGGCCCGCGAGCAGCAGCCCCGTGGCCGCCGCCAGACCGCCGATCAGCACCGTCCAGCGCAGCCACGGCAGATAGTCCGTGCTGCGCCCCAGCAGTGTGTACGACCAGTACGCCGTCACCGCGACCGTGCCGCCCAGCGCCGCCGAGCCGAGCAGTTTCGTCCGCTCCTCCCACAGCACCGTGGCGCCCATGCCGACGAGCGCGGCGATGTACGGCGCCAGCGCCACCGTGTAGTACTCGTGGAAGATCCCGGCCATGAAGCTGAAGATGCCCGCGGTCATCAGCAGCGAGCTGCCCCAGACCAGGAAGGCCGCGCGCGCCGTGTCCGTGCGCCCGGCCCGCCAGGTGACGACGATCCCCGCGACGAGCAGAAGCAGCGCCGCAGGCAGCAGCCAGGAGATCTGGCCGCCGATGCCGGAGCCGAACATCCGGTCGATCCCGGTTTCGCCCCAGCCACCGCCGCCAGGGCCGGCACCGCCTCCGACGCCGCCTCCGACGCTGCCGGTCTCGTCGCCGTTGATCCGGCCGAGGCCGTTGTAGCCGAATGTCAGTTCCAGGAAGCTGTTGTTCTGGGAGCCGCCGATGTACGGACGCGACGCCGCCGGCCACAGTTCGACGATCGCCACCCACCAGCCGCCCGCGACGACCGTCGCCAGCCCGGCCAGGGCGAGTTGGCCCAGCCGTCGCCGTACGGTCGTCGGCGCGCACACCACGTACACCAGCGCCAGCGGCGGCAGGATCAGGAACGCCTGCAGCGTCTTCGTCAGGAACGCGAAGCCGACCGCGACGCCCGCCCAGACCAGCCACTTCGTCCGCGCGTCCTCCAGCGCGCGCAGCACGCAGTACACGGTCACCGTCATCAGCAGCGCGAGCAGAGCGTCCGGGTTGTTGAAGCGGAACATCAGCGCGGCGATGGGCGTGAGCGCCAGCACGGCGCCCGCGATCAGCCCGGCGGCCGGCGTGAAACGACGTCGTACGGCGCCGTACACGACGCCCACCGTCGCGACGCCCATCAGCACCTCGGGCAGCAGGATCTGCCAGGAGCCGAGTCCGAAGAGCCGTACGGACAGGGCCATCGGCCACAGCGCCGCCGGAGGCTTGTCGACGGTGATGGAGTTCGCGGCGTCGGACGATCCGAAGAAGAAGGCCTTCCAGCTTTCGCTGCCGGCCTGCACGGCCGCGGAGTAGAAGGAGTTGGCGTAGCCGGACGCGCTCAGGTTGTAGAGGTAGAGCAGCGCGGTGGCGAGGAGGATCGCGAGGAAGGCGGGGCGCACCCATGGGGCGTCCTCGGCCCGCCCCCGCCAGATCCGGGCCACGCGCCCGCCCACCCGCCGGTGCCCGCCGAGCCCCTGCCGGCCGGCGCCGGGCGGGGCCTGGACGGCGTCGGACGCGGGCCGGCCGGCGCCGGGCGCGAGCCCGGCCGCCTGCGGCAAGAGCCCCGGCGGGCTCCCCGGTGGCGGGTACGCGTGGCTGTCGTGCGACGTGGTCATCGTGCGTTCCTCTGGTCGTTGTCCTGCGGGACGACGCGCAACTGCGTCGTCACGTCCGAAGTGCGGTCCGCGGCTTCACCGGCACGGAAGTCGGCTGTGTCGTACGCGTGTTGCGACGGGCATGCGTGCTGCGAGGGATAGGCGTGTGGGGACCGGTACGGATGTGGGGACCGGTCGGTCACGGGTCGGGCCGTCGCGGATTCGCCCGCCGCGGCCGCGTCGCGCCGGTCCGGGAAGACCCATGCCCTCAAGAGCAGGAACCGCAGCACCGTCGCCGCCAGGTTCGCTGCGATCAGAACCGCGAGTTCGGTGCCGTGGGAGGTGCCTGTGGCGGCCGCGTCCAGGGCCGCCAGCGAGCCGCTGGTCAGCGCGAGCCCGATGCCGAACACGACCAGGCCCTGCGCCTGATGGCGTACGGCGCGGTCCCGGCCGCGTACCCCGAAGGTGAGCCGGCGGTTCGCGGCCGTGTTCGCGACGGCCGAGACCAACAGCGCGCCCGCATTGGCTACTTGGGGCCCGACGCCCGCCCGGAAGAGCGAATACAGCAGCAGGTAGAGGAGCGTGGAGAGCGCGCCCACCACACAGAAACCGACCAGCTGCCGGGCCAGACCCCCCGGCACTCCGCTGAGTTGCCGGTCCCGGGGGTCGTCGCCGAAGGGCCGCGCCAGCCGGTCGAGCGGCAGCGCGCCGACCGCGAGCGCCCGCCCCACCCGCCACACGCCCCTGAGGTCTTCCGTCGCCGTACTGACGATGTGCACCGTGGAGTCCGGGTCGTCGACCCAGTCCACCGGCACTTCATGAATACGCAGCCCGGCGCGCTCCGCCAGCACCAGCAGCTCCGTGTCGAAGAACCATCCGGTGTCCTCGACCATCGGCAGCAGACGCTCGGCGACCTCTCGCCGTATCGCCTTGAATCCGCACTGGGCGTCGGAGAACCGGGCCGCGAGGGACGACTTCAGGATCAGGTTGTAGGCGCGCGAGATGAACTCCCGCTTCGGGCCGCGCACCACCCGCGACGACCGCGCGAGACGCGATCCGATCGCCAGGTCCGAGTGCCCCGAGATCAGCGGCGCGACCAGCGGCAGCAGTGCGTTGAGGTCGGTCGACAGATCCACATCCATATAGGCGAGTACGGGAGCGTCGGAGTGCGACCACACGGTGCGCAGCGCACGGCCCCGCCCCTTCTCCTCCAGCCGGTACGACCGCACCTCGGCGATCGCGGAGTCGAGCCACGCCGCCACCTCTGGCGTGCGGTCGGTGCTCGCGTTGTCGGCGATGGTGATGCGGAAGCCGTACGGGAAGGTCCGCGCGAGGTGGTCGTGCAGCCGCAGCACGCACCGCTCGAGGTCGGCCTCCTCGTTGTAGACCGGTATCACCACATCGAGTACGGGCAGATCGGCCGCGGCGGCGAGCAGATGCTCCCGGGCCGGCAGAGTCCCCCTTGGGGTGTCGGTTCGCATGGAACGACACTCGGCGGGCGCGCTGTCACATCTGTGTGATGCGCCTGTGCCCCGTCTGTGAGTCGTACAGGGCAGGCAGTTCCACCGCGAAGACGGTGTGCCCGGGCCGGGACCACACCGTCACGAAGCCGCCGTGCGCGGTGACGACCGCCTGCACGATCGCCAGTCCGAGACCGGTGCTTCCGGCATGCCGGGACCTGGACGCGTCACCGCGCGCGAACCGTTCGAAGATGTGCGGTTGCAGCTCGGACGGGATACCGGGCCCGTCGTCCTCGATCTCCAGCACGACCTTCGGCCCGCCGACGCGCACCCGTGCGGTGACCGTGGTGCCGGGTGGCGTGTGGGTCCTGGCGTTCGCCAGCAGATTGACCAGCACCTGATGGAGCCGGGCACCGTCGCCGCGTACGGTCGCGGGCTCGACCGGCAACTCGAGCCGCCACTTGTGGTCCTGGCCCGCCGCCCGCGCATCGCTGAGAGCGTCCACGACCAGCGGGGAGAGATCAGTGCTCTGGTACGAGAGCGGGCGTCCGGCATCGAGCCGTGCGAGCAGCAGCAGGTCCTCCACCAGGCCCGTCATCCGGGTCGCCTCGGCCTCGATCCGCCCCAGTGCGTGCCGGGTGTCCGCGCCGACCTCCTCCCGTCCGCGCCGGGTCAGCTCGGCGTAGCCACGGATCGACGCCAGCGGCGTACGCAGCTCATGGCTGGCGTCCGCGACGAACTGCCGCACCCGCGTCTCGCTCTCCTGCCGCACCGCGAGCGCCGAACCGACATGCCCCAGCATCCGGTTGAGCGCGGCGCCGACCTGCCCGACCTCGGTCCGAGGATCGGCCTCGGCGGCCGGGACCCGCTCGTGCAGGGCCACCTCACCGCTGTGCAGCGGCAGTTCGGAGACCCGGGTGGCGGTGGCGGCGACCCGCCGGAGCGGCCGCAGCGCGACCCCGACAAGGGCGGCCCCGGCGATCCCGGCGGCGATCAGTCCGGCGCCGGTGACACAGACCTCGACCACCACGAGGGTGCCGAGCTGGTCCTGAACATCGCTCGTGGGGAGCCCTACGAGGAAGGATCCCCGGATCCCGGTGATGTACCTGACCCGGTAGTCGCCCCGGCCCGCCAGCTCCACGGTGTGCGAACTGCGGTCGCGCGGTGCCTTCGCCAAGGCCTCGGACTGCGCCACGGTGAGCGCACTCACCTGCGGCGCGAGCCCGTCGGACGCCGGCTCGGTGCTGGCCACGCCACGGTCGATGGTGCCGTCGTCGGCGACCAGGGCGCCGACGGTGCCCACCGGCATACCGCCGCCGTTGACGAAGCCGAGCGGATCCTTGGAGAGCGTATCGATCGGCGGCCGCCCGCCGCCCGTGTCCGGCGGGCCCGCGGCCCGGGCCGCGACGTTGCGCAGCTGGATGTCCAACTGGCCGTACAGATAGGTGCGGTAGGCGATCGTCGTGACCGTCCCGATCACCGCGGCCACGACCGCGATCAACACCACCGCGGAGACCACCAGCCGGGTCCGCAGCGACCATCTGCGGCCCGTCAGGCTACTCACCGGGCTTGATCAGATATCCGGCACCGCGCCGGGTGTGGATCATCGGCGCCCGCCCCGCATCGATCTTCTTCCGCAGATACGAGACATACAGCTCGACCACATTGGCCTGGCCGCCGAAGTCGTAGGACCACACCCGGTCGAGGATCTGCGCCTTGCTCAGCACACGCCGCGGATTGCGCATCAGAAAGCGCAGCAGCTCGAACTCCGTCGCTGTCAGATGGATCGAGTCCCCGCCACGGCTGACCTCGTGGCTGTCCTCGTCGAGCGTCAGGTCGCCGACCGCCAGCATCGACTCGCTCCGTGCGGTCGCCGCGCCCGACCGCCGGATCAGCCCGCGCAGCCTGGCAACGACCTCCTCCAGCGAGAACGGCTTGGTGACATAGTCGTCGCCGCCCGCCGTGAGACCCGCGATCCGGTCCTCGACCGCGTCCCTGGCGGTAAGAAAGAGCACCGGGACCTCGGGCAGATCGCGGCGCAGCCGCCCCAGCACGGCCAGTCCGTCCATATCGGGCAGCATCACATCCAGCACCACCGCGTCGGGCCGGAAGTCGCGCGCCGTACGCACCGCGCCCGCGCCGTCGCCCGCGCTGCGCACCTCCCACCCTTCGTAGCGCAGAGCCATCGACAGCAGCTCGCTCAACGCAGCCTCGTCGTCCACGACGAGTACGCGGACGGGGCTGCCGTCCGGCCTGAGCATTTCGGTACGCCCGTGGGGCGAGGTCGCGGTCATGCTCGTACCCTGCGACCCCGCCCTGAGAGGGTCCTTTCCGCTTCCTGTGAATTTCCTGAGAATGCGCTAGGAGTGCTGAAGGCCGAGCAGCCCGGCGCCGTTCTCGTAGCAGACTGCTCGCAGCCAGTCGTCCCCGAGCCCGAGGCCTTCGAGCGCGCGGAGCTGATGGACGTACGGATACGGGATGTTGGGGAAGTCCGTACCCAGCACGATCTTGTCGCCGAGGTCCGCGAGGCGCGCCTTCTCCCGCTCCGGGAAGGGCGCGAACCGCTCGCTGAAATCCGTGAAGGCCATCGTCGTGTCCAGTCGCACCTCGCCGTACCGCTCGGCGAGATCCAGGAAGTCCGTGTATTCCGGCATCCCCATGTGCGCGACCACCAGCCGCAGCCGCGGATGCCGCGCGAGCAGTCGGCCCACCGGCTCGGGCCCGGTGTGCTTCCCGGGCGCGGGACCGGAACCGGAGTGCATCACCACCGGGACCCCGGCCTCGGCGAGCAGCCCCCAGACGGGATCGAGCAGCTCGTCATTGGGGTCGTACGCGCCGACTTGGAGATGCGACTTGAAGATCCTCGCGCCGGTCTCGACCGCCTCTCGTACGTAGCGCTCGACGCCGTCCTCCGGGAAGAGGGTCGCCGTATGCACACAGTCCGGTGTGCGCGCCGCGAACGCCGCCGCCCAGCCGTTGAGCCAGGCGGCCATTCCGGCTTTGTGCGGATAGAGCATCGAGGTGAAGGAGCGCACCCCGAACTCCCGCAGCAGAGCGACCCGTCTTTCTTCCTCGTGCCGGTAGGTGATCGGCCACTCCAGGCCGGTCAGCGGCCCGGCGGCGTCGAAGTAGGCCCACACCTTCTTGAGGACCTGCTCCGGCATGAAGTGCGTGTGCACGTCGACGAGCCCGGGCAGCCGGAGCCGCTCCCAGAACCTCCGCACATCCGCCGCCTCATGGTCGTCCGACCCCTCGGCCAGACCCCCGGTCGGACCCTCAGGCAGGCTCTCGATCCGGCCCTCGGTCAGGCTCTCGGTCGAGCCATCCGTCCGACCCTCGATCCGGCGCTCAGTCCCGCTCAAAGCAGTAACTCCGCTCCACCTTGCCCACATGGACGCTGTAGCTCTCGTACCACTCGGCCCGTCCGCGTTTCTGCGCGGCCTGGTGCTCCAGATTCCGCTGCCAGGTGGCGATGGCTTCCTCGTCCCTGAAGTACCCGACGGTGATCCCGAGCCCACCGGGCGTCCGCGCCGTCTCGTACCCGAGGAACCCAGGGACCTCTTCCACCAGTTTCTTCATGCGCTCGGCGGTCTCGCCGTACCCCTCGGGCCGCTCCGTCCGAACGGAGGTGAAAACCACGGTGTAGTACGGCGGATCATGTGCCGCGACAGGGTTGATGCTCATGACACTCACCTTCCGTTCCCGGTCGGGGAGGTGTCCAGAGCCATTACCCGAAGGGATCCCTGAGGATCCAACTTTTGACCTTCGGGCCGGACGAACCGGCGGAGCCGTCAGAAGAGCCCGTCCTGCACAGCGCCCGGACCGGCCATGTCGACGAGGGGCACCGTCACCCCCGCATCGCTGTCGGCACCGATCAAGCCCCACCCGGTCATCAGGCGCGTATCGACCACCACCAGACCGTCCCCCGCCGTCCGCAGATGCAGATCAGGCCCGGCGGCCGCCACCAGCAACCCCGCGACCACCCCGCCGTCCACCAGCTCGCGCACCACCCCGGTCGCGGCCGGCAGCCCGTCGAGCCCGAACACCTCGGCGTGATCGACCGCCTCGAGGTCCATCCGCTCCAGCGACTCCGCCCACCCCTCAAGACCGACCGCGCGCCGGTGCAGCTCTTCGATCTCCGCCGCCCGCTCGACCGCGGCCGGCAGCGCGGCCCGTACCGCCCGCTTGGCCGCGTACGGAATCCGGTCCGGCACGCCCAGCGCCGTGCGCAGCAGCTCCTCGGTCCGCCGCGCCGCCATCAGCGGTCCGCGCCCCAGCCAGCTGAAGACCACGGCCCCCTGCTCCAGCAGCCGCGCCGCGCCGCGCTCCTCGGCGGTGATCCCGACCTTGACCATGCCGGGTCCGAACCACGCGAGATACACGCGGTACGTCCGCGGGTCGTCGGCGATCGTGTCGGCGGCCACCGAGTGCGCCCGGTCCAGCCGCGCGCACTCCGCGCACCGCGCCTGCGTCGCCCGCCCGGAGACGATGGTCCGCGTGGGACAGGGATTCCCCCGCGCTCCGACACACCGCCGTTGCCCCTCGGCCCGGAAGCCCAGCTCCTTCCCGGGGGTCAGCGGACTGATCCGCCCGCCCTCCCACTCGAGCACGGGCATCCGCGTCCCGCGCGGCCAGCCGAGCCCCGCACACCGCCACGCCATACACACACCTCCGGACGAATACGCGGACGCTACCGGAGCGTACGGAGCGCGGCCGTGGTTACCTCGACCACCACCCGCAATGGGCTGAACAACTGTTCAGTTGTGGCTGGAACGCGACACCGAGGTCATGACGAACCAGGGCAAGCCTGAACAAGCCGGAACGATCACCCGTCGTCAGGCTCCGCCGTCGGTCCGCGCCTGCTCCGCGATACGCCGCTCGGCCTCGTCCCAACCGATCGGCAGCTGCTCCACCGGGACTTCCCAGAAGGTGAAGGTCGAGTCGCGCATGGTCGCGCGCAACCCGGTCATGATCCCGCGATGCGGCTCGGTCCTCGCGTACGCGTAGAGGGCGTCCCGGCTCTCCCATGCGGACAGCGTGAGGAAGACGCGCTTCGTCGGCCGGGCGACGAGGGATGCGCCAAAGGCTCCCGGCGTGGACCGCACCTGCCGCCAGGCGGCGAGCGACTTCCAGAAGAAACGCGGTACGTCCCCGAAGGAGCGCACCTCGAAGCGGGAGGCCATGACGAACGCCTGAGCGCCTGGCGGAGCGGGGTTCGGGGTGACCCAAGGGAGTGTGGGCATCGCACTTCTCGCCTTCATGGATAGGCAGTGACACTATCCATATTAGAGAGTGACACTCTCCAATAGCCAGACGAGAGTGAGAACAGGTGCGAATTTCCGAGCTGAGCCGCCGCAGCGGGGTGCCGATCACGACGATCAAGCACTACCTCCGGGAGGGACTGCTGCCTCCCGGACGGGCGACAGCCGCGACCCAGGCCGAGTACGAGGAGTCGCACATACGCCGCCTCCGGCTGATCCGCGCCCTCATCGGAGTACGAGGGCTGTCGGTCAACGCCACCAGGGAGCTGCTGACTGCCGTGTCCGAGCACGAAGCCGACACCCACCAGGTGCTCGGCCTCGTCCTCGGCGCCAGGCCGGTCACCGGGACGGAGCCCGGGACCGGCAAGGAGGACGACCGGCCCGGCAGCGCCGACGCGGATGCGCTGCTGACGGAAATGGGCTGGCAGGTCTCGGAACACGCCCCGGCCAAGGGCGTCATCACCGACACCCTGGAGACCTTGCGATCACTCGGCGTCGACTACGACTGGCGGTCCCTTGTGCCCTACGCGACTCTCGCCGAGCACACCGCCGCCCACGATCTCGATCAACTGGACGACACCACCGACCCCCTGGAACGGGCCGAACGAGCCCTGCTGCTGACCGTGTTGCTGGAGCCCGCCCTCCTGGCACTGCGACGCCTCGCACAGGAGGACGAGTCGGCCAAGAGATACGGCGGCTGACAACGGGCCGAGCGGGTGCCCCCGGCTCCCGAGGAGCCCGCCACCTCACGTTCGATCCAGCGGCGGATCCCCACCACATAGGCGCGCTCCGCGCGGCTCAGATCCCGCGCCTTGGGAACGCCGGGTCAGATCCCGCTGCGGAGACGTCAATGGCACCGCTCATGCCAGAAGCCCCTCGGGATGATCCCGAGGGGCTTCTGAACTGTGTGCACTCGGCAGGATTCGAACCTGCAACCTTCTGATCCGTAGGCGGGTGCACCGTGCCTCGATCTGCCCTCCACACGAACGCACGACATGGCGGACATGCTCGGGACATGGAGTTGAGTGCGCCGTCGTACGCAGACGTACGTCCCTGTTGATGTCAGCGACTGATGTCAGGGGAGCGGTCCGCCGACGGATCGAAGGAGGGCCTGGGGGCAGAGCGCGACACATGGGCCGGCAGCCACCGGCCGGCGCCGACCGCACCCGGAGCGCAGCTTCAACCACCCGTACGAACACGTAGACAGCTCCGCAGCCACGTGACACCCTCTTAGGCGAACGCTTGTTCGATTACGCGGATCTTGGAATCTTTTCTGGAATATTTGACGGGCCTTCTGCAACCTGCCATGCTTCTCGCGTGGCAAACGCATCGCCCATGGATAGGGCTTCGTGTGTGCGGCTGCTCCAGCCTTTTCAGAACAAGTTCGACCAGTGCTTTCGCGACGCGTGGGACCGCTGGCAGGACTGGCTGAAGAAGCTGGAGGGCTCACCTGCTGACGTGTCGTCTCGCTCGCGAGCGAATATGCTCTACGACTTCATCACCGCTGAGGCCGTTAAGCAGTTCATCGGGGTCGAGCATGTGCGGGTTCGGAAAGAGCGCGGATTCCTGGTGATTTACATCCAGAATCGTGTCGTAGTCCGCTTCAAGAAGTTCCGAGGCCGCAAACTCAGGACCAGTGGAATACCCACTGGTCAGGCACTGGCTTTCCAGGGGCAGACTCTGGAATTTTCCAGTGAGGTTGAACCGATGACGCACTTAGTCGCCGGCTACCTCTTGGACAACTTCGAGCTTGACCTGGCGAAGCTCGCGATTACCTGCTCGCTTGACGGCGAGCACCTGTGGGCGCCGATCGAAATCATCCCGGATGCGGGCCAGGGCGGAATCACGATTCCCATGCCTGCGGCTCCCGGAGACGGGCCAAGGCCAGTCATTCGCAGCACGCGGAAGACGCCGGCGGAGGAGACAAGCGAGACGAAATGACCATCAATCCGCGCATGCTTATTCTGGCGCGGGAGGCGCAGGGTCTTACACAACAAGATCTTGCTAAGGCTACTGGGTTGGCGCAGTCTACTCTCAGCAAGGCTGAGAATGGGCTGCGCCCCTTGCCTGAGGCCGACGTGCCTCAAGTCGCAAAGGTGTTGAAAGTGACACCGGAGCTGCTGACTTGGCAAGAGGAAATTTACGGTTTCGGAAGTGCCAGCTTCTTTCACCGTAAGCAGCAGAGTCTTTCACAACGGACTCTGCGTAAGATCCAAGCCCATGTGAACCTACTTCGCATGAGGCTAGTACGTCTGAGTGACGGAATTGCAGTAGATACCTCACTCACCATCCCGCGAATTGATATTGACGACGTTGGCACGGCGACCGAAGCGGCTCGCCGTGTTCGTGCTGCCTGGCGCCTGCCCATGGGGCCCGTTCCCAACCTGGTCAACATCGTGGAAGCGGCCGGCGGAACTGTACTGCTACGCGACTTCGAGACGCATCGAATTAACGCAATCAGCGTATGGCACCCCGGAGCTGGACCACTATTCGTGCTCAATAGTGAGCTAAGTCCAGAGAGGCAACGCTTTGTACTCGCACACGAAATCGGGCATATGGTTATGCACGAGGGTGAGCCACCACGCGAAACCGCAGAGAAGGAAGCGGATTCATTCGCTGAAGAGTTGTTGATGCCAGCCGCCGAGATCACAAAAGATCTGGGCGGCATTGATGTTCGTAAGGCAGCAGCGCTAAAGCCTTATTGGCGCGTGCCTATGCAGTCCCTCATCATCAGGGCCGAACATCTAGACATCATCTCGCAAGCTCGCTCACGTAGCCTTCATGCTTACATGAACAAGGCTGGATACCTAGCAAGCGAGCCTGCCCCCCTTCAGCGTGAACAGCCTCAGATTTATCGGGAGATGCTCCGAATTCATATCGAAGAGCACGACTATTCGATTCAAGAGCTATCCCAAGTCATGGGAATGACAGACGAAGACCTGGAAATGGAAATTATGGGACCTGGCCGTCGCAGCCTGCGTCTCGTTCGATAGATACCCTAGTGAGGGCCAGCAGCAATAAGGCCCTGACAGAACTAGGCCCTAGGCGAGCCCGCCTCATGCCCTGCGGCCGACATACATAAGCCCGGCCCCGGCTCCGCGTTCGGAGTCGGGGCTTTATGTTATGCGGTAGGTATTGGGGCAGGCGTTTCGTCTTTGAAACCATGATTGGCTGGACGGGCAGCGCGCTGGGCAAGCCAACCTGAAACCCGAGGCCCACCATTCACCGCGACACCTTCGAGGACAGTCCGAACGTACTCAAACCCTTGGCGCAGGTAATACGCCTGCAGCTCTTGGTTGGTCGTCCATGCGTCCAGGCGGAGCCACTTGGCTTCTGACCTGTAGGCGCGGTCTCCAGCCCAATCGAGCAGGCGCCCGCCGAGGCTCTGGCCAGCGTGACTGCGCGCCACCGTGAGCTTGTTGATGAACAGGGAAGGTTCCCCGAGTTCCTGGCCCGTCCAGAGCCCTGCCTCTGCTTCGGGAGTCAGGGTGATGGTCGCCGCCGTCGCACCGCCGTCCAAGACCATGAAGACTGTTCCCGCCTCGATGGCCTCCAGCAGCTTCTCGGCAGGGTAGGGGCGCTGCCACTGGTCAGTACCGAGCCGGGCCAGCCAAGCTGCGGCCTCCTCGCGGAAGGTCAGCAGCTTGTCCACGTCGTCCGAACAGGCAACGATTATTCTCACTGAGGCTCGTTCTCGCTCCGGGCGGACAGGTCGCCGATCTCGTAGTTCATCCGGTTCAGATCGCCCCGGAACGTCGTGACGGTGCAGCGAATGGGCCGCTCTGACGAGTAACCCGTCCGCATCCACAGGAGCACCGGCACCCCCGCACCGATCTCCAACAAGCGCGCTTCATCTGGGGTGGGCATGCGGGTTGAGATCTCATCGAAGTAGCCGATCTGCTCGGTCCCGCGGGCAGCCAGGTAGCGCGTCGTACCCTCATCGATGTCGCCGGGCTCGGCCAGGCGGGGGGCTTCATCGGCGAGCCACGCCGGGTAGTACGTGGCCTGCGTCGACCACGGCATGTCATCCACGTAGCGATGGCAGAAGCGCAGGACGGTACGAGACCCACGGTCCACCTTCAGCCGTTCCGCCACGTCGTCCAGCGCTGGCAGGATCTCAACTCTGAACGTCTGGTGAGGCCGACGACCAGCGGCAGTGACATCCGTGCTGTAGGCGTCGCCGTTCTGCGGAAAGCTCAGATTCTCGAAGCGAGAGGCGTTCAGCTCGAAGACCTCGTGTTTGGCCACCTCGTATCCGAGACCTTGACTGGACGTCACCAGTCCCTGTGTGACCAGCAAGCCAAGCCCGGATCGCACGGTGTTCCGCGACGCGTCAAAGCGCGCTGACAGTTCGCTCTCCGACGGAAGCCGGGACCCCGGCGGGTAGGTCCCGTTGTCGATCTCGCGGCGCAGCGCATCCGCGACCTGCCGGTATTTCGGCTGCTTGCTCATGGTCCCATCATGACGCACTCGCGCAACTTGTTGGTACATGCCGGCTCCAAAGCCTTGACGACTCACTGTCCGTGGGTGCAGCATCACTGCATCAGCTTGTACCAACAAGTTGAGCAGGTGGTGCAGCACCATTAAGCATTCCTGCATGCACGGATATTCCCGCTTCGGGACTGCTGGCATCAGCGGTTCTGGAGTGCACGGCCAGGAGCCCCGCAGCGGTCGGGGGGAGGGTCCCGGGTCCCTTGTCAGTCCCGGAGGGCTTAAGACCGAAAGGTCACGTCCCCATACGCCTTCGCCAGGCATGGCCGCTCTACCTCGCACGGGAGCGGCAGACCTGAAGGGGACATTCGCGCTGCTCAACCCACCGCAGCGTTCGTTGCTGCGGCCGGTTGCCTCCCCTGCCCGTCCGGCGCGTTTGCGCTGTACGGGCGGGGCTGAGGGGAGCCGGATGGCTTGCTTGTCCCTCTCAACCTGGGAGTTTTCGCATGGACGCTGCTCTCTTCGCTGCGGTCTTCATCGCGTTATGGGTCGGGCATTCGGTGGGCGACCACTGGGTGCAGACCTCGCACCAGTCGTGCACGAAGGGTCTGCCGGGATGGCCTGGCAGCCTCGCCGCCGCACGGCACGTCGCCACCCTCACCATCACGAAAGCCCTGCTGCTGGTCCCGGCAGCGTGGCTGCTCGGGCTGGAACTGTCGATGGCCGGGCTAGTCGCCGGCCTCACTGTGGACGCGCTGTCGCACGGCTGGGCCGATCGCCGCAGCACGCTCGCCCGCCTCGCTCAGGCGACCGGTAAGAGCGAGTTCTACCGGCTGGGCACGCCGCGTGCCGGCCGGGACGACAACCCGCACATCGGCACCGGCGCTTATGCGCTGGACCTTCTCTGCACTAACTCGGGCGGCGCGACCGCATGATTCCGTCAGCTATCGACTGTGCCATGTGGTATTGCCACGAGGCCCAATTCCTTGCGGGTCGCAACGAGGAATGCCTTCTGGGCCGACCACAGCCTCTCGAAAGCCTCGGGGGGAAGAGTCGCCTCGGAGCATGTCGCTCGTGCGGCGGCGATCTGCCGAACGCTCCTGACGACCTCCCCGGCGGCGTTCAGCGCGTCGGGGGATTCCGACACGAGACGAACAGCCGTGGAGGCTCCCTCAAGCCCTTCCTTGTAGGGGCGCCCTTCCTGGTCGAAGTAGGGCATCAGTTCGCCCGGAATCCGCGGATGCGGGACAGCAGTGATGTTGGCGGTCGGCTCAAGTGCGAACGCCACGTACTGACGGTAGGCGGCCACGAAGTCTTTGTACGCAGCCAGACGAATGTCCCTCCACTGACGTGCGTGATCGCGCTGCCACAAACGGTCCTGGTTGCGTATGGACAACCACCCGCCCAGAACCGCACCAAGCAGCGCAACTACCCCCGTGATCGCAGTACTCGCAACGTTCACCTGTTCCCCCTCCCGGCCTCGGTGGAGCCTGCCCAGTTTCCAGCAGGGGGTGTTCACGAGCGAGGGTGCGGATCCATCGGGAGTCCGACACATCGCCGCCAAGTCGAGCCGATCACCGAGTCGGTGCAGTCAACTAACCAGTCCTTCCACCACCTGTGGCTGCTGATCGCCGCTCTGATCATCGCCACCGTCTGAGCCTTCTTTCGCCCCCACGGCGCGCGCCCCCGGAGTTGCTGCTCCGGGGGCGCTGTCGAGCCGTAGAACCTGCTAGGGAGACCACGACTCATGAAACACATCGCTGCTGTTCAGGCGGTTGTTACCACCCACGGATTCGACCGCGAGCCCACGGCCGCGGAGCTGAACGCAATCGAGCACGAGATGCCGCTCATCACAGCGGAAGTCGAACTGCTGGACGCGCAGATCATGACCATCGACCGGCCAGCCGACGAGCTGGACCTGCGGCGTATCCGGCGGGCCCGCCGCCGGGTGCTGGCCGTACGGCGGGAGCTGGCCAACCGGGGCGCGGGTTCGCCGGAGGTGGCCTGATGGGGGGCACGTTCACGGCGCAGCTCGCGAACCGCGGAGGGCGGTGGTGCCTCTTCGTGGTGCTGCTCGGGGTGCCTGCGTCGCAGTGGCCCGAGCGCGACTTCGGCAGTGCTGTGGTGCCGACCGTTCAGGAGCGTTCGCGGGTGCTGAACGCGCTCGGCTACGTGTTCACGGACGGCGCGGACTGGGAGTGGATCGAGGACAGCGAAACGTTTGACGACCCGTCTTCACCGGTGCTGCTGATCGCCTCTGCCACGGTGCGGGAGGCGACGTGATGAACAGTGATCAGATCCGTTCAGCCGAGCGTGCCCTATCGGTCGGGACGTGGCTGATCGTGGCGGGGGCGATGCTCTTCTCGATCCTCACCGTGACCCCGCTGATGGCCGCGCACACGGCCGATGACTGGGACTGGACGGCGCCGATCCTTCCGTTGGTGGTGGATGCCGCGGTCGTCATCGTGGTCCGCCTCGACTCCGTGCTGGCCCGCCTCGGTGGGCATGGCGGCCGGTGGCCGATCGCGCTGCGGTGGATGACCGGCTGCATGACCCTGGCCCTGAACGTCGCCGACTCCGCGCTGAAGAAAGACCTGGTGGGCGTGGCCGTGCACGCAGTCGCCCCCATGCTGCTGATCGTCACGGCGGAAACCGGGCTCGCCTACCGGCGGGCCATCGCCGCCGCCGTCGCCGCCCTGGAGGCCCAGCAGCGGGCCGAGCGGGCCGAGCGGGAGAAGGCCGCCACTCAGCGGGCTGAGGCGGCCGAGCGACGTGCCCGCGAAGAGCGCGAGCACACGGCGACGTTGGCGCGTGAACAGCGTGATCACGAAGCCCGGTTGGCGCAGCAGCAGGCCGAGCGGGAAGCGGCCGTACGGCGGGAGGAACGCGAGCAGACCGAGGTCCGGGATCGGGCCGAGCGGGAGGCTCGTGAACGCCGTGAACGCGAGCGTGAACAGCAGCAGCGTGAGCGTGAACGCCGTGAACGCGAGGCGGCCGAACGCCGCGAGCGGGAGTCCCGGGACAGGAAAGACGCCGCGCGTCGTGAACGTGCCGCACTCCTCGCTGCCGAGCCCGCCACGGAGAAGCTGCCCGAGGACCACGCTCGCAAGGTCGTGCACGCCGCCTTCGGCGAGGGTCTGCCCGTGCGGGCTGCTGCTGATCTGTGCGGCTGGTCGGTCGGCTGGGTCTCCAGCCGCTACCAGGAACTGAGGGAGCCCGCGCAGCGTGCTGAGGCAGTGGCCTGATGGCCACCACCCGCAGTGCCTGTTTCGACCCCACCGGCCAGGTTCACGGGATACCGACCTATCCATGGCGGCTTGCCCCGGACGGGTACGCCACGCGTCGGCAACTGCGGGCCCTCGGTCTGAGCCCGGGCGGGCAGCCGATCGCGGCTCAGGTGCTGCGGCCGCGTAGGCGGCGCGAGCCGCTGGTGGCCTTCCTCTACCGGCTCGACCGTGCCCGGCCGGTGCGGCCGATGACGACGGCTATGTGGGCCGCGCACGCCAAGGCGATGGCGGCCCGCCGTATCTGTCCCAAGTGCCGTACCGATGCGGGCTACTGCATCCCCACATCGCTGGGGATGTGCGTGTCCTGCGCCTATCCCGCCGCTCAGCAAGCCGCCTGAACTCGACTCGTCGTCAAGGAGATCCGCTGTGAGTACGGCCGCCACGACCACGACCTTCCACTACGTCATGACCGTCCATGCGAGTGGCGATGCACGGCGCTTCGCCACCTTCAGCGGCACGGCCGACCTGCCCACCGGACCGCAGGGCAGCACTCGGGCCAAGGCGTTTGAGCAGATCCGCGCCGTAGTCGCGCGGGAGATGGGCCTGAGCATCGACCAGCTCGCGGTGCAGTTCTTCGAGATCGCACCCAACCAGCTCTGACCTCACATGACTCCCGAAGACCAGCGCGCCGCTTGACCCGTCCCGATAACCGAGGCCCGGCCGCTTCCTTCGACAGTCCCGGCCGGGCCTCTTCTCCCAAAGGAGTGCTCTCAGCATGACTGATGTCAGTACGGAGCCGGTAGCGGTCGAACCGGCCGCCACCGCACCCCCGCCCGAACGCCAACCCGACACACCCTCACCGGCTGCCGCGGAGTTGGACCACACGCCGGGCGGCTGGCCCGTCGTCCCGCTGGCAACGACCGGAGCCAACAGCACCATCGGAATGGTCGCCACAGCAGCCCTGGCCGGTGGGCCGGTCGCCGCGGCGATCGCCATGACCGGTGCAGTCGTCCTCGGCACGGCAGCCGCCGCCCGCACGAAGCGTCGCGACAAACCGCGTGCAGCACGCAAGACGGCGGCCCGAACAGGGGCGCGCTCTGCGTCGACCGCGAACGGAGCGCGTTCGCAGCGCCGTGGCGGGGTGCCGTCGCAGTCCCGTAGCGGGAACGCCGGCACCACTAGGGGCCGCGGCCGGAGCAAGCCCCGCACCGGCACGGGCGCGCCTGCCGGTGCCTCTACCAGCGGCGGTAGGCACCGGCAGGCCGCACAAGCCGCCCGCACCGCCAAGCACCACGGGACCGCCCGCCCCGGCAGCACGGGCCGGGTGGGTCAGGTGCGGGCGCTGCGCGCCGACCAGCGCCAGGCCGCGTCGATGCGGGCTGCACACCGGGCGCAGACCACCGAGGCCCGCCGCGGTGTCGCCGATGCCCGCCGGGCAGCGAAAGCCGCCGCCCGCAACACCCACGCACCCACAAAGGGCCGCGTGGGCCGTGCCCTTGCCAAAGGTGCGGGCAAGGTGGCGTCGGGCCGCAACGCGCTGGTCGCCAAGGCGCGCAGGGCGCGTGATGAGCGCACCGGGCAGGACGTCGCCGCCAAGCGGTCGACGGTGCGCAAGGCACCCGCCCGTAAGCGGGCCCGGCGGGCGCTGTGGCGCTCGGCAGCCCGGATGCAGGGCCGACGCCTGGTGGCCGCGCTGCTGGGCGGGGCACTGGGCATCGTCGGCCTGTTCACCACACCTGTGGGTCGCAAGCTCGGCATTCGCTGGCTCCAGTACCCAGGCCGTCGCCTCTACCGGCGCCTTCTCGGTCAGGCCCGGCTGGAGCGAGCCGAGCGCGACGCGGCGATCCGGCAGACCCGGGACGCCGAAGAGGCCGCCGCGGACGCGGCAGCCGAGAGCGACCCGGACGAGATCAAGGACCAGGTGGAGCGGCCCGCGCACCTGCTCCCCGCTACTCCCGCTTCACCCACGTTCGCTGAGGAGGCGACGCACGTGTCTGGGTTCAACTTCGAAGAGACCGCAGCGGAGATGGAGTCCGCGGCCCACTCCTACGAGCCGGACGGCTGCATGGAGATCCTGGCCATGGTCGAGGGCCTGCCCGCCGCCCTGCTGAGCGTCGCCCGCACGATGCAGATCCTCGCGGAGCGCTCCGACTCCGAGTTCCCGATGGAGAAGGAAGTCGCGGGCGGTCTGACCGACATCTACAACGCCCTGATGTACGCCGTGTCCGCCGCCGAAGACCTGGGCCCGCTGTTTAGGCAGGTGCACGAGCAGGACATCGCACGGCACGAAGACCCCCGCAACGGTCCCGAGGCAGAGAAGGGCTGGAACGTCTGAGATGAGCGCCAACACCAAGGCCGCCACCAGCGGCCCGGTGTGGGACTGGAGCGCCGGTCACGGACCCGTGACCGGCGCCCTGTCCGCCACCACCGGAGCATTCGCCCTGGCCACCACCGGAGCAGCCACCTCCATGCCCCCCGGCTGGGCACTCGCCGCAGGAACCGCCGGCGCCGTGGGCCACGCGATCGCCGGACTGCGCAACCGCAACGCCGGCCGCACCATCGCCACCCGCGCCGCCTCCTGGCTCGTGGGCTCGGGCTGGACCACCTGGGCCATGAGCACCGGCCCGCTGACCTGGGCCGCCCTCGGCTCACTCGCCACCATCGGCATCGGCATCGGCGCCGCCGCACACTCCATGAGCCTGTATGAGGAGGCGCGAGAAGAGGAGGCCATCGCCGCAGCCGAACGCCACGTCGCCGCCGAACTCTCCGCGGAGCGACGGGCGATCGCCGCGGAGTGGGTCGACCGCATCCAGCGGGTGTGCGGCATCACGCTGCGCGTGCTCGCAGTCGAGATGTGGCCCACCGGCACCGGCTTCACCATCGACGCCGAACTCCCGCCCGGCGGAGCCACCTACGACAGGATCGCGAAAGAGTCCGGACGGCTCTCGGCCGATGCGCGCCTTCCACACGGCTGCACCGCCGCCGCCGGCCCCGGCATCCACCAGGGCCGGGTACTGATCGACGTGACCACCGCCAACGTCCTGGTCACCGAGACGCCCTACCCGAGCGACTACGGGCCACTGTCCATCCACACCGGCCTGCCGTGGGGCTACCGCACCAACGCGGAAGAGATCCTGACCTACCTGCGCGAACAGTGCGCGCTGGTCGTCGGCCCGACCGGCTCGGGCAAAACCAACATGGTCCACGTCATCCTCGCCGGATTCGCCCGCGCCGAGGACGTCCTCACGTGGGTGATCGACCTCAACGCCGGATCGGCCGGCCTCCCCTGGGTCCTGCCCGCCCTCAACCAACAGCGTGTAGAAGGACAGGCCCCGTTGCGTCCAGGGGTGGACTGGCTGGCCGCCTCCTACGAGGAGGCACTCCTGATGCTCGACACGGCAGTCAGGGTCGCGAAGCACCGAAAGATGGCCTACCAGGATCTCATGTCCCGCGCGAACACCGACCTGCTGCCGATCAGCGCGAAGATTCCGCAGATCATGCTCGTCATCGACGAAGGCGCGGAGATCCTCACCAGCAACGACAAGAACATGCGGGAGCTGGCCAGGAAGATCCTGGAAGTCATCCGCATCGCCCGCGCCATGGGCGTACGCACCGTCCTCACCGCGCTCGGAGCAACCGGCTCCGTGCTCGGGAACCTGATGATCCGCCGCGAAGCCAAAGTGCGCGTCGCGCTCACCGGCGGGGAGACCGAGGGCATGGACCTGGGCAAGATGTTCACCGGCAGCCGCGGACTCAAGACCGACCAAGCCCCCTACAAAGGCGCCGGGTTCATGGGCACCCCGGAATCCCCGGTGGCGCTGTTCAAGAACTGGCGAATCCTGCCCAACCAGATCCGCGACATCGTCGCAGCCACCTCCGACCGCCACCCCGCACTCGACCAGCCCTCCGCAACCGCCGCCGGACCGGCCTACGCACGCCGCTGGTACAGCGACCGCATCGCCTGGATGCAAGACACCCCCAGCAGCGACGACGCCGGAACCGAGTCCACGCCACCGGCCAAGGCCGGCGGGGGGCTGAACCTGTCGGCCCTCCGCAGCGAGAGCGCCGAGCCGGACGAGGACGCTCTGGCAGCACAGTTCATGGCAGAGATCGACGAACAATTCGGCACCATCGCTGAGCCCACCGCGGCGACCGAGGAGAAGCCGCCCGCGGCACCCGCGCAGGGGCTGAACCTGTCCGCGCTGCGCGGGGACAAGGACAGCGACGCAGGCCCGGCATGGCTGGCGGAAGCGATCGACGCCATCGAGTCCGCGGGCCCCACGGGCATGAAGCCCTCCGCCGTCGCGGAGCTCGTGGGCCGTGATCGCAAGACCGTCCGCGACGCGCTCAAGGCGGCTGCGGACCGCGGTGAGTTGATCTACCGGGACAACGGACCGCACTCCGTCTACGTCCATCCCGGCCACTTCTGAGGGCTCACGCACAGCTACTGGCTAGTGGGTACTGGGGTCCACCCCACTACCCACTAGAACACCCCAGTAGGCCCCACTAGTCGCCACAACATTGGCTTTCTACTGGGGTCCCCACTAGCCACTACCCACTAGACCCACCCCACTACGGTCACACCACGTGACCTTCGGGCCGGTTTCCACACCCTGTGGAGACCGGCCCGCCCCGTTCCCGCACCACACACCGCGAGATGAACGGAGGCACCACCATGGCCCACCACACGCTCGGACCCGAGCCGGGAAGCATCGCCCCGCACCTCCCCGCCCACCTCTACCGGCAGGCCGAACGAGAGGGACGGCCGATCATCGTCGTCCTCCAGGCCGCCCCAACCGCGCGGCCCG
Source organism: Streptomyces sp. NPDC002926 (assembly GCF_053591755.1). Lineage (NCBI taxonomy): Bacteria > Bacillati > Actinomycetota > Actinomycetes > Kitasatosporales > Streptomycetaceae > Streptomyces > Streptomyces sp. NPDC002926. The sequence continues at coordinate 126,920 of NZ_JBSFUK010000002.1, forward strand.
CGCGCACCTACCTGGTGCCGCTCGGCATCGGACTCGCCACCGCAATCGGAGTAGCGGGCACGGTCGCCGCGATCCTCGCGCTCTTCGAGTTCGCCATCCACACCGCAACCCTCATCGCCGGGGCCGCCGGACCCATCGGAGTCGGCGGTCTCACGTTCAAGCTCACCCGCCCTAAGCAATGACGCCCAGGGCGGCCCCCACTCACGCCAATGACTTGGGGCCGCCCCGGCAATCCAGCACATCCGTAGAGAACTGGAGACATCCAGCATGACCCATGACGCCCGAACCGCGCTGCTCCGTGCAGCACTGGACGCCGCCGAACGCGGCCGGCACGTCTTCCCGCTCCGTCCCGGCACCAAGCGCCCCGCCCTGCACGGGGAAGCGTCCTGCCCTCACACCGGAACGTGCGAGGCAAGCCACCGAAAGTGGGAGCAGCGAGCCACGACCGACCCGGACCGCATCCGCGCCACCTGGTCGCGCGGCCCGTTCAACGTCGGCATTGCCACCGGCCCGTCCGGGCTGCTTGTCGTCGACCTCGACGTGCCCAAGCCTGACAGCAGTGCGGACACGCCTTGCGGCGTGGCGACCTTCACGGCGCTCTGCGAGCGCACCGGCAATGCCGCCCCCGACACATGCCGGACGCGGACTGCGAGCGGTGGATGGCACCTGTACTTCACGGTGCCGGCGGGCGTGCGGCTGGCCAACACGGCGGGCACGATCGCCTCGTTGGTGGACACTCGTGCGTGGGGCGGCTACGTCGTCGCGGCGGGCAGTGTCATCACCGCCGGGCGCTACGAGGCGGTGGGCGGCTCTGTCGCGGCTCCGCTGCCCGCGTGGCTGCTGCAGCTGCTCCAACCAGCCCTGCCACGGCCTGCCGGACCGCTCAGGCTCCCGGCGGTCAGCGGCGACCGTGCGGCGCTGACCGCGCTGGAGCGGGAATGCGCCGTGGTTTCTGCGGCGCCGGACAAGCAGGGCAACATCACGCTCAACCGGTGCGCCTTCAAGGTGGGGCGCTTCGTCGCATGGGGCGACATCCCCCGGCACGTGGTGGAGAAGGCCTTCCAAGCGGCTGGGGAGGCGCGGGGACTCACCGCTGCGGAGTGCCGCGCCACGATCCGCAGCGCCCTGAACGGCTCCATCCGCAAAGCCCGGCCCCGGGATGCGGCATGACCACCCCACTGCATCCCCCCTTGGAAGGCCACGCCCGTGCGAACGGGCTGCACACCGCCCAACAGGCTCGCACTGAGGCGGCGTTAGGCGTCCCGGAGGTCGTCGCCGAAGGCGTCCGCAGTGTTGTTCGCCCTGACCCGCAGATTCGCACCCACCAGGAAGGGAGGGCCGCAGCATGACCGCAGAGACCCGCGCCCCGGCCGCCATCGACGGGGCCGCCCTGCTCGACGAGGTGGAAGCCTTCCACCGCCGCTTCAACGTCTTCCCCACCGAGGCCGCCTACGCCGCCGTCGCGCTGTGGGACGCGCACGCCCACCTGCTCGACTGCTTCGACTCCACCCCCCGTATCGCGTTCCTGTCCCCGGAACCGGGGTCGGGGAAGTCCCGGGCCCTGGAAGTCGTCGAAACCCTCGTACCGCGCCCCATGCTCGCGGTGAACGCCCGGGCAGCAGCCCTGTTCCGGTCAGTATCCGACCCTGCCGGACGGCCCACGATCCTCTTCGACGAGATCGACACCGTGTTCGGCCCCAAGGCCGGAGACAACGAGGAACTGCGCGGCTTCCTCAACGCGGGCCACCGCCGCTCCGGGGTCACCTACCGGTGCATCGGAGACGGCGGCAACCAGACCGTGCAGGAATTCCCCTCCTACACCGCCGTGGCGGTCGCTGGACTCGGCTCCCTGCCGGACACGATCCTGACCCGCTCCGTCATCGTCCGCATGCGCCGGCGGGCCAGGAACGAGAAGGTCGAGCCTTTCCGCGCCCGTCTGCACGAGCAGCAGGGCAACGCCCTGCGCGATCGGCTCGCGGCATGGGCCGAACAGGTCCGAGAGCGGGTCATGGGGGCGTGGCCGGAGATGCCTGAGGGCGTCACCGACCGGCCCGCCGACGTCTGGGAGCCGCTCCTCGCCGTCGCCGACGCGGTCGGCGGGGAGTGGCCCCGCCGGGCACGTGAAGCCTGCGTGATCCTGGTGAAAGCGGCTCAGGCCAACGACAAGGGCAGCTTGGGCGTGCGCCTGCTGACCGACCTGCGCGACCACGTCATGGTCGGCATCGACCGTCTCCCCACAGTCGCCGTCCTGGACCGGCTCAACGCCCTCGACGACGCCCCATGGGCGGACCTGCACGGCAAACCGGTCGACTCCCGCCGCCTCTCCCGGATGCTCGGGGAGTACGTGACGGCCGAGGGGGAGCCCATCGCCTCCCGCAACATCCGCACGGCCGGTGGAGTCCTCAAGGGCTACTACAGCACCGACCTCTACGACGCCTGGCAGCGCTACTGCGCACCCCCTCCGGAGGGTTCGCCCGTAGGTCCGCTACATGCGCTCCAGCCGCTACTGCCCAGCTCAGAGGGCACGGCCGCGTAGCGGAAGCCACCGATGTAGCGGCTACACACACGCCCGACCCGGGGCCGGGCAGCCTCGCGCGAGCCGGACCCGGAACGCGACGTAGCCGCTACACCCAACCATCCCGCTACACAAAACCCGCCGCCGACCTGCGACGTAGCGGCGAAGCGCATGTAGCGGACCTGCCAGGAAGGGGCCCGGTGGCCCCTGCCGTCCCATGCCGAGGAGGCATGTCCCTATGAGCATCACGCTGCCCAGCGCGTACGAGGCGCTGACAGTTCCTGAGGTCATGAGGGCGCTGCGATACAGCCGCAGCAAGGTTTACGACCTGCTCCGCTCGGGCGCCCTGCCGAGCTTCACCGAGGGGCGTTCCCGCCGCATCCCCTCCGACTCACTCCGCGCGTACATGCAGAACAAGCTTGAGGAGGCTGCCTGATGGCCAAGAGGCGCGCCAACGGAGAAGGCACCATCACGAAGCGCAAGGACGGTCGCTACCACGCAGCTGCATATGTCTACCGGCCCGACGGGACGCGGGTGCGTAAGTTCGTCTACGGCAAGACCCGCGACGAGGTGAGCAACAAGCTCATCGAGTTGCAGGAGAAGACTCGGCAGGGCATCCCTGCCGCCACCTCCGCCATGCCGTTCGCGGACTACCTCACCTACTGGCTGGCGGCCATCGCGCCGACTCGTCTCAAGCCCGCGACGCTCAACAGCTACGAAGGACTGTCCCGGCTCTACATCCGCCCCGCCCTCGGTAAGAAGAAGCTCAACCGGCTGTCCCCTGCGGACATCAGGCTGTTCCTCGCAGAGTTCAAGACGGGGTGCCTGTGCTGCCTGCGAGGTGTCGACGCGGCCCGTGACGAGGACGACCGGAACTGCTGCGCGGTACGTAGGTGCTGCAAGCGCCGGCCGTCGGCCCGCACCGTGCAGTACGTCCACGCCGTACTCCGCTCCGCTCTCCAGCAGGCCGTCCGCGAAGAGCTCATCGCCCGCAACGTCGCCCGGATCGTCGAGACACCCACCGTCGAACGTCAGGAGGTACACCCCTTGGACGCCGGAGAGGCAAAACTCCTCCTCAAGGCATCCCGCGCACACCGCCTCTACGCCCTGTGGCTTCTGCTGATCTCGACCGGCCTGCGCCGGGGCGAGGTGCTCGGCCTCACCTGGGCGGATGTTGACCTTGCCGCAGGACAGCTCAGGGTCCGGCGCAATCTCCAGCGCATCAAGCGTGAGCTGATCTTCGGCACCCCCAAGACGGCTCGCTCGATCCGCACGGTCTCGCTCCCCCAGCGGTGCGTGGCTGCGCTCATCGTCCACCATGCGGCGCAGGCCGAGGAGCGGAAGGTGGCTGGAGACAAGTGGAAGCCTCTGGCCCATCAGCCCCATGGTCTGGTCTTCACCACGGCGACCGGTCGAGCCACCGACCCACGGAGCCTGAACAGGATGCTCACCATCCTGTGCCGCAAGGCCAAGGTGCGCCGGGTTCGTGTGCACGACCTCCGGCACACATGCGCGTCGCTGCTACTCGCTCAGGGTGTGGACGCCCGCACGATCATGGAAACACTCGGGCACAGCACGATCACCATGACCCTGGACACCTACGCCCACGTGATGCAGACGACGCTCAGGGCAGCCGCCGACCGTATGGACGACGCGCTCGGACTGGACGACCCGAAAGAAGACGACGGAGACGATCCAAAGCCTCGGATAGTCGCCTGAGCGGCAACACGACACGTTGATGTCACCCGCTGATGTCAAAGGCCCCTTGGGATGATCCCAAGGGGCCTTTGAGCTGTGTGCACTCGGCAGGATTCGAACCTGCAACCTTCTGATCCGTAGTCAGATGCTCTATCCGTTAAGCTACGAGTGCTCGGCGTCCCGGGCTTTTCTGCCTGGTCGGCGTTGCGGGAACAACATTACATGACCCGCGCCGTCAGGTGAAATCCGTTAACCGCACCTACGCTGACCTGCGAAAACACCGCAGAAACGGCTACGGAACAACTGCTGGAACGACCGAAGCCCCGACCATAGGACGGGGCTTCGGTGATCAACTGCGGAGGCGGAGGGATTTGAACCCTCGATGGGCTTTAAGACCCAAACCGCATTAGCAGTGCGGCGCCATAGACCGGACTAGGCGACGCCTCCAGCACACCCGCGCGGGCGCGAGTGGTGCGTGCAGATGATGACACAGCCCGGTGGGGTGTCACCAATCGCTGCCCACGGTACTAGGGACGCGGCCCACAGGGCAAAGTCCGGCCGGCCCGGCAGCTCGGCGGGTCCGGCGGTGCGGCCGGTGCGGCGGTGCGGCGGTGCGGCGGTGCGGCCGGTCCGGCCGGTCCGGGAGACGTCGCCCGAACAGCGCAGTCCGGTTGCGCAACGCCCGGACGCAGCGAGCGTTAGAGAGTGCGGGGCCTCTCGGCCCCGGCCGGAACCGTGACTCTCCAGCTCCAGGAGCTCCCATGCTGCGCCACCTCGTCCTCACCGCAACCGCGTCACTCGCCGTGCTTGGCGCCGCCATCCCCGCCGCCGGCGCGGCGCCCCTTCCGCTGCTGACGGCTCCGGACAAGCTCACCGTGATCGTCTCCGAGACCGGGAACACGCGGACCGACGGACGGTACGAGCTGGAGTGCGGGCCCGCCGGCGGGACACACCCCTCGGCTCAGGCCGCCTGCGACCGGCTGGACCAGCTGGGGCGGAAGGGGCAGGATCCCTTCGCGCCGGTGCCCGCGGACCAGATGTGCACCGAGCAGATGGGCGGGCCGGCCACGGCACGCATTACCGGAACCTGGCAGGGGCGGTCCGTCGACGCCACCTTCAGCCGGGCCAACGGCTGCGAAATCTCGCGGTGGCAGACGATGGAACCAGTACTGCCGAACACCAGGTCATAGACCCGAGGCGTGCGCCCTGTGCACATAACCTTGGTGAGAGCTCCCCCTCATCCGCCGTCGCGCCCGCATCCTCTGCCTTTAGACTCCCTCCAGTGACAGGCTGAAGTCCGAGGAGCAAGATGGGACAGGCCCGTCCGCAATATGCAGTAAGTCAGGGAGGAAGCGTCGTCGTGAGCAGCAGGCCATCCCGAGGCGCTGCTCGCCTCGCAGCCATACTCGACGCCCTTCCTGATGGGCTCGTGCTCGTCAACTGCAATGGCACCGTCGTCAATGCCAACACCATCGCCCTCGAACTCTTCGAGACCCCCGGCACCGCCCTCGTCGGACGCGGCCTGCTCGATCTGCTGCCCTCCTTCGACTCCCGGCTGATTCCCGGCTCCATGCGCCGGCCCGAGGCCGCGGACGAGCGGGGCCGCACCAAGCCGGCCCGGATGGTCGCGCGGCGCACGGACGGCAGTGAGTTCCCGGTCGAGGTGACCAGCGCGAGCCTTGAGGACGGGCAGGACGCCTATGCCTCGTCCGCCGGATACACCGGCGACGAGCTGCTGATGCTCGTCGTGCGGGATCTGTCGGGCACCGTGGACACCGAAGCGGAGCTGGCGCGTTCGCAGCGCCAGACCGAGATGATCCTGCGGGCGGCGTCCGAGGGCGTCGTCGGTACGGACACCGACGGGCGGGTCGTCCTGGTCAATCCGGCCGCCGCGCAGATCCTCGGCTTCCGGGCGAGCGACCTGGGCGGCCAGGAGCTTCACCCGCTGATCCTGCACTCGCGCGCGGACGGCGAGCCGTTCGCCTACGAGGAATCGCCGCTCGCGGACACGCTCAAGTCCGGCCGCAAACATCGCGTGCGCGGGCAGGTCCTGTGGGCGAAGAACGGCTCGAAGGTGGCTGTCGATCTGACGACCGCGCCGGTACGGGACGGGGACCAGCTCGTCGGCGCGGTGATGACGTTCACCGACCGGCGTCCGTACGAGGAGCTGGAACAGCAGCACGCGGCGGAACTCGCGGAGACCACCGAACGGTTCACGGACGAGATCGCGGAGACGACCGAGCGGCTCACGGCCGAGCTGGCGGACAAGTCGGAGCGCTACTCCGCCGAGATCGAGGGGCGCGCCGAGCGGTACGAGGAGCTGGCCGCCCGGCATGCCCAGCTGACCGCCGTGCTCGGCGAGTCGCTGCGCGGGCCGCTGGAGGAACTGCGCGCCGAACTGGGCACGCTGGCCGCCGACCCGGCCGGGCAGCTGTGGCCCGAGGCGAACCAGATCCTGCACCATCTTGCTGCCGGTTATGCCCGGATGACGACGCTTGTCGACAATGTGCTCGGCTATCAGCGGCTCGACACGGGCGCGGAAGAGCTGAACAAGGCGAACGTGCTGCTCGACGCGGTGGTCGCGGCCGGGGTGGAGGGCGCGATCGATCTGATCGGGCCCGGACGGGCGCAGTTCGCGGTGCACGCGCCGCGGATAGAGGCCGAGGTGGACGGGGCCCGGCTGGCGACAGCCCTCGCGCATCTGGTCGCGGACGTGGCCGGGGTCGACTCGACCGGCAAGGCCCGGGTGGTCCCGGGCGGCGGGTACGTGGACTCGACGGTCGTGGTGGCGGCGGCGCAGCGCGGTGAGGTCGTACGGATCGAGGTGCGGGGGCCGTTCGCCGGGGGAGACCCGGTGCACGAGCCGATCGTGCGCGGGATCGTACGGGCACACGGAGGCGTGCTGCAGACGCACGAGGTGCCGGGCATGAGCGGCAGCGCGTACGTCCTGGAGGTGCCGCTCGGCGAGGGCGCGGGGACCGTGACGGCGCCGCAGGAGGCGGGTCCGGAGGCCGGTGCGCTCGCGCTGCCGGAGCAGCCGACGGGATCCGCGCCGGGTACATCCGGCGGGGGCGGGCGACGGCGGGCGCGGCGAGCCTCTACGGACGCGTTCCTGGAGAGTCCCGTGGCCATGGAGGACCCCGTGGCGGCGCAGCCGACCGGGCGGCGCCGGGGCCATGCGGAGGAGCCTCAGCAGGAACTGATCCCGGCCCAGGACTCCGGTTCGCGTTCGGGTCCGGGTCCGGGTCCCGGGAGTGGTTCCGGGAACGGCTCGGGCAGTGGCGGAACCGGGCGGCGGCGTGGGCGGCCGAGCCCGGCCGAACAGACCGCGACGCCTGCCGCTGTTGCCGCGGGGACTCTTGAGCCGGCCGCGGGTTCGGTGGTGACGGCCGCGGAGGGCGCGGCCTCGACCGGACGCGCGGCGCTCGGCCAGACTGTGCCGCCGCAGGGCGTGCCCGTCGACGCACAGGGTTCGGGCCCGTCGGGGCGGCGCGCGCGGCGTGGTGGCGAGGGCGGGCTGCCCGAGCTGTCTGCCGCGCCAGTTGCCGCTTCCGCGACTCCGGCCGAAGCACGGCCGGCCGGGCGGCGGGCCAGGCGGGCACTGGCGGCCGCTCCGGCCGAGGTGCAGAACGGCCGCAGCGCGTTCGCTCTCCCGCCGGCCGAGGCGGACCGGGTCCAGCCGGTTCCGCCGACGGCCCGTGAGGCGGATGCCTCGCTGCCGGGCCGGCACGATGCTGTACGCACCGAGCCGGGCACCGACCACCACACGCCGCCGCAGCAGCACCCCGAACCGACGGGTCGCCGTCGGGCCCGCACGGAGGAGGCTCAGCAGTTGCCGGCCCGGGCGTCCGAAGGCCTTCAGGCCCCCGGACCGGCCGGGCAGATGCCCGCCGCCGCGCAGCCGGAATGGGCGGAGAACGGCTCATCGGGCACCGGCCTCGCCGCGATCACCTCGGGCGGCCGGCAGACGACCGCCGCGGACGACTCGGTCGGTCGGCACTCGGCCGCGGACGACGAAGCCGCTGGGGAGAGCGCGAAGGAGACCGTCCAGGACACCGGTTCCGTATCCCTGCCGCTGCCACTGCCGCTGCCTGCCGAAGCGCCCGCGCCGCCGGCTCCCGCGCGCGCCGCGCAGCCCCTGCCCGCCGAGGCCCCGGTCTCGGCCGACTCGACGCAGGGCCGTGCGTTCAGCGTGCGCACGCTCGGTCAGGGCGTTCCGTTCTCGCAGCAGATCGTTCAGCAGCAGAACCAGACGCTCGGCGCCGGCCGCCGCCGCAAGCTGGCCACGCCGCCGGACGGTGAGCGGCCCGAAGCCGCCGCGCGTCCGCAGGCGCAGGCTCCCGCGCAGAACGGGTCGCGGCTGCCCACCGCGCAGGCCGAAGGCCGGGCATACGCGATCGGCGCGCCCGACGAGGGCGCGGAGGGCCCCGAGCCGCTGGACGGCCCGGGTGGCGCGATCGAGGTGGCCAACCGGCCCCAGCCGCAGCCCGTCGACGACGAACTGCCCCCGGAGCCGCTGGACAACCCGCGCCGGCTGCTGGTCTGGCCCGCGCCCGACGTCTCCACGCAGCAGGCGTTGAGCGACCGCGGCTACCGTCCGGTGGTCGTGCATTCACGCGAGGAGGTCGACGCGCAGATCGCGGCCTTCCCGGCGGCGCTCTTCGTCGACCCGCTGACCGGACCGATCACGCGCACCGCGCTCCAGTCCCTGCGCCAGGCCGCGGTGGCCGCGGAGGTGCCGGTGCTCGTGACGGCGGGCCTCGGGCAGGCGACGCGGGAGGCCGCGTACGGCGCGGATCCTGCCGTACTGCTCAAGGCCCTGGCTCCGCGCGACAGCGAACAGCACCCCCCGCGCGTGCTGTTGATCGAGGAGCACGAGGAGATCGCGCTCGCGCTGACGGCCACGCTGGAGCGGCGCGGCATGCAGGTCGCCCGGGCGGGCGCGGACACGGACGCGGTCACGCTCGCGTCCCAGATGCGGCCGAACCTGGTGGTGATGGACCTGATGCAGGTACGCCGTCGGCGTGCGGGGATCATCGACTGGCTGCGCGCGAACGGCCAGCTGAACCGCACCCCGCTGGTCGTCTACACCTCGGCGGGCCTCGACCAGGCGGAACTGCCACGACTCTCGTCCGGCGAGACAGTGCTCTTCCTCGCGGAACGCTCCACGAGCAGCGAGGTCCAGGCCCGTATCGTGGACCTGCTGGCAAAAATCGGCACAAACTGACAGAAGCCATTCCGACAGGCATCAAGTGACGCAGAAGGGGCGGCAGTCATGACTGCCGCCCCTTCTGCGCTCTTCGATCGGCTAGAGCTGAGTGACGTCCAGCTCGCCGTCCGCGTACTGCCTGCGGATCACCTTCTTGTCGAACTTGCCGACGCTCGTCTTCGGCACCGCGGGCACGGTCGCCCAGCGCTCCGGCAGCTGCCACTTGGCGAGCTTCTCGGAAAGGAAGGCCTTCAGCGTCCCGTAGTCGGCGCTCGAGCCTTCCTTCAGCACCACCGTCGCCAGCGGCCGCTCACCCCACTTGTCGTCGGGGACCGCGACCACCGCGGCCTCCGCGACCTCCGGGTGTGCCATCAGCGCGTTCTCGAGCTCGACGCTCGAGATCCACTCGCCGCCGGACTTGATGACGTCCTTCGCACGGTCGGTCAGTGTCAGGAAGCCGTCGGGGCTGATGACGCCGACATCGCCGGTCTTCAGCCAGCCGTCCTCGCTGAACTTGTCCTCGGGCTTGAAGTCGTCACCGCCGGCGCCGCCGTAGTACGCGCCCGCGATCCAGGTCCCGCGCACCTCCAGCTCACCGGCCGACTGCCCGTCCCATGGCAGGAACTCGCCGTCGGGGCCGACCAGCCTGGCCTCGACGCCCGCCGGGAAACGGCCCTGGGTGATGCGGTACGGCCACTCCTCCTCCGCGCTCAGACCCGCCGGCGGGTGGGCCATCGTGCCGAGCGGGGAGGTCTCCGTCATGCCCCAGGCGTGGCAGACCCGCACACCGAGCTTGTCGTACGCCTCCATCAGCGCCGGCGGGCAGGCCGCGCCGCCGATGGTGACCTGCTTCATGGAGCTCAGGTCCCGGGGGTTCGCGGTGACTTCGGCCAGCAGGCCCTGCCAGATGGTGGGGACGGCCGCGGCGTGCGAGGGCTTCTCGCGCTCGATCATCTCGGCGAGCGGCGCGGGCTGCAGGAAGCGGTCGGGCATCAACATGTTGATGCCGGTCATGAACGTGGCGTGGGGCAGGCCCCATGCGTTGACATGGAACTGCGGGACCACCACGAGCGTCGTGTCACGATCGGTCAGCCCCATCGACTCGGTCATGTTGACCTGCATGGAGTGCAGGTACAGGGAGCGGTGGGAGTAGACGACACCCTTGGGGTCGCCGGTGGTGCCCGAGGTGTAACACATGGCGGCCGCGGCGCGCTCGTCCAGCTCCGGCCATTCGAAGGTGGTCGGCCGGCCGGCGATCAGTTCCTCGTACTCGTGCACCTGCGCCGATGCGCCGGCGAGCAGTGCGCGGTCGCCGGGCCCGGTGACAACAATGTGCTCGATCGTCGGCATCTGCGGCAGCAGCGGCGCGAGCAGCGGCAGCAGCGAGCCGTTGACGATGACCGCGCGGTCGGCGGCGTGATTGACGATCCACACCAGCTGCTCCGCGGGCAGGCGGAGGTTGAGGGTGTGCAGCACGGCTCCCATGGAGGGAATCGCGAAGTACGCCTCGACGTGCTCGGCGTTGTTCCACATGAGCGTCGCGACGCGCTGGTCGCCGACGATTCCGAGTCCGTCACGCAGGGCATTGGCCAGCCGGGTCGCCCGCTCGCCAATCTCCGCGAAACTGCGGCGCTGCGGCTCGGCCTCCCCCGTCCAGGTGGTGACCTGCGACTTTCCGTGGATCGTCATCCCATGCTGAAGGATGCGGGTCACAGTCAGCGGTACGTCCTGCATGGTGCTCAGCACGGCGTCCTCCCGATGGGCGCTTGCGCTACGTGGCAGTAAGGGCTGTGCAGATTCTGCTCACATACCGCGCGGTATGTCACTACCCAGGGGTAAGGAATCGCGACACATGACCAGCTCACGTGGGCACGCGGGCAGCGCACGACCGGCGTAGAAGCTGGGTGGAGGCGGGGTAGCGCGTGGTGACGTCAGCGCACGGGCAGCAGCTCCGGGTCCTCTCGGAGCTTGCCGAGCGCCCGCGACACCGCGCTCTTGACCGTGCCGACCGACACTCCGAGCACCTCGGCCGTCTGGGCCTCACTGAGATCCTCGTAGTACCGCAGCACGACCATCGCGCGCTGCCGGTCCGGCAGCTTCATCACGGCACGCCACATCGCGTCGTGCAGCGCCTGCTGCTCGGCGGGATCGGGCGTGGGTACGGTCTCCGGCTCGGGCAGCTCGTCGCAGGCGAACTCGTCGACCTTGCGCTTGCGCCACTGCGACGTGCGGGTGTTGACCAGGGCACGGCGGACATAGCCGTCGAGCGCCCGGTGGTCCTCGATCCGCTCCCACGCGACATACGTCTTGGCGAGCGCGGTCTGCAGCAGGTCCTCGGCGTCGCTCGGGTTCGCGGTGAGCGAGCGGGCGGTACGCAGCAGTACGGGCCCCCGCGCCCGTACGTACGACGAAAACGATGAGTAGGGCGCATACGACGGCACCGGCGCGGCGGCCCTCGAAGCGCTTGTGCAGACTGGCGTGGTCATAGGTCCACGCTAGGAGCGGGCACTACTGTCGCGGATCGGCCCCAGGTCCCGAAGCGGTGTCCGCCTCAGGTTGTACTACTGGTGGTGCCCTCACCTCCTGAAGGTGGAGGAGACCCTCAGAGATGGCACTCGGGCTACGGGAGCTTCCGCCATATTCCGGTCGGCCTCAGCCGTCCGCGCCCAGGATCAACCCGGACGTAGGAACGCCGCTGCCCGCCGTGACCAGGATCCTGGCCGCGCCCGGTATCTGGTTCACCGAGGTGCCGCGCAGCTGCCTGACCGCCTCCGCGATGCCGTTCATCCCGTGCAGGTACGCCTCGCCGAGCTGACCGCCGTGTGTGTTCAGCGGCAGGACGTCCGCGGCCACGAACTCCGCCGCCTCGCCCGGCTTGCAGAACCCGAACTCCTCCAACTGCATCAGGACGAATGGGGTGAAGTGGTCGTAGATGATGCCCACGTCCATGTCGCCGGGGGCCAGCCCGGAGGTCTGCCAGAGCTGACGGGCGACCACGCCCGTCTCCGGCAGGCCGGTGAGGTCGTCGCGGTAGAAACTGGTCATCTGCTCCTGAGCCCGGGCAGCGCCCTGCGCGGCGGCGACGATCACCGCGGGCGGCTGCGGCAGATCCCGCGCACGCTCGGCGCTGGTGACGACGATCGCCTGGCCGCCGTCGGTCTCCTGGCAGCAGTCAAGGAGACGCAGCGGCTCGACGATCCAGCGCGAGTCGGCATGGTCGGCGAGGGTGATCGGCTTCTCGTAGAAGTACGCGGCGGGGTTGTTCGCGGCATGGCGGCGGTCGGTGACGGCGACATGGCCGAACGCCTCGGGCGTCAGCCCGTACGTGTGGAGATATCGCTGGGCGGCCATGGCGACCCAGGAGGCGGGTGTCAGGAGCCCGAAGGGCAGGTTCCAGCCGAGCGCAGCGCCCTCGGCGGACGGCTCCCGGTGCTGCACGCCGGAGCCGAAGCGCCGACCGGAACGCTCATTGAACGCCCGGTAGCAGACGACGACCTCGGCGACGCCCGCGGCGACCGCGAGTGCGGCCTGCTGCACGGTGGCGCAGGCCGCGCCGCCGCCGTAGTGGATGCGGGAGAAGAAGGACAGCTCGCCGATGCCGGCCGCCTGCGCGACGGTGATCTCGGGGCTGATGTCCATGGTGAAGGTGACCAGGCCGTCGACATCGGCGGGGGACAGGCCCGCGTCGTCGAGGGCGGTGTGCACCGCTTCGACGGCCAGCTTGAGCTCGCTGCGGCCCGAGTCCTTCGAGAACTCGGTCGCCCCGATTCCGGCGATGGCCGCCCGGCCGCCGAGCGCGTCCCGGCTGCTGATGCTCATGCGTCACCCTCCGGAAGGGTCGCAGGCACAGTCACTGTCACCGTGCCGGTGACGTGGTTGCCGATGCCGTTGGCCCCTATGACCCGCACAAGCGCCGTACCGCCGTCGACTGAGGTGACGGATCCGCTCAACACCATTGTGTCTCCGGGGTAGTTGGGTGCCCCCAGCCGGATGGCGACCTTGCGGAGCACCGCATGCTCGCCGAAGCAGTCGGTGATGTACCGGCCGACGAGGCCGTTGGTGGTCAGGATGTTCATGAAGATGTCCGGGGAGCCCTTCTCCTTCGCGAGCTCCGCATCGTGGTGCACATCCTGGTAGTCGCGGGAGGCGACAGCTCCTGCGACGATCAGGGTGCGGGTGATGGGGATGGTGAGCGGCGGAAGTTCGTCACCGGCTTTCACACGATGGCTCCTTTGCGATCAACCTGCCCAGTTCGGCAAGGAGTTGGGAACCGCATCCGAGGTAGGCGTCCAGCTGGCGCCCCCACAGGAAGTGCCGGTGGACGGGGTGGTCCAGGTCGGCACCCGTCCCGCCGTGCAGATGCTGCCCGGCGTGGACGACCCGCTTGCCGGCCTCGGAGGCCCACCATGCGGCGGTCAGCACCTCGGCGGCCGCGTCCAGGCCTTCGTCCTGCCGCCAGGCGGCTTCGTAGGCCGTGACCCGTATCGCTTCGGTGTCCATGTACGCGTCGGCAGCCCGCAGCAGCACCCCTTGGTTGGTGGAGAGGGCGCGTCCGAACTGCTCACGGGTCGAGGTGTAGGCGACGGCCCGGGTGAGCGAGCCCGCGCACACTCCGGCCTGCAGCCCCGCGAAGGCAGTACGTCCCAGGGCCAGTACGGACTCGTACGCATCCGTCCCGCCCAGCCGCTCGGCCGCCGTACCGGACAGGACGAGCCGCCCGGCAGCCCAGGGCGCGGTGGTCTCCACCTCCGTGACCTCCGCTTCGGCGGTCCGTACGATCCACAGCCCCCGGTGTGCGTCGGGGACCAGGACATGGGAGGCGTCCCGCAGCCACGGTACGAACGGCAGCGAGCCGCTCAACCGCCCCGGCGCCACGGCCCGTACATCACCGCCGGCCGGGAACGCCCCGGTCGCCACCGCCGTACCGTCGCGAAGAGCGGGCAGCAGCCGGGCCCGCTGCTCGTCCGTGCCGTGCGCGGACACCGCCAGCACTCCGTACACACAGGTCGCCGCGAAGGGCACCTGCGCGGTGGTCCGCCCCTGCTCCTCCAACACGAGCACCAGCCCGAGCAGGCCTATGTCCTCGACGGCCCCCGGCAGCCCCGCCGCACACAGCGCCTTCCACAACTCCGTGTCCGTACCTGTCCCGGCGGCCAGCCGCTCATGTGTGGAGAGATCGCCGAATATCTGCGCCGCCAGCTCCTGCGCGGCGGTCTGCTCCTCCGTGGGCGTGAAGTCCATCAGCCCGCACTCCCGTCCCGGACCCGGAAGACGGGCAGCTCCAACCCGTGGTCCACCCGCAGGAATTCGAGCTGCACAGGCATCCCGATCCGCACCTCGTCATGCGGCGCGCCGACCACATTGCTGACCATGCGGACACCTTCCACGAGCTCGATCAGCCCCACCGCGTACGGCGGATCGAAGGCCGGGAACGGCGGATGGTGCATCACCACGTACGAGTAGACGGTCCCCGCGCCGTTCGCATCGACCGTGTCCCACGCGGGCGACCCACAGGAACCGCATCCGGGCAGCCACGGGAACCGCAGTGTCCCGCACCCCTCGCAGCGCTGGATCAGCAGCCGGTGCTCCGCCACCCCCTCCCAGAATCCGGCGTTGTCCCGGTTGATCACCGGCCGCGGACGCTCGTCCACCGCCTTCGGTTTCCGCCGCGCCGGCGCGTACTTGAGGATCCGGAAACGGTGCGTACCCGCCGGCTTCCCGTCCGCCCGGACGTCCATCCGCGTAGTGACGAAGTGACCCGCTCCCAGCTTCGTCGTCTTGAGCTCCGAAACCGACTCGATCACCGCGTCGAACGTGATCCGGTCCCCGGGCCGCAGCGTCCGCAGATACTCCTGCTCACAGTCGGTCGCGACCACCGAGGTGTACCCCGCCCCGTCCAGCAGAGCGAACAACTCGTCCTGCGCCGCGGACCGGTCCGTGTGCCCCGACAGACCGCCCATCGTCCACACCTGCAGCATCGTCGGCGGCGCTGTGGCATCCGGCCCGGCGTACGCGGGGTTGGCGTCCCCCATCGCCTCGCACCAGTGCCTGATCATCGGCTCGTTGACCAGGTCCTTGCCCACGCCCGAGATGGCGGCCGACCGCCCCTCGTACGCCTTCAGCCGTGCATACAACCTGTCCGTCACCTCGTCCCCCGTGGTCACCTCTTCCCCCTCTTCATGCCGAGCCGCATCGTCGCGACGATCTCCCGCTGCACCTCGCTCACCCCGCCCCCGAAGGTGTTGATCTGCGCCGCTCTGTTCATCCGTTCCAGCTCCCCGTCCCCCAGCGAGCCGATGTCGAGCGAGCCCGGTGAACCGGCCCGGATCAGCCCCGCCTCCCCCGTGATTTCCTGGCACATTCGATACACCTCCACGGCGGATTCGGTTCCCGCGAATTTCACGCCGCTCGCCGCGCCGGGCGCCGGCCGGCCCGCCCCCACATCCCCCACCAAACGCCAGTTGAGCAGGCGCGTTGCCGACAGCCTGGCGTGCACCTCGGCCGCCCTGAATTGCACCCACGACTCGTCAATCCGACGCTCACCCGTCACTGGATCGGGTGTGCGTGCCCGTTGCAGCGCCGCCTCGTAGAAGTCCTCCGCCTGCATCCCGATCGCCGCCAGCGCCACCCGCTCATGGTTGAGCTGGTTGGTGATCAGTCCCCAGCCGCCGTTCTCCTCGCCGACCAGATTCGCGGCGGGCACCCGAATCCCGTCGTAATACGTCGAGGTCGTGGTCAGGCCGCCCACCGTCTCGATCGGTGTCCAGGCGAAACCCGGTGCGTCGGTCGGCACGAGGATGATCGAGATGCCCTTGTGTTTGGGGGCCTGAGGGTCCGTACGGCATGCGAGCCAGATCCAGTCCGCGTTCTGGCCGTTGCTCGTGAAGATCTTCTGTCCGTCGACGACCCAGGAATCGGCGTCAGGGGTGTGCTCCCGCACGGCTCGTGTACGCAGCGAGGCGAGATCGGTCCCGGCATCCGGCTCGCTGTAGCCGATCGCGAAGACGAGGTCGCCGCTGAGGATGCGCGGCAGGAAGAACGACTTCTGCTCGGCGGTGCCGTACTTCATCAGGGTCGGTCCGACGGTGTTCAGAGTCACCATGGAGACGGGCGCGCCGGCCCGGTACGCCTCGTCGAAGAAGACGAACTGCTCGTCGGGGCCGCGCCCCTGCCCCCCGTACTCGACGGGCCAGCCGAGCCCGAGCATGGCGTCCGCTCCGATCCGCCGCAGCAGCCGGCGCTGCTCCGCTCCGTCGTGGGCGGGCGGCGGTCCGTCCGGCATCACTTCGCGGAAGTAGGAACGAAGTTCGGCGCGCAGCTGCTGCTGCCGCTCCGTCGGGGCGAGGTGCACGGCGGCCGCCTCCCGGGCGTACGGATCAGGTTTCCTGACTGTCCGTCAGGTCTGTGTCCGCTGTCAAGGTCACCGCCACCAGGACCACCACCCCCCACCCGCACAACGGCCTGCGCGACGGCACCGAAGTACCGTCGCGCAGGCAGTCGTTCACCCCTTGCTGCAACCCCCCATCGGGCCGGCCGTCACCAGAGATTCGTGAAGTGCACTACGGCGTTCGACTGATCGATGAATGTGAAGCCTGAGCCGTTCACACTCGCGGTGTTGTTCTGGTTGGACGCGCCTGCGCCGCTCGCCACCTGTTGGGTGGTGGTCGAGTTGCCATTGTTGTTTCCGCCGACACCGCTGCCGACGATCGAGGCCACCGTCGCATTCGATCCGTCGTCCGCGAAGGCGCCGTTGTCGGCCTGGGCGATGCCCGAGAAAAGGGCGGCCGTGAGGGGCAGCGCGGCGACAGCGGCGAGGACGCGGGCGGTACGGATGCTTGCCATGTCTTTTCCTCCAGGAACCGGAACTGCAGAAGTACGGCTTTTTCCAAGGCAGTTGGCCTACCGCCCCGGATCATGGTCACGACGTCGCGAGATCAGAATTGCCCACCGGATCTCAGGCGAACCACCCCGCAGGCCCCAATTCCCCCTCAAGCGTGATGACATGTCGATAAACCCCCTTCGCGCCCGCAGAATCCCTAATCAGGGCAGAACGCGACCCGGACTGGAGCCGGAGTGAACCAGGGGCGGAGCCGGGAGAGACCGCTACGGAACGCGCAGACCCGGGCGCCGCAACAGATGAACCGTTCCGGCAGGGTTTCGGGCAACCTTCCCCCCTTCCCTTATTCGAACACTCGTACGAACATAGATGTATGGCCACCACCGCCCGGCAGTCCGCCACACTGGCCCTCGCCCACGCTCTCTCCGCCGCCGAGCGCGGGCTCCCCGTCATACCCCTGTCCCCCACCAAGCTCCCCGCCCTGCGCTCTCCCCACCGTGGCGACCCCGAGCCGGTCCTGTGCCGTGGCGAATGCGGACTCCCGGGCCATGGCGTCCATGACGCCACCAGCGACCCCGCGGGCGTACGCGCCCTCTTCGCCGCCGCTCCCTGGGCCACCGGCTACGGCATCGCCTGCGGCCGGCCCCCGCACCATCTGATCGGCATCGACCTCGACACCAAGTCAGCCACGTCCTCCGCCGACTCCGTGTCCGCGCTCCAGCACCTGGCCCTGCGGCATCTGTTCACGATCCCGGAGACGGTCACGGTCCTCACCCCCAGCGGCGGCCGCCATCTCTGGCTGACCGGACCGCCGGACGTCATCGTCCCGAACTCCGCGAGCCGGCTCGCCCCCGGCATCGACGTCCGCGGTGCCGGCGGCTATCTCGTGGGCCCCGGCTCGGTCTCCGCCCACGGCGCGTACCGCCTCGCTCCCGGTACCGCCGAGCTGTCACCCGCGCCCTGCCCCCGCGCACTCCTCCGCCTCGTCGCACCCCCCGCACGCCCCGGCCACACCACCCACACCGCAGCGTTGCGGCCGCCCCGGGGCCAGGGCCTGGTCCATTTCGTGCTCTCGGCGCACGAGGGCCAGCGCAACACCCGACTCTTCTGGGCGGCTTGCCGCGCGTACGAGAACGACCTCGGCGAGGAGCTCGCGGACGCCCTCACCGATGCGGCGGTCCGCGCGGGGCTCACCGAACGCGAAGCCCGGGCGACGATCGCCTCGGCCGACCGACTGACCTCGGTCCACCGCCACTGACGGGGCGCCCCGGCGCGGGCACCCGTACCGGCCCCTGCTCCAGGTTCTGCAGGCTCGTGCCGCGGCCGGGGCCTGCTCCCGCGCTGGCCCACCCGCCCGGACGGGCCCACCCTGGATGCAGGGGCACGATCCCGCCCGCGGGGGACTCACGGAGACCCGCCATGAGCGTTCATAAGGTCGGAAAAGACATCACCGTACTCAGCGACTGCCTGGAAGTGCCCGGGATCGGCTTCCTCCCGGTCAACGCCTTCGTCCTGCACGCCACCCAGCCCGTCGTCGTCGACACCGGCCTCGGTCTCCCCGACAGGAACTTCCTCGAGACGCTCAGCTCGGCCATCGACCCCGCCGACGTACGGTGGATCTGGCTCACCCACCCCGACCGGGACCACACCGGCGGACTGTTCGATCTGCTCGCCGCCGCGCCCCACGCGCGCGTGGTGACCACGTTCATCGGCGCCGGGCTCATGTCCACCGAGCGGCCGCTGCCGATCGACCGCATCCGCCTGGTCAACCCCGGCCAGACCCTGGACGCCGGCGACCGCGCACTCATGGCCTTCCGGCCTCCGCTGTTCGACAACCCCGCCACCGTCGGCTTCTACGACGAGCGATCGGCGGCCTGCTTCACCTCCGACTGCTTCGGCGCGCCCATGCCCAGCGCCGAACTCGCCCTCACCGACGACGTCGGCTCCTTCCCCGCCGAGCAGTTGCGCAACGCGCAACTGCTGTGGGCCACGGTCGACAGCCCCTGGGTCCACGCCGTCGACATCGGTAAGTACCTCGCCACGATCCAGCAGCTGCGGATCATGGACCCCGAGGTCGTCCTCTGCGCCCATCTGCCGCCCGCGGTCGGCATCGCTCCACAGATGACCGACACGCTCGCCGCGGCGCCCGACGCGGATCCGTTCGTCGGGCCGGACCAGCAGGCACTCGAGAAGATGCTCGCCGGCTTCGAACCGGGCGGCGGCACTTGACGGCACGTGCACACACCGGCACGCCACACGGCGAACGCAGAAGGGTGGCCGGTCACAACCTTCCCAGGTCTCGGTCGCGGCGGTGCAGGGGTCGACGTGCGCGGCGCGGGCCACGGAACGTGTCGAGGCCGAGCTGTTCACGGTCGCGCCAGATTTTGTCCAGTAAGCGACAATTGTGATATTAGCCGGTACACGGATGACCCAGAGTCGGCGCTCGGGTTCCCGCCGCTGGCGGCTTATCAGGGGTCATAACCGAACCGGCCATCCGTCAGGAGAGGTCGATATGAGCACCCTGCAAGCACATCAGGACGGCACAGCGGACGTCGTCAAGGATCCGACCATCAATATGAGCCTCGAGGTCATCGTCATCCCGGTGGCTGACGTCGACCGTGCCCTGCGCTTCTACAGGAGCCTGGGCTGGCGGCTCGACGCGGACTACGAAGCCGGCCCGGAGTTCCGGATCGTGCAGGTGACGCCGCCGGGGTCCGTGGGCTCGGTCATCTTCGGCCGCGGGGTCACCTCCGTGACACCGGGCTCCGCCCAGGGTCTCTACCTCGTGGTCTTCGACATCGACCGAGCCCGTGCCGACCTGGTCGGCAGGGGCGTTGAAGTGAGCGAGGTCTTCCACAATGTCTACGACAGCGGCGTTCAGGAGCCGGTGGACGGCCCCGATCCAGAGCGTCGCAGCTACGCCTCATACGCCTCGTTCAGTGACCCGGACGGCAATGGGTGGTTGCTGCAAGAGGTCCAGGTGCGACTGGCCGGACGGTGACTCCCACACGACGGAGGAAGTTTCGCCATGAACGTCACCGCGTTGGCAGAACTCTTGCATGAGACCGCGGAGCACCACGGTCCGTACGAGGCGACGGCCCCGGAGCACAACTGGTGGGACTGGTACGCCGCGTACATGGTCGCCCGTGAGAACGGCCGGACTCCCGACGAGGCCGCCGGCGACGCCGCGCGCCACATGGAACCGCTGCTCCGATGAAGGCCGACTGCGACATCGTCGTCATCGGTGCGGGGCCACCGGGCGACTTGCCTGCGGTACGCGATCGGACAAGGGCGGCCGGCGAGTCTTCCCCTCGATCGCGTGGACTGGACGCCCCCGGAGACTGAGGACGAGATCGACTTCCGGTTCGTGCCCGGTCCCGGACTCGCCCGGAAACTGGGGGCCGTGGGTGAGCAAGGCGTACGCGGGCACCACCTGAAGGCATTCTTCGGCTGCCTCTACTACGCGGCCAACTGCCCCGGCGAGGCGGCGAACCTCCGTGAGGCCGACTTCGCCCTTCCCGAGGAGGGCTGGGGTGACCGTGACCGTGCCGGGATCCGCGTCCGAGCTGTACTTCTTCCATGAGCTCTTGGTCCACGCCTGGTCCACACACGCTGGTCAGCAACGGGACACGGGCGGATCAAGGTGGGACAGCCTGAACGCCGAAGGGGTGCCTCTCATCGAGAGGCACCCCTTCTGACCAGCTCATACGCTGATCTGCGCGGTGGGTGTGGGATTTGAACCCACGGTGACATCGCTGCCACGACGGTTTTCAAGACCTCTTACTCAAGATCCGCCCTCGGGGCATACGAGCTGGTCAGAGCGACTACGTCGCCTTGTCGTCATCGGATGAGTCACCATCGTGCCCGTTGCGTGCCCCTCGGTCGTGATCGTGCCCCTCGATCCAGTCGTCAGACGCCATGGCCACCTCAGCGTCACGACCGGCGACAGGCCGGGCGTAGTGCCGAGTCGTCACGCTCGCGTTGGAGTGCCCGAGCCGGTGAGCCGCAGTCATCACGCCGTACCGGTCCGCAACCCAGGTCCCGTGAGAGGCCCGCAGGTCGTGAGGGGTCACATCGGTGAGTCCGGCCGCAATGACCGACGGATTGAATTCCGCCTTGCGCCATTGGTTGTAGCGCAACGGCCGGCCGAAGCTGTTCGTGAACAGCAGGGCGTCGTCACCCCCGGGCAGCTCATCGAGGTACTTGGCCAGACGCTTCACGAGGGATGGAGCAAGCGACAAGGTCCGCTTCTGATGCGACTTAGGCGTGTCGAAGACGAGCGCCCCGTTCGCTTCGGCGAGGTTCTCATCCACGTGCAGCAGGCAGCCCGCTACGTCGACGTCCATACGTCGCAATGCGAAGGCTTCCCCGATGCGCAGTCCGGCGAAGGCGAGGAGCGCTATCAGCAGGTCATGCGGCTTGTTGGCACTCCGCACGATCCGTGAGGCTTCCAGCGGAGTCAGGATGTGCGGCTCGGTCTGGGGCATCCGGGGGAGGCGCACTCCACGGCACGGAGTCTGAGCGATCAGCCCGTTCTCGACGGCAGACGCCATGATCTGTGACAGCACTCGGTAGGCGTTGCGGATGCGGGACGAGCTAAGCCCCTCGGTCTTCATCTGCGCGACCCACTCGGTAACGGTGATCGGCCGCAGACTGGACAGCTCTCGGTCTCCGAGTACCGGATTGATCCTCGAATTGATGAGTGACTGGTACGTCGCCTGCGTCTTGTGCTTGAGCTGTGGAGCGACAGCGGCTAGCCATCGAGCAGCCCAGACCCGCACCGAGGTCTGACCCTCCGCAGGATCAAGCCACCGGCCGTCTTCAATCTCGACCCTCTTCTTGGCAAGCCAGAGATCAGCGTCGGTCGTAGTGCCGAATGTCCGATCCGCAGGCCGGAGCACTCCATCCGGACCGGGGTACCGAGCCTGGTAGCGGCCGGAGGGCAGTTCGCGCACTCGGCCGAATCCTCGGCGTGCCTTGCGCCGTCGTGCCATCAGGCGACCCTCCTCAATGCCGCTCGATGCACAGAGACCGGTTCAACAGTGTGTGCCGCTACGAAGTCGACGAGAGCACTTTCGGGGATGCGGACATGCCTCCCGACCTTCACGAACGTGATCCGGCGTTCCTCGATAAGACGACGGGGGAAGCGCACGGTGGTGCCGAGCAGTTCTGCAACTTGGTGCACGGTCAGCAGACGATCCATCGTCACCACTCCCCGCGGTCGTCGAGGTCTGCGAGTGCTTCGCGGGCGGTGTCGCGGTTGAGCTTGAGATCATGGGCGATGGACGCAGCGAGCCAGGATTCGCCAGGGGTGTGTCCCTGTCCGGCGTACTCCCAGTGCGCGAGCACCAGCGTGGTGTCCTCGGTGGTGTCGTCGTCCTGGTCGAGGTCTGGCAGTCCTCGTTCCCGGCGTTCTTGCCGAGCTCGCCAGTCGGCCCGTGCGCCGCGCAGGGCTCCGAGGGTGGTGGAGTAGCGAGGCGACTTGGTGGAGAAGTGGCCCCGGAAGCCGAGCATGTGGGACCAGTGCGCGAGCAGCCGTTCCGGATAGGCCGCGTCCAGGTCCCAGCAGGCTTCGATCAGTCGCCGGGTGTGGTCGGGCAGCTCGGGATGGAGTTCCAGTTCCCGCAGTTCG
The DNA here is from genome assembly GCF_053591755.1 of Streptomyces sp. NPDC002926. NCBI lineage: Bacteria > Bacillati > Actinomycetota > Actinomycetes > Kitasatosporales > Streptomycetaceae > Streptomyces > Streptomyces sp. NPDC002926. The sequence goes on from NZ_JBSFUK010000002.1 coordinate 149,811, forward strand.
CCGATGCGGCGGTCAAGGGTGCCTGTCGTCTCGGCCGCTTTGGTGGCGTACTTGGCGACGTACGCGCCGACAGCTTGTTCGGTGATGTCGTCCTGGTCGTCGAGTGCGCCGATGGGCTGCACATCGAGCTGCGTTCCCCACCGAAGCGTCCGGGCGGGGAAGGGCCCGGCGGCACGGACAGGAACCGAGGCGCGTAACGCGGCAGCCCGGATCGCATCATCGAGGAGCTGCACCGTGGCCCAGGCCGGGGCCGGAGAGTCGGGCCCGTCCGGTCCGTCGATGCGGATGATGGCGTGGAAGTGGATCGCTCCGCGCTTCTGGAACTCTGCGACCTTCCCGAACGAGACCCGGGCCGTTTCCTTCAGAGCAGCCTGAGTCAGTCCGGCGCGGGCAGCGACCTCACGGCGCAGGTAGATGGTGAAGCGCTGCCACAGAGCTCCCGCGTGGTTGTTCCACAACACGGCCCCGGGGTAGTCGTACGTCTCGGGATCGAGCGCCGTGCCCAGTGCGTGATCGTCCTCCTCGTGGGCAAGGCCGCAGCGGCAGCGGCCGGACGCGGGCCGGTTGTGGACCGGGCCGAAGGACGGAGCCGTCAGGGTCGCGAAGACACGGGGACGTTCGGCAACCGTCGCCGGGACGCCCTTGCCGCCGACCAGGCCAGCCATTATCAGGTGGTATGTGTCCCCCGCGTAGGTCCAGGCGCAGGAAGGGCAGCGCGAGGCGCGCCGGTTGCCGCAGGCGATCCGCAGACGCCCACCCGGTTCGCTGCTGGTGGAGTACTCGAAGAACTCCCCCGTCTGCCTGTCCACGGTCCGGACATGGCCGCTCAGGTGGATCGGGTTGGCACAACCTCCGGTCCGGCGGACCTGTTCCTGCCAGCGCTCGAAACCAGGCGAGTTCGCCACCCGCAGCATGTCGACCAGGGTCATGGGGTCAACGCCAACGGCAGCCGCAGTATCAGCCACGGCCGCCGAAGACAGAACAGACTTGGTCACGCAGTCACCGCCTCAGCGGCCATAGCGACCAGATGGCGGCGGACTGTGGCCAACTGCCGCTGCGGGAACGAGCAGTGAATGATCCGGTAGTTGTCGAACCGGTCCTCGTGCGCCGCCCAGACCTCCGCCGTGGCGGTGTCGCTGGCGCAGTGGCTCCAGAAGGCCACCAGGTCGCAGGTCCGAACGATGATCTCGTGCAGGCCCCAGCGGCTCGCGCCGTCGACCATGAACGCGGCAGCCTTCGCCAGGTCCGGCCGACGCTCGTTCACCCAGTCCGAGGCGTACAGCGCGAGGATCAACGACACGTCAGGCAGTTCAGCCACTGCGGCAGGGGACAGGGCAGCGTGCTTAGCGGTCATCGTTGCGGGCATGATGGAAGCTCCCTTCGAGGGAGCCGGGGGCGACGATTCTGCTTGGCGGTAGGCCGTCGCCCCCGGCGAACGTGTACTAGCTCACGTCCAGATATACGTGCACTAGTACGCGATGGCAAGGGCTTTGCGGGGTACTCTTCTCTGTGTGCTAGTAGACGAGCTCGAAGGAGGAGAAATGACACCGCGAGTCCAACGGGCCGCGCCGCCGTTCATGCAGATCGCGGATCACTTCCGACAGCAGATCGTCGACGGTGCCCTGCCACAGGACACCAAGCTGCCGTCCATCGCTGAGATCGCCGAAGAGTGGGGCGTAGCCACCGCCACGGCAGCGAAGGGCGTGAAGCAGCTCCAGGCCGAGGGATACGTGCGGTCCTCGACGCAGGGCACATTCGTGGACCTCGGACGGAAGCTGACGAGTGGCTCGGACCGCCTCCAGCTCCAGCGGGCGACGGGTAGCGGCTTCCGCCCCGGCGAGCGCGTTGAGATCGTGAGCGCTGGTCTGGTTCCCGCGCCGGCCAATGTCGCCGAGGCTCTCGGGCTGGACGAGGGCGCACAGGTCGTCCGTCGCCAGCGGCGATACCTGGACGACGAGGGTGTGATCACCCTGTCCACGTCGTGGCTGCCGGGTGAACTGGCCGAGAGCGCCCCCGAGCTGGCCGTGCCGGAGAAGCTGCCGAAGATGACGTTCGGTCTGATCGAGGACCGGACCGGGCGGCGTGCCGTGCGGAGGCGTGACGTGGTGTGCGTGCAGCCTGTGCCCGAAGACGCAGCCGCCCTGCTCGATGTCGAGGCGGGCACTCTTGCCCTGACCATGAGCAACTACTACTGGGACCAGCACGGTTCTGTGACGGAGTACGCCACCGACTTCATGGGGGCGGGACGCCAGCTCACGGCGGAGTACGACCTGAACTAGCCAGTTCCAGAGGGACTGTTACAGGTTTCTCTACCTCATCCAGAGGGACTGTTACAGGTTTCTCTACCTCATCAAGTGCTCGCTGCGCTCGCTGCCCGACCGGCGTTCGGGCAGCGAGCCGGATCACTGCCAGCCCAGCCGCCGTCACGCAGCACAGCCACCACGGGCCAGGCTCCATCCCCATGCCCGCCATGAGCCCGAGTGGCCCCAGAAAGCTTCAAAAGACACCAGGGCACCAGCACATCGGAACAGCGGCGGAAGCTCGAGAGAACACCACAGTTGACGCTTGAGGCGTCTGCATTCCCGGCCTCCTGAACAGCGATGCTGTCTGACACGAGGTCAGAGGTGCCGCACGGAGTGCGGCGGCGCCGGCCGGACGCCGCCGCGCTTGCCCCTCCATGTCTACGCCACCGGGGCCGCACGTCGTCGCCCGCCCGCGCCCACAAGGGGGGCGAAAAGAACCAGGCCGGGGGTGGGGACGGACGGCTCCACGGCTTTACCCACACTCCCCGGTTCGGGTCCCGCGTCGAGCAAGACCAGGGGGCCACTCGGACACATTGCGGGCAGGGGTGAAACCTGCCCGAGTAGCCGGCAAGCGTACGGCCCCCTGATCATGCACGACCCCAAACCGGGCAGGACACCGGCCAAAGCCGTTCCGCCGACCTCAGCTCTGCAGGTGCGGCCAGACGAACCGAGGTCGCGCGCGGCCTGCACTGGCGCTGGGCCTAACAGTCGAGCTGCTCCTCAATCACTCCGCTAAGCCATCGCGCCACGAAATCGGCGATCGAAGAGGCTACCCACCTGCGGCTATCGGTCTCATGAGCCCAGATGAACACTTGTTCAAATTGCCCCGGTACAAGAACTATCCCGAACAAATCACCATTGCCAGGGATGTCCGAGAAGAAGAGCAGTTGATCGAAGGCCATGTACAGCTCAGAGAAGGAGCTCCGAAGCTCCAGGTTCCTCTGGACGATCGTTTCGAGCGGCGAAACCAGGTGATAGCCGTACTCGCCAACGACGCCGTTGCTCTCCCGCAGCACCGAGGCCAGCTCGTCCGGCAGCGGGTGCCCAAGGGCTTTCGCAGCCTCGCTCAACGCGTCATCCGTGGCCGGAGCGGTGAACTCGACCTCACCCCCTGCGGCGTGCCGCGTGATCAACTCTTTCCACATTCGGCGATGATCGTACCGACCCTTAGAAAAGGCAACCACGAGCTAACCACCGCTGCGTGCCCACGACGTGCCCGACGAAGCGGCGACTCAAAAGGTGACCGTGCCCTTCGCGTGCCCGTTCGGTCGGGAAACAGCGGGGAACAGCGGTCGCTAGCGGACAACGCTCACGAGAACGGCCCCTGACCGAGTTACCTGGTCAGGGGCCGTTCACCTGCGGTGGGTGTGGGATTTGAACCCACGGTGACATCGCTGCCACGACGGTTTTCAAGACCGTTCCCTTAGGCCGCTCGGGCAACCCACCCACGCCCCGGCCGCCTGCGGCGGAGCGGGCTACAGACTACCGGGCCCGCGTCACGCGTCGCAGCATCGTTCTTCGGCACGGGCGGAGCGGACAGCAGTACGGGCACCCGGAGCCGGCGGGCCGGGCGTCAGCTGTCGCCCTTGCGTTCGCCCAGAACGAGGTCCGCCGTCCTCTCCTTGCCGTCGCGCTGGAACGTGAGCGTCACCTTGTCGCCCGGCTTGTGGTTCCAGATCTCGCTGATCAGGGTCGGGCCACTGTCGATCGGCTTGCCGTTGAACTTGGTGATGATGTCGCCCGCCTTGAGGCCGGCCTTCGCCGCAGGTCCGTTCGAGATCACCGCGGCCGTGCCGCCCGCACCTTCGGAGGCGATCTTGGCGCCCGAGTCCTTGACCGTCATGTCGACCGTGGCGCCGATCACCGGGTACACCGGCTTGCCCGTCCTGATCAGCTGCTCGGCGACGTTCTTCGCCTGGTTGATCGGGATGGCGAAGCCGAGGCCGATCGAACCGGCCTGCGTCTGGCCTGGGCCGCTTCCCGCCGACTGGATCGCGGAGTTGATGCCGATCACCGCGCCGCCCGCGTCCAGCAGCGGTCCGCCGGAGTTGCCGGGGTTGATCGACGCGTCGGTCTGCAGCGCGCTCATGTATGAGTTCTTGCCGCTGGAGCCGTCACCCGAGGCGACAGGCCGGTTCTTCGCGCTGATGATGCCGGTGGTGACGGTGTTCGACAGCCCGAAGGGCGCTCCGATCGCGATGGTCGAGTCGCCGACCGCGACCCTCTCGGAGTTGCCGAGGGCCAGCGGGGCCAGTCCGGAGGGGGCGTTCTTCAGTTTCAGTACGGCGACGTCGTAACCCTGGGCCCGGCCCACCACCTCGGCGTCGTACTTCTTGCCGTTGGAGAAGATCGCGGACAGCGTGCCGCCGTCGGCCGCCGTGGCCACCACGTGATTGTTGGTGAGGATGTGGCCTTCCTTGTCGTAGACGAAGCCGGTACCCGTACCGCCTTCGCTCTCGCCACTGGCACCCGTACCGCCGCCGCCCGACTTCGCCTCGATCGTGACCACGCTCGGCAGCGCCTTGCCCGCGACCGCGGCGACCGTGCCGGGCTCCCGCTTGAAGTCCTTGGGGGCCTCGGCCGCGGCGACCGTGGTCGAGCCTGTCGCGTCGTCGTTGTGCTCGGCGGCCCAGTAGCCGATGCCGCCACCGACCCCGCCCGCGACGAGTGCGGCGACGAGCACCGCGGCGAACAGTCCGCCGGAACGTTTGCGCCCAGGCTCCGGCACCTGGGCCGGCGCTCCCCAGACGGGCCCACCGTGGCCGCCGCCCCCGTAGGAGGGGAGGGCGGGCGGGGGCGGCCATCCGGCTCCCGGCTGCCGCGCACCGGCAGGCGCATCTCCGGGCGCCTCCGCCGACGCGGCAGCAGGTACGGGTCCGGGCAGCGGCGCGGTGGCAGGCTCGGGCTGGGGGGAGTGCCCGGGCCGCTCTGCCGCTGCCGCTGCCCGCTCATGGGCCTCACCGTGTGAGGCGTGGGCGGGGCGCTCGCCGTATGCACCGTGTGTCTCGGTTCCCGGAGCGGACGCAGGCGTGCCCTCGGGAGCGACGGCCGGCACAGGAGGTACGGACGGGGCGGCCGGAACCCCAGTGCCCTCGTTGCCCTCGTTCTCGGTGCTCACAGCTCTTTCTCCTCAGGTTCCACGTCAGTCTTGGGCATGCATTCCGCTGTGCAGGTGTCTGCAGTCAGCTTTTCCCAGAGCGCGTCAGGCCACTGTAAGCAGGACCTGTGCGTATGCCCGCAATCCTTTACGTCCGACAAAACGGACGCATCTTCAGGCTCGCCGGACGTGCTCGTCGAGCGGGGGCCGCGACCGGCCCACCGCACGGCAGTTGCCGGACGGACATCGGCTCCCCGCACGCACCTACCCCACCACGGTGACACCATGACGCGGTGACTCAAGCACGACAGCACAACATCCAGGTCGTCGCCCACCGAGGCGCCTCCGAAGACGCCCCCGAGCACACGCTGGCCGCGTACAGAAAGGCGATCGAGGACGGCGCCGACGCCCTCGAGTGCGATGTACGCCTCACCGCCGACGGCCACCTCGTCTGCGTCCACGACCGCCGCGTCAACCGGACCTCCAACGGCCGCGGGGCCGTATCGGCCCTGGAGCTCGCGGATCTCGCCGCCCTCGACTTCGGCACCTGGAAGGGCCACGAGGACGCCGCGGAGAGCCCGGACTGGGGAGACCCCTCACTCACCTCCGTACTCACCCTCGAGCGGCTGCTCGAGCTGGTGGCCGATTCCGGCCGCCGTATCGAACTGGCCATCGAGACAAAACACCCGACCCGCTGGGCGGGCCAGGTGGAGGAGCGGCTGCTCCACCTGCTCGGGCGGTTCGGCCTGGCGGAGCCCTCGACGGCGGATGATTCGCCCGTACGGATCATGAGCTTCTCGGCCCGCTCCCTGCACCGGGTAGCCGCGGCCTCGCCGAACATCCCCACCGTCTATCTGATGCAATTCGTGTCACCGCGGCTGCGCGACGGACGGCTGCCCGCCGGCGCGCGGATCGCGGGACCCGGCATCCGGATCGTCCGCAGCCATCCCGGCTACATCGCCCGGCTGCACCGGGCGGGCCACCGCGTCCACGTCTGGACGGTCAACGAGCCGGAGGATGTAGAGCTATGTGCCCGCCTCGGCGTGGAGGCAATCATCACCAATCGCCCCAAACAGGTGCTGTCCCAGCTGGGCCGCCTGTAGCCGCGATTACAGGGAGTGCACCGGCGCGTTCGGTCCGCATTCGATCGTTACGAGTGCGTCACTGGTCCCGTCTTGGCCGGTTTCCGGTCCAGTCCATTGGGGCATTCACACCGTGGCGTGGGGCAAAGGAGGTCTCGGGGGTGGCGTTTGTGGTGGCACAGGAGGTGCCCACGTCGTCGAGCATGGCCGTACCCCATGGTCCTGCGGGCGTGGGTGAGGCACGACACCGGATGCGCGAGCAGTTGAGCCGCAGCGGGGTGTCGGAGACGGTCCTCGACGATGCAGTATTGATCCTTTCCGAATTGCTCAGCAATGCCTGCCGGCACGGCAGGCCACTGGGGCACGCGGAGGTGGGCGACGGTGATGTCCGCGCCGCGTGGCGCATGGACAGAGCAGGCCGGCTGACGGTCGAAGTGACGGACGGAGGCGGTCCGACCCGACCGGTTCCGGCCACGCCCTCGGTCACCGCCCGCGGCGGCCGTGGGCTCAACATCATCAGTGCGCTGGCTCAGGACTGGGGTGTCCGCGACAGCACGACCGGTGAGGTCACCGTGTGGGTGATTGTCACCGAAGGTCACCGGCGCGAGGATTTCGCTACGCGCGTCGCAGGCCCTAGCTTCGACTTCGGGGAGTCGTACGACGATCTCGACTGAAACGGGACCGACCGCCATGGGGCCGCCGCACCCCTGGGAAGGCGACGGACGGCTAGGCTCGCGCCCGAGACAGCACCACCGCAGTCGGGAGAGAGCCACACCATGGCCAAGAAGCGCCCCCAGACCAAGGCCGCCAGGCCCCAGGTGACCAACGGCGAGGTTCCGGTCGTCGGGGCCCGTGAGCCCTGCCCATGCGGATCGGGCCGCCGCTACAAGGCCTGTCACGGCCGGGCCGCCGCGCACGCCGTGACCGAGCTGGTCCAGCGCCCCTTCGGCGGTCTGGCCGGAGAGTGCGACTGGGTGGCTCTGCGGGAGCTGGTGCCCGCCGCGACCGCCACACTGACCCTCAAGGGCGGACTGCCCGAGGGCGTGCCGTCGGTGACCCTGGCGACCGTACTGCCGATGGCGTGGCCGGCACTGCGCCGCGACGACGGCTCCGTACTGCTCGGCCTGCAGAACGACACCTCGTCCGGCGACCTCAGCCGCCATCTCGCCGACACCCTGCAGCGGGCGCTGACCGCCGAGCCCGGCACCCCGGTCGCCGCGCAGCGCGTGGCCGCCGAAGGACCGCGGCTGCAGGATCTCCTCGACGAGAGTGCCGGCTTCGAACCGACCGTCCACTCCGGCTTCGAGTTCTGGGTCCCGGACTCCGCGGAGAGCGCGTCCCCGGAGGTGGCCGCCTCCCTGGAGCGCGCCAACGCCGCGGCGATCCCGACCGTGAAGCTCACCGGTGTGGACGCGGCGTACTGGTGCGAGACTCCGGAGAAGAACCACCTCCGCTGGGTCATGCCGCACCCCGAGGAGCAGCTCCTCGACGCGCTCGCCCGGCTGCACACCGCCGGTACGTCCTCGCTCGGCGATGACACCCGGCTGGTCGGCTCCTTCCGCGCACACGGGCTGATGGTCCCGGTCTGGGACCTGCCGACCGGGATGAGCGCCGAGGAGTGCGAGAAGCCCGCGGCGGAGTTCGCGGAGCGGCTCACAAAGGCTCTCGCGACCGACGCTCCGCTGACCGCGGAGGAGCGCCGGTCGCGTGGCGGGCTCACCAACCGCCAGGTCACCCTGAGCTGAGAGTGATGGTTTCTGTCGACCGATAGGTGACTCCAGTCACAACTCGCCCTATGGGCAGGTAAATCCCTGTCCGAATACCCGAGATCGAATTTGCGAACTGCCGATCTCTTGTTACGGTTCTAGAAGCCCGGTCGCTGGTGCATCCCCCGTCGCCAGCGACCGGGCGCTTCCATTTCCGCGGAACGGTTCGTTCCGTCAACGACTCGCGGGAACACCGGAGTTGCTCCCGGACCGCGGCAGCGAGGGCTCTTCTCCCGTACCGTCCGCAGTTGCGAACTCCGCGACTGCGGAAATAGCCCTCGACAGGGCCGTGAGAGGCCTCACGGGACATCTCGCAGGCATCCGGCGCGCCATCCGCCCCGATCGCGCAGTTCGGTCTGCTGCGTGCGCCCGCCGGAGCCCCGCCGGGCTGAGTACGGAACTCAATTCCAGGTCCGGGCGCATTGCGGTAGCAGGTATGTGCCCAGGTGTCGCGCCCCTCGGTCGGCACGCAGGTCGGCGCCTCGGCCCCGTCCTGGGAGACGAGTTCCGGCCCACATCCCCCGGGCCCTGCCCGGCGGAGTCGCCCCGGTCGCACCGGACACCTCGGCAATGGACAGCAGCGTCGGCCAGGGCGCTGTTTTCGGCCCCGTCCGCGGCCCGGTCCAGGCCCCGTCTCCGGCCCCCTCTTCGGTCTCGTCCTGCGCTTTGCGCCGTCCGCGAGCGAGGTGCCGATTCCCGGCCGGCGGCCGTCGGTCTGTCCCGCGGACGCGGCCGGCGGCGCAACGCAGTGAACACCAGGACGGGACGGGCCCGGTCATGCGGAGATTCCCGCCGATTGCGCGGGAATTCCCGGCACCGGGCCGAAAATATCGACGGAATACGGGCGCGCGGGTAGCCGCGCGCCCAATTCCGGTACAACTCGGTCCAGCTCTTACCCGTACGTGTGGCAGCGCAGGACCGTGAGCACTCGAGCCCTCGCTCGAGCTCAGTAGGCGAGCCGGCTGCCGCCGTCCGGTGCACTGGTGCTCGCCTCGACCAGCGCGTCCACCACCGCCTCCACATCCGGCAGCCAGGGAGCCGCGGATCCCGGCAGCGGCGCCCGCTCCCAGCGCACCTGCCCCGTCCCCGTCACCGAGGGCGGCAGCACCAGATAGCCGCCCTCACCGTGGAAGCGCAGCGAACTGGGCACGCAGTCCTTGACGAAGAGCAGTTCGCCGAGCTGTTCAAGGGTGTACGGGGCGACCAGCAGCGACCAGCGGGTCGGCGTCGCGACAACTGGTCCCAGCCGCATGCCCATCCGGTCGAGCGCCGAGAGCGCGAGCGCCCCGGCGACGGCCGGCAGGCTCACCGCGCACGGCGCGAGGCCGCCCGTGGCCAGCATGATCGGGGCGGTGGGCCGGTTGGTCCACCACCAGCGCACCATCCGCTCGTCGGTCGTCGCGGCCAGGATTCCTGGGTCGAAGGGGTGCGCGCCGGGTACGACGCACTCGGGGTCGGGGCAGGCGCAGCCGCGCCCGCGGTCACCGCGGATACCGCCCGCTTTCAGTCCCACACCAGGGAGTACGGGCCATTGCCAGTCGGCGGCGCAGGTGAGCGCCGCTTCGAGCTGTACAGGCCCCCTCTTGCGCCGGAACCGGAGCCTGCGTCGCCTTCCGAGGATCTCGCGCATGAGCGCTCGTTCCTTTCCGTTGAACGCCGAGGTCCACACCACACCATGTGTGCAGCTCTTCACTGTGCGTATAAGACGGCGCATCACCGCCCCTTGCCGGTGGCATGGGCGACCCCCCGCTTCGCCTGCGGCAGGATCGCCGCCCGGGGGCCGAACGTGGGCTGTAGTCCATTAAACGCGTGGCGAGGGGTGGCGCGCGCCTGGCGCTTGTAGTCCCGCTGTAACTTTTCCCCGCCACTCGGGGATGGGGCGCGGCCTACGGGCGTTAGGACGCCCGGGCCCGCCGCCAGGTTCCGGGGCGGTCCCAACTGCCCCTGGCCATCACCGTTTACGTACCCATCACGCTTGGAATGACGCTCTGCCGAACGACCTCAGTCGACCCCAATAGACCGCCATCGGGTGCATTTTTCAGCCAAGTTAACGGTCTCGTAGACACCACCAATCCCACTGGTGCAATGCTGGACATCCCCTTACTTGTGCGTGTACATGTGGATGCATTGATAGCGGCGCAGAATGACATGGGGGTTTGCGATGCTATTGAGCGAAACGCACCAGTCGGAAAGCCGGCTGCCATGAGCGCCCCTCACCTGCCGAAAGTGGCTGGAATCGATTCAGCGGTTCCCGCACCGGCGCACACTGCTTCGCCGCTGCCCGCCCTCCCGCCGGCACCGGCTCCTCCCGGAGCGGTGATTCAGGACCGGCTGGCCGGCTGGGTCTCCGATCTGACCACCCTCCACGAACTGACCGAGCGCCTGGCCAGGACCGGTTCGCTCGACGATGCCCTCCATGAACTGCTGCGCGCCGGGGCCGCCCTGGTCGGCGCCCGCCGCGGCTTGATCGTCCTGGAACCGTCGCACCCGGCCTCACGGGCCGAATGTTTCGAGTCGGAAAGCAGCCCCGCCCTTACCAAGGGCCTCGGGTTCACCCATGCCGAGCTCGGCCATCTCGAGACAGTGCCGCGTGGCGTCACCGCATACGGCCGGATCCTGGACGGCAGACCCCCCGGCGGCCATCCAGGGCCCGCGGGGCCGCCGGAGGCCGTAGCCAACGCCGACCTCCTCGGCGACGAGACACTCGACCCCCGGCACCGTGAGGTCGCCGTCCGCCTCGGATATGCCGCCAGCTACACCGTGCCACTCGCCTCCCGGGCGGCCGGGACGCTCGGCGCGGCCGTCTGGATGTACGACGAGCCGGCCGCCCCGGTGGAGCGCCAGTGCCATCTCGTCGGCCTCTACATGCGGTACGCCACGGAGCATCTGGACCGTCTCCTCGAGCTGGAGCACGCCCGCGCCACGGTGGAGACCGTTGCCGAGGAGCTGCTTCCCAGCCGGCTGCCCCGGGTGCCCGGCGTCCAGCTCGCCGCCCGGCACCGCACAGGACCGCACGGCGGCGGCGACTGGTACGACGCGCTGCCGCTGCCCGAGGGCGCGCTGGGGCTGGCCGTCGGATCGGTCAGTGGCTCGGGGCCGAGTGCGCTGGCGGCGATGGGGCGGCTGCGCGCCTCCCTGCGGGCGTACGCCGTGATGGAGGGCGAGGATCCCGTCGCCGTGCTCTCCGATCTGGAACTGCTGCTGCGGCTGACCGAACCTGCGCGCACCGCCACCGCACTCTTCGCCTACGCCGAGCCTGCCCGCGGAAAGATCGTGCTGGCCGGGGCCGGGCACACCCCGCCCCTGGTGGTCGGCGAGCGGCGCACCGAGTTCGTCGAGACATCCCTGTCGGCGCCACTGGGGATGCTCGCCTGCTGGGAGGCTCCGAGCGTGGAGCTCGCGCCCGAGCCCGGAGAAACGGTGCTGCTGTACACGGACGGGCTGCTGCGGCATACCGGAGATCCCATGGACCGGGCGTTCGCGCGGCTGCACGCGGCGGCCGTGAGCGTGCCGAAGTCCGCCCGCGACGATCCGGGGGCGATCGCCGATCATGTGCTGCGCACGGTGCTGCCCGACGGGCTCGACGAGGCCGAGATCGGTGAGGACGTGGTAGTGCTCGCCGCCCGTTTTGACTGATTTCTCGCACGTTTTCCACAGGGCTCAGGGCCGTCTTCCCGTCGCACATACGATGGAGGGCGGTCCAGTGTCGTATCGAGGAGGCAGACGTGGCCGAGGAGCTCATCCCGGAGACCCCGGAAGAAGAAGAGCAGCCGATCAAGCAGCGCAAGAACGGCCTGTACCCGGGCGTGTCCGACGAGCTCGCCGAGAACATGACGACCGGCTGGGCCGACACCGAGCTGCGCGATTTGGAGCCCATCGCGCAGGCCTCGCACACCGCCGCCCGCCGTGCCGCGCTCTCGGCGCGCTTCCCCGGCGAGCGCCTGGTGATCCCCGCGGGCAATCTGAAGACCCGCTCCAATGACACCGAGTACGCCTTCCGCGCCTCCACGGAGTACGCCTACCTCACCGGCGACCAGTCCGAGGACGGCGTCCTGGTGCTCGAGCCGAAGGCCGACGGGCACCGGGCGACCATTTATCTGCTGCCTCGCTCCAACCGCGAGAACGGCGAGTTCTGGCTCTCCGGCCAGGGTGAGCTGTGGGTCGGCCGCCGCCACTCCCTCGCCGAGGCCGAGCAGCTGCTGGGCATCCCGGCCAAGGATGTGCGCGAGCTCCCCGAGCAGTTGCGCCAGGCCACCGGCCCGGTCCGCGCCGTACGCGGGCACGACGCCGGCATCGAGGAGGCGCTGACCGACAAGGTCACCGCGGAGCGCGACGAAGAGCTGCGCGTCTGTCTCTCCGAGGCGCGTGCCGTGAAGGACGAGTTCGAGATCGGCGAGCTGCAGAAGGCGTGCGACTCCACCGCTCGCGGATTCGAGGACGTCGTCAAGGTCCTGGACAAGGCCGAGGCGACCAGCGAGCGCTATATCGAGGGCACCTTCTTCCTGCGCGCCCGCGTCGAGGGCAACGACATCGGCTACGGCTCGATCTGCGCGGCGGGCCCGCACGCCACCACCCTGCACTGGGTGCGCAACGACGGCCCGGTCCGCTCCGGCGAGCTGCTGCTGCTGGACGCCGGCGTGGAGACCCACACCCTCTACACCGCCGACATCACGCGCACCCTGCCGATCAACGGCCGTTTCGACGAACTGCAGCGCAAGATCTACGACGCGGTGTACGAGTCGCAGGAGGCCGGCATCGCGGCGGTGAAGCCGGGCGCAAAGTACCGCGACTTCCACGACGCCTCCCAGCGTGTGCTCGCCGAGAAGCTCGTCGAGTGGGGTCTGGTCGAGGGCCCGGTGGAGCGGGTGCTCGAGCTGGGTCTGCAGCGCCGCTGGACGCTGCACGGCACCGGCCACATGCTCGGCATGGACGTCCACGACTGCGCCGCCGCGCGCACCGAGGCGTACGTCGACGGGACACTGGAGCCCGGCATGTGCCTCACGGTGGAGCCCGGTCTCTACTTCCAGGCGGACGATCTGACGGTGCCGGAGGAGTACCGCGGCATCGGCGTCCGGATCGAGGACGACATCCTGGTCACCGAGGACGGCAACCGGAACCTGTCGGCGGCGCTCCCGCGGCAGGCCGACGAGGTCGAGGCCTGGATGGCCTCGCTCAAGGGCTGACCAACGGCGGATTCCTCGGAGGGCGCGCGGCTCAGGACACCTTGAGCAGCGCGTCCTCCCGCCATTTGAGGATCTTGTCGAAGCTGACCACCGCGCCCCGGCCCGGGCGATTGCGGAAGTGGACATGGTCGGCGAGCTGCTCGATCAGACAGAGCCCGCGGCCGCTCTCGGCGGTCGGCGAGGCCGGCGACACGGCGTATGTGCACTGCCCGCCGCGCCGCGTCGGAAAGCCCGGACCCGAATCGGCCACTTCGATACGGCAGGTCTCGCCGTCCAGATAGGCGGTCACCCGGTACGCCGCCGAGGCCTCGCCGGCCCCCTGGCCACCGCCGTGCTCGACGGCGTTGGCACAGGCTTCGCTCAGCGCAACTGATAGATCGTACGAAATGTCAGGATCAACCCCCGCGGTCTCCATCGTGCCGAGCAGCAGGCGACGGGCGAGCGGAACGCTCGCAGCTTCACGCCTCAAGTGGAGAGACCACCAGATGCTCATGCTCCAGCCTCCTGGCTGTGCCTCGACATACCGATACGTATTGCCGCGAGAAGCGGTCCGTAAGCACACAGTTGACGTGATTCCGCTCATTCGGCGGATGCGCCCTCCGAGCGCGCCGGTGTATGTCAGCAAAGGGGATCTTCCGGACCTGCCGTATGGGCCATCCCACCGCAGTGCGATGATGGCCCGGCCATGTCGCCCATCCCCGTCGCACGCGCCGGAGCCGGTCTACGGCTGCTGAGGGCCGCGGTGTTCACCGCGGTCTGTGTTGTGCTGTCCGCGACGGGACATGCGCTGGCCTCCTGCACGGCCCTCCCCTGGTGGACCCTGGCGCTCGGCTTCATGGCGGTGTTCGCGCTGGTCGCGCCGTTCGCCGGACGGACGCGCGCACTACCGTCCATCGCCGTCGCACTGACCGTCGGACAGCTCGCTCTGCACACCCTGTTCGGTCTCGGGCAGCAGCATCGGCTGCGGCTGGCACCGACGGCCGACGACGCGCTGATCAGGATGGCCGCGAAGCTGATGTGCGGGGCGGGCGCATCGTCCCTGAGCCCCACCGACGCCCGCCGGATCGTCACCAATGCGGGCATCGCCCCGGCGGGGCACAGCGCCCACGTCCACATGGCGCAGACCACCGCCGCATCGCCCGAGTTGCTGCCGACCCTCCCCATGATCCTGGGGCATCTGCTGGCCGCGCTCGCGACCGGCTGGCTGCTGCGGCGCGGAGATCTGGCGCTGCTGCGGCTGATCAAACTCTCTGCCGACTCGGCGCATGAGCTCGCTCAGGCGGCGTGGCTCCGTTCACTGCGTGCCGCGCTCGTTCTCCTGCGGGCGCTGCGTGCCGGCCTCCAGGAGACGCCCGCGGCGGATCCGCGTGCTCCCCGGCCGTCGTCAGGACCGCCTCCGCGACCCGCCGACGAGGCACTCCAGCACACGGTGATCAGGCGCGGGCCTCCCCCCCGCCTCGCTCTCGCAGCCTGACGCGGCCCACTCGACGCGAGTGGTGTCGCGGTTGCCCGCGCACCCGTTTGCGCCTCACTCACTCGCCTCTCCTGATCCGGAGTGTCTTCTGCCATGAACGTTTCCCGTATCGCGCTCGCGACCGGCGTCGCCGCCTCCTCCGTCCTGCTGCTCTCCGGCACGGCCTTCGCGCACGTCAGCGTGCAGCCGCAGGGCGAGGCCGCCAAGGGCGGCTACGCGACGGTCAACTTCAAGGTCCCCAACGAGCGCGACAACGCCTCGACCGTCAAGCTCGAGGTCAGCCTCCCCACCGAGCACCCGCTGTCGTCCGTGATGCCGCAGCCTGTGCCCGGCTGGAAGGTCGAGGTCACCAAGTCCAAGCTGGCCAAGCCGCTCCAGGTGCACGGCAAGCAGATCACCGAGGCTGTCTCCAAGGTCACCTGGACCGCGGACGGCTCCAAGATCGCGCCCGGCCAGTTCCAGCAGTTCCCGCTCTCTCTCGGCAAGCTTCCCGAGGACGCCGACCAGTTGGTGTTCAAGGCCCTCCAGACGTACGACAACAAGGAGGTCGTGCGGTGGATCGAGGAGACGAAGGAGGGTGCCGCGGAGCCCGAGTCGCCCGCGCCCGTCCTGAAGCTGTCGGCCGCCACCGGGGACGAGCACGGCGGCGGGGCGAAGGACGCGTCCGCGAAGGACGGCAAGAACGCCGGTCATGACGAGGACGCGAAGTCCGAGGAGGCGTCGGACAGCAGCAGCGACACCACTGCCCGCATCCTGGGCATCGTCGGCATCCTCGTCGGTGTCGCGGGTGTTGCCTTCGGCGTCCTGGCCGGACGCCGCCGCACTTCCTGATGCGCCGCCCGACGCTTCGTCCATCACATTTGGGACACTTCTCCATGCGTAAGAAGACTGTGCTCGCGGCCACGCTCGTCGTGGCCGCCGGGCTCACCCTGTCCGCCTGCGGAGGCGGAGACGGCTCCGCCAACAGCCCCGTCGCCGATGTCTCCGCCGAGGCGAACCGCCCCGCGACCCTGCTCGACCAGCCCTACACCAAGCCGAACCTCGTCCTGACGGACACCCACGGCAAGAAATACGACCTGCGCGAGCAGACCAAGGGCAAGCCGACGCTGATCTACTTCGGCTACACACACTGCCCCGACGTCTGCCCCCTGACGATGAGCAATATCGCCATCGCCAGGAAGAAGCTGACCAAGGCCGACCAGGAAAGGCTCCAGGTCGTCTTTGTCACCACCGATCCGGAGCGCGACACCCCGGCCGAGCTCGCCAAGTGGCTGCCGAGCGCGGGCGATCCGTCCTTCACCGGTCTCACCGGCGACTTCCCGACCATCCAGGCGGGCGCGCGCCAGATCGGCATCGGCATCGACCCGCCGAAGAAGGAGAAGGACGGCACGGTCGTCTCCATGCACGGCGCGCAGGTCATCGCGTTCTCCCCGAAGACCGACGCGGGCTACGTCCTGTACAGCCAGGACACCACGGCGGACGAATACGCCAAGGATCTGCCGAAGATCATCCGTGGAGAGAACCCGTGAGCCGCCGTTCGGCCCTCGCCGCTGTCATAGCCCTGAGCGCGGGGCTGGCACTCGCGGGCTGCTCGTCCGACAGCGAGCCCGAGTTGAAGGTCAAGGGCGCCTTCATGCCGCAGCCCGTCGACGACGACATGGCGGCCGGGTTTCTGACGGTGCGCAACAGCGGGGGCACGGCCGACAAGCTCACCTCCGTCACCAGCGACCTCTCCGACGACATCACGATCCATGAGTCGAAGAACCAGAGGATGCAGGAGGTGAAGGCCTTCGACATACCGGCGGACGGCGAACTCGATCTCGAACGCGGTGGGAACCACATCATGTTCATGAAGCTCAAGCAGAAGCCGAAACAAGGCGAGAAGGTCACCGTGGAACTGCGCTTCGAAAAGTCCGGCCCGATCGAGGTCGAACTTCCCGTGAAGGAGCCCACCTACAACCCGACGAGCACTGAGCACTGAGGGACTGATCACGCCATGACAGCCACCGCCCCGCGCTTCGGCCCTTCACCGGTCCGGCTGCTGCTCGCCGCGACTGTGCTCATCGGCGCGCTCCTGGCCGGCGCGAACCCCGCGTCGGCCCACGCCGCGCTGACCGGGAGCAACCCGAAGGACGGGGCGGTGGTCGCCACCGCCCCCAGCAATGTCACGCTCACCTTCTCCGAGCAGATCGCCATGGGGAACGACTCGATCCGGGTCCTCGAACCCAGCGGCAAACGCGCCGACCAGGCCAAAATCCGCGACCTGGGCACCGGCGGCAAGGTCATGTACGGCGTCGATCTGCTGCCCGGACTGCCCAAGGGCACATACACCGTGGCCTGGCAGGCCGTCTCCGCCGACAGCCATCCGGTCTCCGGGGCCTTCACCTTCTCCATCGGAGCGCCCTCCGAGACCACCGCCGCCGTGCCCGACCAGGAGGCCGGCGGAGGTGTTGTCGGAGTCCTCTACGACATCGCGCGCTACGCCTCGTACGCCGGTTTCGTGCTGCTCACCGGCGGCGCGGCCTTCGTCCTCATCTGCTGGCGGCGCGGTGCTTCGGTGAGGCCGCTGCAGCGCCTGGTCGTCCAGGGATGGGTGACGCTCACCGCGGCTACCCTCGCGCTGCTCCTGCTGCGCAACCCCTACACGAGCTCCGGCAAACTGGCGGACACCTTCGACCTCGGCGGGCTGCGGGACGTCCTTCAGACCAAGACCGGGGCCGCGCTCAGCTCCCGGCTGATGCTGCTCGGGGCCGCCGCGCTGTTCATCGCCGTGCTCTTCGGCGCGTACGCGAAGCGGGAGGACGAGACCGAGAAGAAGGATCTGAGCTTCGGTCTCGCCATCGGCGGCACGGTCGTGGCGGCCGGGATCGCCGGAACCTGGGCGCTGTCGGAGCACGCGTCGACCGGTATCCAGCCGGGGCTCGCGATGCCCGTGGACGTACTGCATCTGCTGGCCGTGGCGACCTGGCTCGGCGGCCTCGCGGCACTGCTGACCGCCCTCTACCGGGCGCCGTCGATCGAGCGCGCGGCCGTACGGAACTTCTCGAAAGTCGCGTTCGGCAGCGTCATGGTGCTCACCGCGACCGGGATCTACCAGTCCTGGCGGCAGGTCGGCTCCTGGTCGGCGCTGACCGGGACGGCGTACGGGCAACTGCTGCTGGCCAAGGTGGCGCTGGTCGTTGTCATGGTCGCCGTCGCGTGGATCTCACGGCGGTGGACGGCGCAGCTCAGCGAGGCGCCGATGGCCGAAGCGGAGGCCGACGAGGCCGAGCCGGAGCCGGCGACCGTCCCCGAGGGCGCGGACGCCGAGGAAGCGGAGGAAGCAGAGGGCCCGGACGTCTCGGTGGTCTCGGAAACCTCGAAGGTCTCCGCCGACCCTGAGCGGGCGGCTCAACTCGCCCGTCAGAAGGCGGCGGTGGCGACGGCGGAGAAGAAGCGGAACAGGGACGCCGATCACGAGCGCTCCGGACTGCGCCGTTCCGTACTGGCCGAGGCAGGCATCGCGGTGATCCTGCTGGCCGTGACCACCGTGCTGACGAGCACCGAACCGGGCCGTACGGAAGAGGAGGCGGCCAAGGGCGGCAGCGCTCAGGCGGCCGCCACGCCCCAGGAGCCGACCGAGATCAAGATGCCCTTCGACACCGGTGGCCAGAACGGCAAGGGCACGGTACGGCTCACCTTCGATCCGTCCACCTCCGGCGCCAACGAGATGCATGTCTGGATCGCCCGGCCGGACGGAAAGCCGCTGGACGTGCCCGAGGTGAAGGTCGCCTTCAACCTCAAGGCCAAGCGGATCGGTCCACTGCCGATCACCCCCGACCGCATCACTCCCGGACACTGGAGCACGGCCGCGGTCCAGATCCCGATGCCCGGCGACTGGCAGGTCCAGGTGACCGTACGGAGCTCCGACATCGACCAGACGACCATCGACAAGAACATCAAGATCGGCTGACGTACCCGTGAGTGACCCAGTGCGCGACAACGACATCTCCAGACGGCGACTCCTCGGCACCGTGGGCGCGGCCGGTGCCACCGGTCTTGTGCTGGGCGCCGCGGGTGGCGCCGCCACGTACGCCGGCGCGTCCGGCGACACCCCGACCGCGCTGACCAGCGTCGGCGCGACCGGTATCGCCTTCCACGGCGAGCATCAGGCGGGTATCACCACGCCCCTGCAGGCGTGCGGCCATCTGATCGCCTTCGACCTGGCGCCGGGCGCGGGCCGCAAGGAGGCGGCGGCACTGATGCGCCGCTGGTCCGCGCTCGCGAGCGAGCTGATGGGGGGCAGGGCGACCGGCGACGGCGACACCGGCGTCGCGCTGGACGCGGGGCCCTCTTCGCTGACCGTGACGTTCGGCTTCGGTCGCACCTTCTTCGACCGTGCGGCGCTGGTGGCGCAACGGCCGCCGGAACTGGATCCGCTGCCCGCCTTCTCCTCCGACCAGTTGGACGCCAAGCGGTCCAACGGCGATCTGTGGGTGCAGATCGGCGCGAACGACGCGCTGGTCGCCTTCCACGCACTGCGCGCGATCCAGAAGGCGGCCGGGGACGCGGCCCGGGTGCGCTGGCAGATGAACGGCTTCAACCGCTCGCCGGGCGCGACCGGGAAGCCGATGACCGCACGCAATCTGATGGGCCAGCTCGACGGAACGCGTAATCCGAAACCCTCCGAGGCCGACTTCGACAAGCGGATCTTCGTGCCGTCCGAGACGTCCGGGACAAAGTACGACTGGCTGGCGGGAGGCTCGTACGCCGTCGTACGACGCATCCGGATGCTGCTGGACGACTGGGAGCAGCTCTCGCTGAAGAAACAGGAGCTGGTCATCGGACGGCGCAAGTCCGATGGCGCCCCTCTGACCGGCGGAACCGAAACGACCGAGCTCGCGCTCGAGAAGACGCGACCCGACGGGAAGCTGGTCATTCCGGACAACGCCCACGCACGGATCTCGGCTCCGGAGCAGAACGGCGGTGCGGCGATGCTGCGTCGGCCCTTCTCCTTCCACGACGGCATCGGCGCGGACGGGACGCCGGACGCGGGGCTGCTCTTCATCTGCTGGCAGGCCGATCCGCTGCGCGGCTTCGTACCGGTGCAGCGCAAGCTCGACCGGGGCGACGCGCTGTCGGCGTTCATCCGGCACGAGGCGAGCGGGCTGTTCGCGGTGCCCGGCGGTGCACGGGCCGGCGAGTACGTGGGCCAGCGGCTTCTGGAGTCGTAAGGATCGCGGGCCCTTCGGATCGCGAGCCCATTAGGGTGACTGTATGTCGGCCATGCGCTACACGTATCTCGGTCCCGAGGGCACCTTCACCGAAGCCGCCCTGCGCACGCTTCCCGAGGCAGCCACCCGCGAGCTCGTCCCGATGCTGTCCGTGCCCGCGGCTCTGGATGCCGTACGGAACGGGGATGCCGCGGCCGCCCTCGTACCGATCGAGAACTCCGTGGAGGGTGGCGTCACCGCGACCCTCGACGAGCTGGCCTCCGGGCAGCCGCTGATGATCTACCGCGAGGTGCTGCTGCCGATCGCCTTCGCGCTGCTGGTGCGGCCGGGCACCAAGCTCTCCGATGTGAAGACGGTGACCGGTCATCCGGTCGCCCAGCCGCAGGTGCGCAACTGGCTGCGGGCGAATCTGCCGGGCGCACTGTGGGAGTCGGCCGCGTCGAACGCGGACGGAGCGCGGCTGGTGCAGGAGGGACGGTACGACGCAGCCTTCGCGGGCGAGTTCGCGGCCGCGACGTACGGGCTCGAGCCGCTGGTCAAAGAGATTCATGACGCGGAGAACGCCGAGACGCGTTTCGTACTGGTGGGCCGGCCCGCCAGGCCCGCGTCGCCGACCGGCGCGGACAAGACCTCGGTGGTCATCTGGCTGGGCGACGACCACCCGGGTGCACTGCTGGAGCTGCTCCAGGAATTCGCCGTGCGCGGGGTCAACCTGATGCTGATCCAGTCCCGGCCGACCGGAGCGGGCATCGGGAACTACTGCTTCGCGGTGGACGCCGAGGGCCATATTTCGGACCGGCGGGTGGGCGAAGCGCTGATGGGGCTGAAGCGGATCTGCCCGAAGGTGCGGTTCCTCGGTTCGTATCCGCGGGCGGGTGTGGCGGTGGAGGACGTGTCGGCGCTGCGCGCGGGGACGTCGGACGCCGAGTTCACGGCCGCGTCGGACTGGCTGGCGCGCTGCCAGGACGGCCGGTCCTGAGCGGTCGGCGCATCGGCGCATCGGCCTGTCGGCGCAGTACGGGCGCGGTCGGCGCTGAAGGATCGGCGGCCGGTGCCGAGTGCGGTACCGGGCGGCTGGTGGGCGGCTTCCGGGCCGGTCCTACCTGCAGATTTTCGTTGTCCACAGAAGTTATCCACAGGCTCGCTTCTCGACCTGGGGACAAGTCGACAACAGAGGACGACATGGTCGACATATCGGCTCACTCGCCGCACTTCCCTCCACAGAGCGGCAGGTTGGTCCGTGTCACTCCAATTCCATTGATCAACCCTTTAGAGCGAGGAATTCCCACCCGAATGAGTGCGTGAGGTGGGTTTGGGTGGGGAATCCTTCGGCCCGCGCGCAGCTTTCGGAACGATCACTTCCGTAGTCCACAGATCTCCCACACAGGCTGTGGATAACTTTGCGAAGACCCGCATCCCTGTGGACAAGGGATGTCCAAATCCCGGACAGGGCAAGGAAAGCGGGTCAATACGGGCGCTCACGCGGTGCCCCATTTCGGGGAATAGCATCCTGTTTATTGACGCTTGCGCCGGTGATTTGCCTGCCTCTTTCCAAATTGTGGCAATTCGGACAAAGGGACACGCAAGGCTATATCGAGTGCGGCGGCGAGAGTCCGCACCGGTAGCCTGGTGGGGTGATTGACCTTCGCCTGCTCCGTGAGGACCCCGACCGTGTTCGCGCCTCCCAGCGCGCCCGTGGAGAGGACGTCGCCCTCGTCGACGCCCTGCTCGCCGCCGATGAGCGGCGCAGGTCGTCCGGCCTCAGCTTCGACGAGCTGCGCTCCGAGCAGAAGTCGCTCGGCAAGCTCATCCCCAAGGCCGGTCCGGAAGAGCGCGCCGAGCTGCTGAAGAAGGCCGAGCAGCTGAAGGCCGACGTGAAGGCGGCCGACGCCGCACAGAACGAGGCCGACGAAGAGACCAAGCAGCTGCTGCTCCGGCTCGGGAACATCGTCCAGGAGGACGTCCCGGTCGGCGGCGAGGAGGACTTCGTCGTCCTCGAGACGCACGGCACGATCCGCGACTTCGGCGCCGAGGGCTTCGCGCCCAAGGACCACCTGGAGCTCGGCGAGGCACTGGGCGCCATCGACGTCGAGCGCGGCGCGAAGGTGTCGGGCTCGCGCTTCTACTACCTGACGGGTGTCGGCGCGCTGCTCGAGCTCGCGCTGGTCAACGCCTCGATCGCGCAGGCCACCGAGGCCGGCTTCATCCCGATGCTGACCCCGGCGCTGGTCCGCCCGCGCGCCATGGAGGGCACGGGTTTCCTCGGCCAGGCCTCGGAGAACGTGTACCACCTGGAGAAGGACGACTACTACCTGGTCGGCACCTCCGAGGTCCCGCTCGCCGCGTACCACATGGACGAGATCATCGAGGCCGACAAGCTGCCGCTGCGGTACGCGGGGTTCTCTCCGTGCTTCCGCCGCGAGGCCGGCACGTACGGCAAGGACACCCGGGGCATCTTCCGGGTGCACCAGTTCGACAAGGTCGAGATGTTCTCGTACGTCGCTCCCGAGGAAGCAGAGGCCGAGCACAAACGTCTGCTGGACTGGGAGAAGCAGTGGCTGACCGGCCTTGAGCTGCCCTTCCAGGTGATCGATGTGGCCACCGGCGACCTCGGCGCCTCGGCCTCGCGCAAGTACGACTGCGAGGCGTGGATCCCGACCCAGGGCAAGTACCGCGAGCTCACCTCCGCGTCGAACTGCGACAGTTTCCAGGCCCGGCGGCTCTCGGTCCGTATGCGTGACGGCAAGAAGGTGCAGCCGCTGGCGACGCTGAACGGCACGCTCTGCGCCGTACCGCGCACGATCGTGGCGATCCTGGAGAACCACCAGCTGGCCGACGGTTCGGTGCGGGTTCCCGAGGTGCTCCGTCCGTACCTGGGAGGACGAGAGATCCTGGAGCCGATCTCCAGGTGAGCCCCGCCCACTTTCCGTACAAGCTTGTCGCGACCGATCTCGACGGCACGCTGCTGCGTGGCGACGAAACGGTCTCGGAGCGCACACGCGCCGCGCTCGCCGCGGCCACCGCGGCGGGCGCCGCGCACATCATCGTCACCGGGCGTGCTGTGCCCTGGACCCGGCACATCCTGGACGACCTGGGGTACGACGGCCTCGCGGTCTGCGGCCAGGGCGGGCAGGTCTACCACGCGGGTGAGCACCGGCTGCTGACCTCGGTCACCCTCGACCGGCAGCTGGCCGGCCTCGCACTCTCCAAGATCGAGGCGGAGGTCGGGCCGCTCGCGGTGGCCGCGAGCCGCGACGGCCTCGACGGCGAGGTGCTGGTCGGCCCCGGATACCGGGTGCAGGAAGGCCCTCTGCCGGTGGTGGCGTTCGAGGACCCGGCGGAGCTGTGGAAGGCGCCGCTGAGCAAGTTGTTCATCCAGCATCCGGAGCTCGATGACGACGCGCTGGCACAGGCTGCCAGGGGGACGGTCGGCAGTCTGGTGGATGTGGTGATGGCGGGGCCCGGCGTCGTCGAGATCCTGCCGCTGGGGCTGAGCAAGGCGACAGGCCTCTCGTTGGCGGCCCGGCGGCTGGGGCTGCGGGCCGCGGACACGATCGCCTTCGGTGATATGCCCAATGACATCCCGATGTTCGGCTGGGCCGCGCACGGCGTGGCGATGGCCAACGCGCACGATGAACTGAAGGCCGTGGCGCACGAGATCACGGCGTCGAACGAGCACGACGGCATCGCGGTGGTGCTGGAGCACTTGCTCGGCTGAGGCGGAAGAGGTGGGGGTCGAACCCACACGGGCATTCACATGCCCCAACACTTTTCGAGAGTGCGGCCGGCGCCTGCTGTCGGCTGGCTCTTCCCTGAGGTACCGCGTGACTGCCGGACCGGGCGACTGCGTGACTCCCTGCCGGCTGCCGGGCTCTATGGCCTCCGGACCGGGCAACTCTGCATGCCGAACGGCTGCGTGACTGTGCGGCTGCGTGGCTGTGCGGAGGATGCGCGGATCGAACGCGCGCGGGGTTCAGAGCCCCGACGACGGCTTAGCAAGCCGCTGCCTTACCACTCGGCCAATCCTCCGGGAGGGGGCGGCCCGCGCGGATGCGCGCTCGAAGCGGCCGCCCCCCGGGCAGAGCCCCTGGGCGGCCCAGCGGAGTGGTCGGTGGCTACTCCGCTGCCTGCCCGGCTCTGCCCCGACGGGAGCTCGACGGACTCGCACTCGTACTCTCGGTCATCGCCGCGCTCCTCTCCCGGTCGGTGGCGCCGGCCGCACTGGCGTGCCCGGCTCAACTACTGTGCCTCGGACAGCGGTTCGATGCCACCGAATTACGGTCCGGGCGTACGCCTCGGTCCGTCGTCGCCGACGCGCGTCAGCGGCCAGCAGGCCAGGCCGATGGCGAGGGCGATCGCATGGCCGAGGTCGGTGTAACTGCCGGCTGTGGCGAGCGGCAGACCGAAGAAGGCAAGCGCGCCGGCGAGATAGAGCCGGCGCCATGGCCGCGGAATGCGGTAGGTGAGGATGCCGACCGAGGCAGCGAGCCCGTAACTCACCCCGATGTCCACGACATGCGCCATCCGGCGCGGCACCTCGTGGTTCTCGATGCTCATCAGAACGACCTTCTGGCTGATGAGGGTGGCGCAGATATGCGCCGTGGCCACGGTGAACAGCCAGCGCGGAGTGCCGAGCCAGCGCTCGACCGGCGCGTGAAACACCTCGAAAAGGACCGCGTAGAGGAGGAAGGACGAGGGGTTCTCGATCCAGAACGAGCTGGTCACGAGGGACTGGAGGGGATGGGCGGCCAGTTCGTGGATATTGCTGCTGGTGCGGTGGAGCAGGAAACGCTCAAGACCTTCGGTGGAGAAGGCGATGACGACACTGGTGATGGCGATGATCAGCAACCAGATATGGGTGCCGGGCGCGGAACGGACCCAGCTCCGTAGCGGCCGGGAAGCTTCTCCCCGGCCGGTGCGTTCTGTCGCTGCGGTCACCCCTCGATCATCGCGCGCGCGACGCGTCGGCGCGCCGCACGACATCGGTTGCCGTAGGACAAAGTGCCCTATGGATACGAACTCCCGTTGCCTTCACACGCAGCGGACAACGAACCGATAAAGGCACAGTTACGCGGATATGCGTCAACCCCCGCCCACCGGACGGGGGTTGACCTACAAGCGCGTTGCTCTACGGTCACTCCTCGCCGGCGAGCTTCAGCACCCGCAGCTTCTGCCCCGCGTACCAGGTCGCCACCACCGTGACCCCCGCCAGCAGAGCCACCGCCAGCGGCAGGCCCACGTCCGAGCCGATCAGGCCCTCGCCGCCGATCTTCTCGGCGAGCGACAGAGACCACTGCTGCACACTCAGCGTGCGCGCGCCCGGGACCAGGCTGCCGAACAGCGTCTCCCAGACCAGCGCGTAGACGAGCCCGATGACCACCGCGTGCCGGCTGACCGTCCCGAGCAGCAGGAACAGCGCGCTGTAGGCGATCGAGGCGACCAGCGCCGCCACGGTGTACGCCACGGCGACCTGCTGGCCGTTGCCGTTGAGGATGAATCCCGCGATGAACGTGGGAACCGCCGAGAAGGCCATCGTGATCGCGATCGCGACGATCAGCTTGGTGAAGATGATCGTCGACCGCTTCACCGGCTTGGCCAGCAGATAGACGATCGAGCCGTCGTCGATCTCGGGCCCGATCGCTCCGGTGCCCGCGATCACACCGATCAGCGGCACCATCGTCGCGATGGCGAAACCGCCCAGGACGTCGGCGGCGACCTGGTCGTCCACGCCGTTGAAGCTGCGTACCGCCGCGGCGATGAGCAGCAGCAGACCGGGCAGTACGAACAGAATCGCTGCCCGCCGCTTGCCGAGCACGGCCCGATAGGTGAGCCGGGCGACTGTGGGGTTGTACATGGACGTCACAGCTCCTTTCAGGCCGCTACGAGGTAGGAGAAGACCGACTCGAGGGACTCGTCCGACGGCGAGACCGTGAGCAGCCGGATGGAGTGCTCACGGGCGACCCGCGGCAGCAGTTGGGTGAACCGGCCGAAGTCGACGGCCTGGATGCGCAGCGCACCCTCGGTCAGGTCGACCTCGATACCGGCAGTCGACGGGTCGGCGATCAGGGCCGCGGCGAGCGCCCGGTCGTCGCTGGACCGTACGAGATAGCGGTGCGGCCGGTCGGTCATCAGCCGGCGGATCTTGCGGAAGTCGCCGGACGCCGCATGCCGCCCGGCCACGATCACCTCGATATGAGAGGCGAGTTGTTCGACCTCCTCGAGGATATGGGAGGAGAAAAGCACGGTGCGGCCTTCCGCGCCCATGCGCCGCAGCAGGTCCATCAGTTGCATGCGCTGTCGCGGGTCCATACCGTTGAAGGGCTCGTCGAGGAGGAGTACGGACGGCTCGTGGACGAGGGCCGAGGCCATCTTCACGCGCTGCCGCATGCCCTTGCTGTACGTCGCGATCCTGCGGTCCTGCGCGTACTCCATCTCCACGGTGGCCAGGGCGCGCTGGGCCTCCTTCTTGCCCAGTCCGTGCAATTCGGCGTTGGCGACGACGAATTCGCGGCCGGTGAGGAAGTCGTACATCGCTTCCCGCTCCGGTACGACGCCGATCTGCCGGTAGACGGACTCGTTGCGCCAGATCGTCCGACCGTCGAGCGTGACGCTTCCCGTGGACGGGTTGAGGAAACCGCCCATCATGTTGATGAGCGTGGACTTGCCCGCGCCGTTGGGACCGAGCAGACCGGTGACGCCGGGGCCGATCGTCATGGTCACGTCGTTGACGGCCACGACATTGCCGAACCACCGCGAGGTGTGCTCGATGTTGATGGTGGTCACAGCCCGACCTTTCGGTAGCGGCGCATCAGGACGGCGTACGAGCCGAAGACGAGCGCGAGGACGACGAGCAGATAGACCGTGCCCACGCCGGTTCCCGGTCCCGCTTCACCGGGGAAGGCGGAGGTGGCGCCGAGGAAGGCGGTCTGTACGCCGTCGATGAGCGTGACCGGCGAGAAGAGGCCGAGCCACTTGATCACATCGGGTGAGCCGGTCTCCCAGGCGATGGCCTGGACGGTGGAGACGGCACCGTACGTGATGGTCAGCGTGGCGATCACGGCGGCGACACCGAAGCCGCGGCGCGGCGTGAGCGCGGCCATCACCAGGCCGAGGCCGCCGAAGAGGACGGAGAGAAGCGCGACGGAAAGCATGCCCTGCGCGAATCCCTTCGTCTGGTCCGCGAAGTCCATCTTGGCGAGCAGCGAGCCGATGTAGAGGATGACCAGCGGTGCCGCGGTGAGTACGAAGAGGGCCGAGGCCATTGCCCCGTACTTGGCGAGGACGTAGTCGATGCGCTCGATCGGGCGCGAGAAGTACAGCGGCACCGTCTTGAAGCGCAGATCACGGGAGACCGACTGCGGGGCCTGGGCGGCCAGGAAGAGGCCGATGACCGCCTGGGTGACGATCGCGTAGCGCGTGTAGTCGAGAGGGAGATCCTTGAGTTTGGTGGCGACGGCGACCGCGACGATGATCGCCGCGGGCAGGCACATCACCGCGAGGAGGATCATCGGCAGCACCTTGGACTTGGCCGAGCGGCCGAGTCCGTAGGCCCCGCGCAGGGACTGCGAGTAGAGGGAGAGGCGGGCGTAGGCGCGGCCGAGCCGTGGCCCGTCGTAGTTCCGGTAGCCGATGTTGTGGATCCGGGTCGTCTCGGCCCCGGGCGCCATGTTGGTCTCGGTGCTCATCGAACCTGCACCTCCTGCTCCTTTGCGCCCTGTGTGCCCTGTGCCTCGGGGCGGAAGACCTCCGCGATGTGGTGGCGGCGCTGTTCCATCCGTACGAGACCGAGGCCGAGCCCGGCGACGGTGTCGCGCACCACGTCGTACGTCTCCTCTCCCGTCGCCTCCAGGAGCAGGATGTGGCCCGCGCCCGGCAGACCGTCCTCCACGCGCGCGTGGAGCGTGATTCCGGCGGCGGAGAGCGCCTCACGGAGCACCGCGGTGCCGTCGGGATGTGTGTCCGTGTCGGTGACCTCGACCGCGAGGGTCGTGGTGATCTGGGTGAAGTCGCTGGTGGAACTGGAGCGCAGCAGCGAGCCGCCGTCGATGACGACAACATGATCACAGGTGCGCTCGAGCTCGCCGAGGAGATGCGAGGTGACCAGGACCGAGATGCCGAAGTCGGTGTGGACGCGGCGGATCAGGCCCAGCATCTCGTCGCGGCCGACCGGGTCGAGACCGTTGGTCGGCTCGTCCAGGAGGACCAGCTTCGGGTCGTGGACCAGGGCCTGCGCAAGCTTGACCCGCTGTTTCATACCGGTCGAGTAGCCACCGATGGGGCGGTACCGCTCCTCGTACAGGCCGACATGGCGCAGGGTGTCTGCGGTGCGCTCGCGGGCGGCCGTGGGTGGCAGCCCGGACATGCGCGCCATGTGGACGACGAACTCGGTGGCCGAGACATCGGGCGGCAGGCAGTCGTGCTCGGGCATGTACCCCACCTGCTCACGGATGGCGCCGCCGCTGGTGGCGACGTCGAGTCCGAGCACCGCGGCCCGGCCTTCCGTGGCGGGGGACAGACCCAGCAGGATCTTGATCAACGTGGACTTGCCGGCTCCGTTGGCGCCCACCAGGCCGGTCACACCGGGTCCGATGTCCAAGGAGAGCCGGTCAAGAGCGGTCACCCGGGGGAACCGCTTGCTCAGGCTTTCGGTCGCGATCACAGTCACATTTCGAAGGTAGTGGTGCACGACACATCGGGCGTCAGCCCTGGCGGCTGGATCGACGTCCGACTCGAGAGGTACGGACCCGTAGGGGGCTACGACGAAAGTGGACGGCCGGTCTCGGGGCCCATGGCCTTCGGAAGGGTTTTCCACAGGCTGACGCACGACCCTTGACGCAGCCGCCGAGCATTGTCACATTCATCAGTGTCAAGTTACGGACGCGTACCGCACACGGGACGGACGGGTGGCATGGCCTTAGCAGTGGCAGGCGAACTGACCGCGGAACTGCGGGGGTTCAAGGAAGTGCAGCGCCTCGCTTACGCATGCGCGGAGGCCGTCGCGGCGCAGCTCAAGCCCGGTGTGACAGAGCGCGGGGCGGCGCGGATGCAGCGTGAGTGGCTGCGCGAGCGGGGCGTGCGCGACTGGTTCCACCTGCCCTTCGCCTGGTTCGGGGACCGTACGGCCTTCGCCGGCTTCCGGATACCGCTCCAGTTCTTCCCGACCAACCGCGTGCTCGAGGCGGGCATGCCCTTCATCCTCGACATGGCCCCGGTCCACAAGGGCTACACCGCGGACATCGGTTACTCCGGCTGCCTCGGCCCGAGCCCCGTGCACAACAAACTCCTCGCCGATCTGGAGGCGCACCGCGAGCTGATCCTGCGCGAGGTGCGGGAGCGGCGTTCGCTGCGTGAGATCTACGAGGACGTGGACCGGCTGATGGTCCGGCAGGGGTACGCCAACCGGCACCGCGCATATCCCTTCGGGGTCATCGCCCACAAGATCGGCCGGGTGAAGGAGAGCCGCTTCTCGCCGCACCTCTTCGGGTTCGGCACACAGTCGCTGAAGGGGCTTGTCAGCGATGCGGTGCACGGTCACCGGGACGGCTGGTCGCCGCTGTGGAGCCCGTACACGTTCTCCGATCACCCGCCCCGGCCGGGGCTGTGGGCGGTCGAGCCCCATCTCGGATTCAGGGGTACGGGCGCGAAGTTCGAGGAGATCCTGGTGGTCACCGACTCCAGGGACCCTCAAGCGAGCGCGTTCTGGCTGGACGACGATCTGCCGCATGTGCGGCGCTGGGCGGAGGAGAGAGTCGCGTGAGCGGCACAGGGGGAGCAGCCCGGCCGCGGCAGACCGCGATGGCCACGCCGGCGGCGATCGCCGCGACGGCCACGCCTCTGCGCCGAGCGGGAGCAGAAGCGAACGTCAAGGAGGAAGCGTGAGTCTCAGGGGCGCGCGGGAGCGCTGGGTCCGTACGGGCGGAATCGAGCTGTGCGTCGCCGAGCTGGGGGACGCCTCGCAGCCGACCGTGGTGCTGGTGCACGGCTATCCGGACAGCAAGGAGGTCTGGTCTCAGGTCGCGGAGCGGCTGGCGGACGACTACGGGTTGCATGTAGTGCTGTACGACGTCAGGGGGCACGGCCGCTCGACAGCGCCGGCCCCGCTGCGCGGCGGCTTCACGCTGGAGAAGCTGACGGACGACTTCCTGGCGGTCGCCGACGCGGTGAGCCCGGACAAGCCGGTGCATCTGGTCGGACACGACTGGGGTTCTGTGCAGTCCTGGGAGTTCGTCACGGTCAAGCGCACCGAAGGCCGGATCGCCTCCTTCACCTCGATGTCAGGACCGTCCCTGGACCACTTCGGTCACTGGATCAAGAAGCGGATGAGCCGGCCCACACCCCGCAGGATCGGCCAGCTGCTCGGACAGGGGGCCAAGTCCTGGTACGTGTACATGCTGCATACGCCGGTACTGCCGGAGCTCGCCTGGCGCGGCCCGCTGGGCAGGCTGTGGCCGAAGATCCTGCAGCGGGTGGAGAAGGTGCCCGGCGGCGACTACCCGACGCCCTCGCTGCCGCAGGACGCGGCGCACGGCGCCTGGCTCTACCGCGACAACGTCCGTGCCCGGCTGCGCCGCCCGCGTTCCGACGCGTACGCACACACACCGGTCCAGCTGATCACGCCGACCGGCGACATGTTCCTCTCCGAGCGCCTCTACGACGAACTGGGCAGCTGGGCCCCGCAGTTGACGCGGCGCTCGCTGCCGGCCAAGCACTGGGTCCCCCGCACCCGGCCGGACCAGCTCTCGGCCTGGATCAGTGAGTTCGTCACGGCCAACGAGGGCACAGCCGGAGTGGCCGGAGTAGCCGCCCTGGACACCGTGGCCCGGGGTACGTACGCCGAGCGGTTCGCCGGGCAGCTCGTCCTGGTGACGGGTGCGGCCAGCGGCATCGGGCGTGCCACGGCCTTCGCGTTCGCCGAGGCGGGGGCGCGGATCGTGGCCGTGGACCGGGACGCGGAGGGAGCGGCCAGGACCGCCGAGATGTCGCGGCTGATCGGTTCCCCGGGAGCCTGGGGCGAGACGGTGGACGTCAGCGACGAGCAGGCGATGGAGAAGCTCGCCGAGAAGGTCGCCACCGAGTACGGCGTGGTGGACGTCCTGGTCAACAACGCCGGCATAGGTCTCGCGGGCTCCTTCCTCCAGACCAGCGCCGAGGACTGGAGAAAGGTCCTCGACGTCAATCTGTGGGGCGTCATACACGGCTGCCGGCTCTTCGGCAGGCAGATGGCCGAGCGCGGCCAGGGCGGCCATATCGTCAACACCGCGTCGGCTGCCGCCTATCTGCCTTCGAAGGCACTGCCTGCGTACAGCACCTCCAAGGCCGCGGTGCTCATGCTCAGCGAGTGTCTGCGGGCGGAACTGGCCGGTCAGGGGATCGGGGTCTCGGCGATCTGTCCCGGCATCGTCAACACCAACATCACGTCCACGGCGCGCTTCGCGGGCGTCGACACGGCGGAGGAGAAGCGGCGCCGGAAGAAATCCGCCCGGCTGTACGGGCTGCGCAACTACCCGCCGGAGAAGGTCGCCGACGCGATCCTTCGCGCCGTCGTGAAGAACCAGGCGGTGGTGCCGGTGACGCCCGAGGCCCGTGGCGCCCTGTTCATATCCCGCTTCGCGCCCAGGACGCTGCGTGCGATCGCCCGGTTGGAACCGCCGCTGTGAGCGCCGGGGAGAACACCGGCCACTACGCCATCGTGCCGCGCCGGGTCTCGTTCGACTGGGACGGGACGCCACTGCACTGGATACCGGACGAGCCCACCGCCACGCATGTCATCAATGTGCTGCATCTCCTGCTGCCGGCCGGCGAGCGTTGGTTCGTCAAGGTCTTCAAGGAAGCACTGCCGCTGGTCGACGACCCGCTGCTGCTGAAGGACGTCAAGGGCTTCATGGGCCAGGAAGCCACGCACAGCGTGCAGCACGCATATGTGCTGAACCACCTGGCCACGCAGCGACTCGACACCGAGGCGTTCACCAAGTACGTCGACTTCCTCTTCGAGAAACTCCTCGGTGAGCAGCCGCCGTTCGGTGTGCCGATACCGACCCAGGAGTGGCTGCGCTTCCGCCTGTCGGTCATCGCAGCGATCGAACAGTTCACGGCGGTCCTGGGCGACTGGGTGCTGCACGCCGAAGGACTCGACCGGGCGGACGCCGACAAGATCATGCTCGATCTGCTGCGCTGGCACGGGGCGGAGGAGGTGGAGCACCGGGCCGTCGCCTTCGACATGTACCAGCACTGCTGTGCCGAGGGACTGGCGCGCTATGCCCGCCGCATCGGAGGTATGGCCGTCACCGCTCCCGTGCTGGCCTGGCTCTGGGTATGGGGCACCGCCTACCTGATCCGGCATGACCCCCGGCTCGCCGGCCGGCTGCGCTACTCACTGCGCGAACACAACCGCGCCGTCGGCAAAGGGCTGCTGCCCACATGGCGTGAGCTGGGCGCGGCCATACCTCGCTACCTCCGGCGGTCGTACCATCCCTCGCAGGAGGGCTCGCTGCGCAAGGCCGTCGACTATCTCGCGACCTCGCCCGCGGCCCGGGCCGCGGCGGGGGCGGTGGGCCGCGCCGCCTTGTCGTAGGCGGCTTGTCATCGAGGGAGCGGGCTTGTCCGAGCAGTCAGTCGCCCAGTCGGTCGCCGAGTACCGGATCGAGGATCTGGCGCACCACAGTGGCGCCACCGTCCGTACGATCCGCGCCTACCAGGACCGCGGACTGCTGCCGAAACCGGAACGGCGCGGGCGGGCCAATGTGTACGGGTCCGCCCACCTCGCCCGGCTGCGGCAGATCGCAGATCTGCTCGACCGCGGCTACACCCTGGCCTCTATCAAGGAGTTGCTCGAGGCCTGGGACGCCGGGCGCGGGCTCGGCGGAGTGCTGGGGCTGGTTGCCGAGGTGCAGGGGCCGTGGACGGACGAGGAGGTGGCCCGCATCTCCCGCGCGGAGCTGGACGGAAAGTTCGGCGGGAGGCCGGACGAGGCTGCTGTCGCGGAGGCGGTGGACCTTGGTGTGCTGGAGCGCATCCCCGGCCGTGACGACGAATTCCTGGTGCCCAGCCCCCAGGAGCTGGCGGTGGCCGCGGAGTTGTACGCCGCCGGGGTCCCGCTCCCGGCAATCTCCGGTCATCTTCGGGAACTTCGCGGGCAGGTGGAGCACATCGCCTCCCGTTTCCTGGAGTTCACCACCGAGCATGTCTTCGCCCGCTATCTGGGGCACCGGCCTCCTACCGACGCGGATGTGGCCGAGGCGGCGGCCCTGGTCCGACGGCTGCGCCCACTCGCGCAACAGACGATCGACGCCGAACTGGCGCGGGCCATGCGGACGTTCGCCACCCGTCATCTTCGGCAGCACCTGAGTGCCGAAGGACCGCCGACGGTGGAGAGCGAGCTCCCGGCGGTGTCTTTGCCGCCGGAGACAATTCGCTCGGTGCAGGCCCTCGTTGGCCAGGAGAATGCGGCTGCCTTCATCGCTGCAGCGACCGAACGCGAGCTGCAGGCCAGGACATTGGACGCCCTTGTGCCAATCAATGGCGATCCCGGGCAACTTGACCAAAGTTCCTAGATGACACAGGAGTTGTCCACAGAATCGTCAATTCCCCTGTGGATAACTACAGTTGGCTGTGGATCAAACCTGTGGAGTGAAATTTTCGACAGGGGAGCGAAATTTTCGGTGGCGCCGTCGGCGAGCGGACGGGCACCCTGACGGGATGAACGCAAGACCCGCAGGAAACGATGCGCCCGATGAGCGCCGCACCGTGAAGGTGTCGAAGTACCTCTCGAAGCATCTGCGCCACCAGCCGGAGCGGATCGGCATCGTCCTCGACGAGAACGGCTGGGTGCCCGTCGACGAACTGATGCGGGCGGCGGCCGAGCACGGCTTCCGGATCACCCGCGCCGAGCTCGACCATGTCGTCGCCGTCAACGACAAACAGCGCTTCACGATCGACGGCACCCGCATCCGCGCCAACCAGGGCCACTCCGTCGAGGTCGACCTGGACCTGCCTCCGGCCGAGCCGCCCGCGTATCTCTACCACGGCACCGTCGCCCGCAGCCTGGACGCGATCCGCGACGAGGGACTGCGCGCCATGAACCGCCACCATGTCCATCTCTCGCCCGACCGCGAGACCGCGACCCGCGTCGGCGCCCGCCGCGGCCGCCCCGTCGTCCTCTCCGTGCATGCCGGAGCGATGCACGAAGCGGGCCACCTTTTCCACGTCAGCGCCAACGGCGTCTGGCTCACCGACGCCGTACCGCCGGAGTTTCTGCGCTTCCCCGGCCACTAGGTCCTCCAGTACGGGACCTCCTGCGGGTCAGCGGCTCAGCTGGGCAAGCCCCTCGGTCGCGATCTGTTCGAAGACGGCCTGGTCCGCCGCGAAGTCCGAGTCCGGGATCGGGGCATGGATCACGAGCTCGGTGAAGCCGAGCTCGAAGTGCTTGCCGGCGAAGTCCACAAAGGCGCCGAGGGACTCCATCGGCCGGCCGGGCTCCGGTGTGAAGCCGGTGAGCAGGATCTTGTCCAGCTCGGCCACATCACGGCCGATGTCCGCGCACGCCTTGCCAAGCTTGTCCATCTGCCCGCGGATGGCCTCGACGGACTGCGCGGGCGTGCCCGTCTCGAAGAGCTTCGGGTCGCCCGTGGTCACCCACGCCTGCCCGTACTCCGCCGCGAGCTTCAGCCCGCGCGGCCCGGTGGCGGCGACCGCGAAGGGCAGCCGGGGCCGCTGGACGCAGCCTGGGATGTTGCGGGCCTCGACCGCCGAGTAGAAGCTCCCGTCGTATGTCACCGAGTCCTCGGTGAGCAGCCGGTCGAGCAGCGACACGAACTCCCCGAACCGGTCGGCACGCTCGCGTGGCGTCCAGGCCTGCTGGCCCAGCGCCGTCGCGTCGAAGCCATTGCCGCCCGCACCGATGCCGAGCGTGATCCGCCCGCCGGAGATGTCGTCCAGCGAGATCAGGTCCTTGGCGAGGGTCACAGGGTGGCGGAAGTTCGGTGAGGTGACCAGCGTGCCGAGGCGCAGCCGCTCGGTGGCGGCGGCCGCGGCGGTCAGCGTCGGGACCGCGCCGTACCAGGGACCGTCGCGGAAGGTACGCCACGACAGGTGGTCGTATGTGTACGCGGTGTGGAAACCGAGCTGTTCGGCTCGGAGCCACTCGTCGCGGCCGCCTTCGTGCCAGCGGCGGACAGGGAGGATCACGGTACTCAAACGCATGCCTTCGAGAGTACGTGGCCCCGCTGCGTCCCCAGCACACTCAAATGTGCGCCCTGTCGCACGCACGTGCGCCCGCGTACGGGAGAATGGATCTGTGACCTCAGCTACCGATCCCAGCCCGCTGCCCGCCACCCCCAGGCTGATCGCCACCGATCTGGACGGCACCCTGCTGCGCGACGACAAGTCCGTCTCCGACCGTACGATCGCCGCCCTGGCCGCTGCCGAGGAGGCCGGAGTCGAGGTTTTCTTCGTCACAGGACGCCCGGCTCGCTGGATGGACGTCGTCAGTGACCATGTCCACGGCCATGGGCTCGCGATCTGCGCCAACGGCGCGGCGGTCGTGGATCTGCACGCCGGCGGGAAGCTGCTGGAGGTCCGCGCCCTGGAGCGGGACACCGCCCTCGATGTCGTGAGGATCCTGCGCGACGCAGCCCCCGGCACCTCTTTCGCGGTCGAGACGACCACCGGGATCCACTACGAGCCGGACTATCCCCCGTTCCATGTCGACCCCGGCGCGACCGTCGCCACCGCGGAGAAGCTGCTTCACGAGGAGCGGCTGGGCGAAGGCGCCCCGGTGATCAAGCTGCTCGCCCACCACCCCGAGCTCACACCCGACGGCTTTCTCACCCTGGCCCGTACGGCCGCCGGGGACCTGGCGTCCTTCACCCGCTCCAGCCCGACCGCGCTCCTCGAGGTCAGCGGCCTCGGTGTGAGCAAGGCCAGCACCCTGGCGCTGTGCTGCGCCGAGCGCGGGATCTCCTCCGACGAGGTCGTCGCCTTCGGCGACATGCCCAACGACGTGGAGATGCTGAGCTGGGCAGGCACCTCGTACGCGATGGGCAACGCCCATCCGGACGTGATCGCCGCGGCCTCCGGCCGGACTGTGGCCAACAACGAGGACGGGGTAGCGGTCGTCATCGAGCAGATCCTCGCCCGGCGCGCGGAGAGCAGCGAAGCGCTCTGAAGGAAGGAAGCGCTCTGAAGGAAGAACGAGGAAGAGCTCCGAGAAGCGAGAGCCGCTAGACCCGGACCCCATGTTCGCGGAGCCAGGGCAACGGATCCACCCCGGAGCCCAGATACGGCGTGAGCCGCACCTCGAAGTGCAGGTGCGGCCCTGTCGAGTTTCCCGTGGTGCCGGACTGCCCGATCCACTGCCCGGTGCGCACCTGCTCCCCCTGGTCGACGGTGACCGCTGCCATATGCGCGTACTGCGAGTAGTAGCCACCCGGGTGCTGGATGACGATCTCAATGCCGAAGGCACCGCCGCACGAGACCGACACCACCCGGCCCGCCCCGACCGACCGCACCGGAGTGCCGATCTCCACCGCGAAGTCCTGCCCGGTGTGCCGATGCGCCCAGTGCTCACCCGCGCTGTCGAATCCGGCGGACAGCGCGTAATTCTCCACCGGCGTCACCCATTTCGTGCCCGGCGGCGCGCCTCCGCGCTTCTGTAGCCGGATGACTCCCGCACACTTGCCCGCAGCCACGCTGCGGTCCGCCTCCCCCTGCAGCTCCCACTGCGCGGATTCCAGCTGCGCCCTGATGCCCTGCTTGATGGTTGCCAGCTGTTCCTGGCGTACCTCGAGCTCGTGCCGGGCCGCCCGGGCATTCCCCTCGGTCACGGAGAGCCGCCGCTCGGCCTGCCTTGACCGGTCGAGCAGTTGGTTCACTGCCGTCTCCGCCTGCCAGGTGAGCCGCTGCGCGCGCATCAGCTGCTCCGGGTTGTCGGCGAACAGCAACCCGGCGGTGAGGGCGAGCGGGCCGCCGGTGCGGTACTGGGCGCGGGCGACGCTGCCGATGGCCTCGTGGACCGTGGCGAGTTCGTCCCGCTGCAGCGTCAGCTGCTCCTGGAGCCGGGCCGACGAGGTGCGCTGCGCGTCAGCGGCACGCCTGCCTTGTTCGTACTTCGCGGTGGCCTTCGCCGCGTCCTCGAACAATCGCACCACCTCGGCGCCGGTGCCGATGCTGGGCCCGTCGGACGCCGTGGCGGCGGGTACCGCCGTACCCAGGAGCGCGCACAGCACCGCCAGGACGAGCAACAGCCGGTCGCGGTGTCTCAAGCACATCCACGGATCGTCGCCCGGTATGGCGTCGATTTCGGGTACCGGCGAGGTGTCGTGCCTCCACCTGGCCTACAGGGATGCCTCCCAGTACACCGTCGTGCCCCTCGTCGTCCTGTCGCGGCTTCCGGCGGGCCCCTCGGTTCAGGCACTGTCACACCCTGCTGAGCAGTCAGTCCTGATCGGCGAGGAGGGGCGGTTACCAGGCCGGCTACTCGGCTGTGGAGATCGGGATACCGAGCAGATCCGCGGCCCGCTCGCGCTCGATCATCCGGCGCAACGGCCCGTCGATGGTGGCGAGTTCGGCGTACGAACCGCGCTGCACGGTCCGCCCGGCCTCCAGGACGACGATCTCGTCGACGGCCTCAAGCCCTTGCAGCCGGTGCGTGATCAGCACTGTCGTCCGGCCTTCCGTCGCCACCAGCAGATCTGCCGTCAGCGCATCGGCCGTCGCCAGGTCGAGGTGCTCGGCCGGTTCGTCGAGTACGAGTACGGGGAAGTCGGCGAGGAGCGCGCGGGCCAGCGCGAGCCGCTGCCGCTGACCGCCCGACAACTGCGCGCCCAGCTCACCGACGAGAGTGTCGAGACCTTCGGGCAGCGTGTCGACCCACTCCAGCAGCCGGGCCTTGGCGAGCGCCTGCCGAAGCTCGTCCTCCGTCGCCTCCGTACGCGCGAGCCGGAGGTTCTCCCGTACGGAACTGTCGAAGAGGTGGGCGTCCTGCGCGCACAGCCCGACGAACCGCCGGACCGCGTCCCCGTCGAGCGTGGACGCGTCCACGCCGCCGATGGTGTACTTCCCTTCCCGCACGTCCAGGAAGCGGAGCAGCACCTGCGCGAGGGTGGTCTTTCCCGAACCCGAGGTGCCGACAACGGCGATGCGTTTCCCCGCCGTGAGCGTCAGATCGAATCCGCCGAGCGCGTCCCGCTCCTGTCCGGCGTACCGGGCACCTAGCCCTCGCACGGCGAGCGGGAAGGCCGTCGCCGGCGGAGCCGCCGCCCGGTCCGGCTCGTGTACGGGGACGGGCGAGTCCAGCACCTCGTACACCCTCTCGGCGCTCCGCCTGACCCGCTGCCGGTACTGCACGGCCGACGGAAGTCCGGTGACCGCCTCGAAAGCGGCGAGCGGAGTGAGCACCACGACCGCCAGGGACACACCGTCCAGCCGCCCGTCTCGCACCGCCTGCACTCCGGCGAAGGCGGCGCACACGACGGTCAGCCCGCAGACCAGCGCGGAGAGGCCGCCGCCGAGTGCGGTGGCGGCGGCGCCCCGGGAGGCGATGCGGGTCAGCTGCCGGTCGGCTTCCCGTGCCCTGGCCCCCCGTCCCTTCAGGGCTCCGGCGACAGTCAGTTCGGCGGTGCCGCGGAGCAAGTCGACGATATGGATGGCCAGCGCCCCGCGTGCGGGCGCGAGTTGACGCTCGGCCCGCCGTGCGACGGCACCGCTGATCAGCGGTACGGCCACCCCGGCGAGGAGCAGACCGACGGCGAGCACGGCCCCTGCCTCGGGCAGCAGCCACGCCGTGAAGCCCACGGCCCCCGCGCCGGCGACGACGGCCACTCCGGCAGGCAGCAGCCAGCGCAGCCAGTAGTCCTGCAGGGCGTCCACGTCGGCGACGAGCCGCGACAGCAGATCTCCGCGCCGGGTCTGCCGCAGCCCGGCGGGCGCGATCCGCTCCAGCCCGCGGTAGACCGCGACCCGCATCTCGGCGAGCATGCGCAACACGGCGTCGTGCGACACCAGCCGCTCGGCGTACCGGAAGACGGGCCGCCCGAGACCGAAAGCGCGGGTCGCCGTCACAGCCACCATCAGATAGAGCACGGGCGGCTGCTCGGACGCGCGTGAAATGAGCCATCCGGAGACGGCCATGAGCCCTACGGCGGAGCCCACAGCAAGGCTGCCCAGCAGCAACGACAGCCCCAGCCGGCCCCGGAGCTCCCCGGCGGCGCTCCGCACCCGTGCCAGCGGCGACCGTGCGCGCACCGACTGCGCCGGCCGGGCGACGTCGACCGTCTGGGCGGGCTCACTTGTATCCATCTCCGAGCGCACTGCTTCCGGAGCCCTGGCCGAAGCCGATGGCTGAGCACGTGCGTACGCACCGACTTCCGGCCTCGCAGGCCCCGGAACGAGCGATGGGCGGCGGGAGAGCGTGACCACGCGGTCCGCCACCGCCAGCAGTGCCGGCCGATGGACGACCAGCAGGACCGTCCGCCCCTCTGCCAGCCGTCGCACCGCGTCGACGATGCCCGCTTCCGTCTCGCCGTCCAGAGCGGCCGTTGGCTCGTCGAGCAGCAGTAGCGGCCGGTCCGCGAGGAACGCCCGGGCCAGCGCGAGGCGTTGCCGCTGGCCGGCCGAGAGCCCGGCGCCGTCCTCGCCGAGCAGGGTGTCGGCACCCTGAGGAAGCCCGGCCACAAAGTCGAACGCGTTGGCGTCCCGCAGCGCTGCCCGCACTGCCGCGTCGTCGGCGCCCGGCCGCGCCAGCCGTACATTCTCCGCGACCGTCCCCGCGAAAAGGTACGGCCGCTGCGGCACCCAAGCGATCTGCTCACGCCACCGGTCCATGTCGAGCGACGCCAGATCCGTACCGCTTACGAGCACCCGCCCCTCGGCCGGCTCCACGAAGCCGAGCAGCACACTCAGCAGCGTCGTTTTCCCGACCCCGCTCGGTCCGACCAGCGCGACCGTCTCGCCGGGCTCCACCACCAGTGAGACCGCATCCAATGACGCCTCACTGCGCCCCGCGTGACGGACGGTCACCCCGTCGAGCTCCACCAGGAGGGTGCCCGGCACCTTCCCCTTACCGCCCGCCCGCGGCTCGGTCTCCAGGACCTGGAAGATTCCCTCCGCGGCCGAAAGTCCCTCCGCCGCCGCGTGGTACTGCGCCCCCACCTGCCGGATCGGCAGATACGCCTCGGGCGCGAGGATCAGAATCACCAGGCCCGTATACAGATCCAGGTCCCCGTGCACCAGCCGCATACCGATACCGACGGCCACGAGCGCCACCGAGAGAGTCGACAGAAGCTCCAGCGCGAACGACGAGAGAAACGCGATCCGCAGCGTCCGCAGTGTCGCCTTCCGGTACTCCGAGGTGATCGTCCGGATCGACTCGGCCTGGGCCTTCGCCCGCCCGAAGACCTTCAGGGTCGGCAGACCGGCGACCACATCCAGGAAGTGCCCCGACAGTCGGGACAGCAGTCGCCACTGGCGGTCCATGCGGGCCTGTGTGGCCCAGCCGATGAGCACCATGAACAGCGGAATCAGCGGCAGAGTCACAACAATGACCGCCGCCGAGACCCAGTCCTCGGTCACGATCCGCGCCAGCACCGCCACGGGCACCACGACGGCGAGCCCCAACTGCGGCAGATAGCGTGAGAAGTAGTCGTCCAGGGCGTCGACACCGCGGGTGGCCTGCGCAAGCAGCGAACCGGTCCGCTGCCCACTCAGCCACTCGGGCCCCAGCTGGGTGGCCCTCTCCAGCAGCCGCACGCGCAGCTCCGACTTGACCGCCGCACTCGCCCGGTGCGCGGCCAGTTCGGTCAGCCAGGAGACGACCGCCCGTCCGACCGCGACCGCCGCCAGGAGTGCCAGCGGCGTCGCCAGACCGGACGCGGAGAGCCCCCGCTCGAATGCCCCCACCACCACGTCGGCGATAAGCATCGCCTGGGCGATGACCAGCGCCGCCCCGACAAGTCCGAGGAGCACCACTGCGATGAGGAAGTGGCGGGTGGCCCGGGCGTACCGGAGCAGACGCGGGTCGATCGGTTTCACGTGAAACATCCCCCACTAATGGGCATCGGCGATGTGCTGGGTGCCGATGCGCTTGCGGAATACCCAGTACGTCCAGCCCTGGTAGAGCATCACCAGCGGCGCTGCGATGCCCGCGCACCAGGTCATGATCTTCAGGGTGTACGGACTCGACGAGGCGTTGGTGACCGTAAGGTTCCACTCCTCATTGAGCGAGGACGGCATGACGTTCGGGAAGAGCGTCAGGAACAACATCGCGACCGCGGCAGCGATCGTCACGCCCGACAGAGCGAACGACCAGCCCTCGCGTCCCACCTTGATGGCCACGACCGCTCCGGCCAGTGCCACCACCGCGACAATCATCGCGACCAGACTCTTGCCGTCACCGCGCGAGACCTGGGTCCAGAGCAGGAAGCCGAGCGCCAGTACGGTCGTGAGCAGCCCCAGCTTCAGCGCCAGCCCCCGGGCCCGGACCCTGATGTCCCCGACCGTCTTCAGCGCGGCGAACACCGCGCCGTGGAAGGTGAACAAGGTCAGCGTCACCAGGCCGCCCAGGATCGCGTACGGGTTGAGCAGATCGAAGAAGGTGCCGACGTACTCCTTCTGCCCGTCGATCTTCACGCCGCGCACAATGTTGCCGAACGCGACGCCCCACAGCAGGGCGGGCAGCAGTGAGGTCCAGAAGATCGCGTGTTCCCAGTTGGTCTGCCACCTTTCCTCGTCCCGCTTGTGCCGGTACTCGAAAGCGACCCCGCGCACGATCAGGCAGACCAGGATCAGCAGCAGCGGCAGATAGAAGCCGGAGAAGAGGGTGGCGTACCAGTCGGGGAAGGCGGCGAAGGTCGCTCCGCCGGCCGTCAGCAGCCAGACCTCGTTGCCGTCCCAGACGGGCCCGATGGTGTTGATCAGGACCCGCCGCTCGGCCCGGCCCCGGGCCAGCAGCTTGGTCAGGACGCCGACCCCGAAATCGAAGCCCTCGAGGAAGAAGTAGCCGATCCACAGGACGGCGATGAGTACGAACCAGACGTCGTGAAGTTCCATGCCTCAGCAGCTCCTCAGGGCCTCAGTACGAGAAGGCCATCGGCCGGTCGGCGTCACGGTCGTCGCCGCCGATCTTGGTGGGCGGGTTGAGGTCGGCCTCCGTGAGCTCGGGCGGTCCGACCTTGACGTACTTCAGAAGCAGCTTGACCTCGATGACGGCGAGGACCGCGTAGAGCAGCGTGAAGACGATCATCGAGGTGAGCACCTCGCCCTGCGAGACACCGGGGGAGACGGCGTCGCGGGTACGCAGCACGCCGTACACCACCCACGGCTGACGCCCCATCTCGGTGAAGATCCAGCCCCAGGAGTTGGCGATCAGCGGGAAGAGCATCGTCCAGAGGGCGACGACCCAGTACCACTTGGTCAGCCTTGGGTTCAGCGCCTTCTCCTTGAAGAGGACCAGATGCGGCACTTCGTCCTCGCCTGTCCGCAGGCCCGGCGGAAGCATGAACTTCTTGCGGGTCAGCCAGAGCCCGAGCAGGCCGATGGCGAGGGACGTCATGCCAAAGCCGATCATCCAGCGGAAGCCCCAGTAGGCGACCGGGATATTGGGCCGGTAGTCGCCGGGCCCGAACTTCTCCTGTTCGGACTTGTTGACGTCGTTGATGCCGGGTACGTACGAGGAGAAGTCGTCGTTGGCCAGGAAGGACAGCAGTCCCGGGACCTCTATCGCGACCTTGTTGTGGCCTTTTTCGACGTCGCCGTACGCGAACACCGAGAAGGGCGCGGGCGCCTCGCCGTCCCACAGCGCCTCGGCTGCGGCCATCTTCATCGGCTGCTGCTTGAACATGACCTTGCCGAGCAGGTCGCCGCTGACAGCGGTGAGCAGTCCGGCGATCGCCACGGTGACCAGCCCGAGCCGCAGCGAGGTGCGCATCACCGGAATGTGCTTCTTGCGCGCAAGGTGGAAGGCAGCGATGCCGACCATGAAGGCGCCGCCGACGAGGAAGGCGGCAGTGATGGTGTGGAAGAACTGGGTGAGCGCGGTGTTCTGTGTGAGTACGTGCCAGAAGTCGGTGAGCTCCGCTCGGCCTCGCTCCTTGTTGATCCGGTAGCCGACCGGGTGCTGCATCCAGGAGTTGGCCGCCAGGATGAAGTACGCGGAGAGGACGGTGCCCATCGAGACCATCCAGATGCAGGCGAGATGGATCTTCTTCGGCAGCTTGTCCCAGCCGAAGATCCACAGCCCGATGAAGGTGGACTCGAAGAAGAACGCGATCAGCGCCTCGAAGGCGAGCGGGGCACCGAAGATGTCACCGACGAAGCGCGAGTAGTCGGACCAGTTCATGCCGAACTGGAACTCCTGGACGATGCCGGTGACGACACCCATGGCGATGTTGATCAGGAAGAGCTTGCCCCAGAACTTGGTGGCCTTGAGGTACTTCTCCTTCTCGGTGCGCACCCAGGCGGTCTGCAGGCCGGCGGTGAGCGCGGCGAGCGAGATCGTCAGAGGGACGAAGAGGAAGTGATAGACGGTGGTGATGCCGAACTGCCATCGCGCCAAGGTCTCCGGCGCCAGAGCTACGTCCACGTCGTCTTCTCCTTACATCGCCGTGGTCACTGCCGCGGTCTGTCCCCTTAATCCCGTCGATAACGGGAGAAACGAGACAGGCTTGTGAACGCGTTCACATTCACAAGCATTATGGCTCATACGAATTTCGCACGTTCGGCCGGGGGGTCGCTCTTCCGGCGGCTTCAACATCTCGTTGAATCCGACGGGTGCAGATACGGATCCCCGGGCCCGCCCGGCAGACGCCTTCGAGCTACGAAGAAGCCCCCACGGGCACGGCGCTCGTGGGGGGCTCTGCCACGGGTTCGAGGGCGGTGCGCTCGCTCCACCCTCCCGATGCGCGTGGAGACGATCGAGGCCTAGAGCCCCTTGTGGAACGCCTCGGTGACGTGCAGGAACAGGTCATTGGCCTCGGTCTCCCCGATGGTGACCCGTACGCCCTCACCCGCGAAGGGCCTGACCACGACACCGGCCTCCTCGCACGCCGCCGCGAAGTCGAGCGTGCGGTCGCCGAGCCGCACCCAGACGAAGTTCGCCTGGGTCTCGGGCACCGTCCAGCCCTGCTTGACCAGGCTCTGGTGCACCCGCACCCGCTCGGCGACCAGCGAGCCGACCCGGCCGATCAGTTCATCCTCGGCCCGCAGCGAGGCGACCGCCGCGTCCTGCGCGAGCTGCGAGACACCGAAGGGGACCGCGGTCTTGCGCAGCGCGGCAGCCACCGGCTCATGGGCGATGGCAAAACCGACCCGCAGCCCGGCAAGTCCGTAAGCCTTGGAGAACGTGCGCAGCACCGCCACATTGGGGCGGTCGCGGTAGATCCCGATGCCGTTCGGGACATCGACGTCGCGGACGAACTCGATGTACGCCTCGTCCAGCACCACCAGGACGTCGGTGGGCACCCGGTCCAGGAAGCGCTCC
Organism: Streptomyces sp. NPDC002926; assembly: GCF_053591755.1. NCBI lineage: Bacteria > Bacillati > Actinomycetota > Actinomycetes > Kitasatosporales > Streptomycetaceae > Streptomyces > Streptomyces sp. NPDC002926. Next base: position 194,398 of record NZ_JBSFUK010000002.1, read on the forward strand.
AGCTCGGCCCGGCGCACCACCGTGCCGGTCGGGTTGTTGGGGTTGCAGATGAAGATCAGCCGGGTCCGGTCGGTGATCGCGTCGGCCATCGCGTCCAGATCGTGCACATCCCCCGGGGTCAGCGGCACCTGCACCGGCGTCGCCCCACTGATCCGCGTGATGATCGGGTACGCCTCGAAGGACCGCCAGGCAAAGATGACCTCGTCTCCAGGGCCCGAGGTGGACTGCAGCAACGACTGGGCGACGCCGACCGAGCCAGTGCCGGTGGCCAGATGCGTCACGGGCACGCCGAAACGGTCCGCGAGCTCGTTCATCAGGCCGGTGCAGGCCATGTCCGGATAACGGTTGAAGTTGTGGGCAGCGGCGATCGCGCTCTCCACGACACCGGGCAGCGGCGGATACGGGTTCTCGTTGGACGACAGCTTGTAAGCGACCTGGCCGCCCGAAGCAGCCGGCTTGCCGGGCTTGTATGTGGGGATGCCGTCCAGCTCGGCGCGCAGCTTGGGGCTCGTCTCGCTCACCGCAGGTCCTCCTCGACCATCCGTACACAGCAGTACTCCAATACTGCTCACCTTATGAGGATTCGCGTCCGCTGCGAATGGGTGGCCCCGGGGAATGCGAATGGGTGGGTCCGGAGAAGGGGGGAGCGCCCCTCCTTGTCACGCGCGCCGGTAGCTCACTCCGTGGCGCGCATCCCCCGTAGTGGTGAGTTGAGACCTCTTCGAAACATCGACCATTCAACAGGTCCATGCGGCTGGACGCCCGAGACGCCGTGGGCTGACCACCCAACTCCCTTGATTTCCAAGGCGATTGACTATGAACGGCCATGCAGAAACGTGCCTGTCAACGAGTGAATATGCGACCGGCTCAACCGCCCGTGCGAGCCCTACTATCGGCTCGCCATGACAGCAGCAGGGAAGCACCAGGTGAGCCGGGCGGAGACATCACGCCGGGGCAGCCGGCAGAGTCGGGCGGGCATCAGAGACGTGGCCGCCGCAGCCGGCGTCTCCATCACGACAGTCTCCGACGCCCTCAACGGCAAGGGCCGGCTCCCGGACGCCACCCGCCGACATGTCCGCGAGGTCGCCGACCGGCTGGGCTACCGCCCGTCCGCCGCGGCCCGCACGCTCCGTACCGGAAAGTCCGGCCTCATCGGCCTGACGGTGACGACGTACGGGGATGAACCTTTCACCTTCACCGAGTTCGCGTACTTCGCCGAAATGGCGAGAGCCGCGACCTCCGCCGCGCTCGCCCGCGGCTACGCCCTTGTCATCCTGCCCGCCACCTCACGCCATGACGTCTGGTCGAACGTCGCCCTCGACGGCACTGTCGTCATCGATCCGTCCGACCAGGACCCGGTCGTCACCGAACTCGTCCGCCAGGGCCTGCCCGTCGTCTCCGACGGCCGTCCGGCCGGCACACTTCCGGTCACAGCCTGGGTCGACAACGACCACGAAGCCGCCGTACTCGACCTGCTCGACCACCTCGCCGCCGCCGGCGCCCGCCGTATCGGCCTGCTCACCGGTACCACCACCGACACCTACACACGCCTGTCCACCACCGCGTATCTCGAATGGTGCGAGCGCGTCGGCCAGGACCCGGTCTACGAGTCCTATCCGGCCCACGACCCGTGCGCCGGAGCCGTCGCAGCCGACCGGCTGCTCGCCCGCCCCGACCGGCCCGACGCCGTCTACGGGCTCTTCGACCCCAACGGCACCGATCTGCTCGCCGCCGCCCGGCGGTACGGCCTGCGCGTCCCCGACGATCTGCTGCTCGTCTGCTGCAGCGAGTCGACCGTGTACGCCACCACCGAACCGCCCATCACCACGCTCTCGCTCAAACCGCGCCGGATCGGCACGGCGGTCGTCCAGCTCCTCATCGACGCCATCGAAGGAGTCGACGAGGACCGGCCGGTCGAGCAGGTAATACCGACCGAACTGATCATCCGGACGTCATCACAGCGCCGCCCTCAGCGAACGACTGTGAGCGCCCCGCGATCCCCTTCTCCGGACTAGACCTCCCTAATCGGTACGAAACAGTCGGCGAACCAGGGGTGCGAACGGATTCACCACCCCTGGTGCGTCACACAGCGCGGAGCTCATTCCTATGATGGGCGCACGACACCGCGGACCACCCCGACCAGGCTGGGCCGAGAGGTGAACGGCGGCGCGACGGTGGTGGAGGGGTCGATGACTCAGGGGGCCGGTCAAGGACCCGTGGTGCGGACGGCGACGTTGCGCGATTTCCGTGTGCCGCCCTATGCGCAGGTTCCCGTGCAGTCGGAGGAACCGCAGCCCGCGGCGCCACAGCAGCACGCACCACAGCACCAGGCACCACAACCTCAGGCGCAGGCGCAACCTCAGGCACGGGCGCAGCAATCCCCGCCGGAGGCTCAGCAACCACAGCCACAGCAGCCTGAGGTGCAGCAGTCCACGGAGTCCGGGCATCCCGGCAACGCCGTCCCCGACGGCGAAGCCCCTGACGGCTACACCCCCACCGCGCGCGACCTCCCGGTAATCAGCCGCGGCGGCCCCGGCGACACCGTCCAGGTGCAGATCAACCCGTCGGAGATGCCCGCCGCCGACGGGCCCGGCCCGCTCTTTGTCGTCGGCGACGTCCACGGCTACCTCGACGAACTCCTCGCGGCTCTCACCGAACAGGGCCTCATCGACGCCGAAGGCCAGTGGGCCGCGGGCAACGCCCGGCTCTGGTTCCTCGGGGACTTCACCGACCGGGGCCCCGACGGCATCGGCGTCATCGACCTCGTCATGCGGCTCTCCGCCGAGGCCGCCGCCGCCGGCGGCTACTGCAAGGCCCTGATGGGCAATCACGAACTGCTGCTGCTCGGCGCCAAGCGGTTCGGCGACACCCCCGTCAACTCCGGGGCCGGCACCGCCACCTTCCAGGCCGCCTGGTTGCTCAACGGCGGCCAGAAGTCCGATATGGACCGTCTGCAGGAAGTCCATCTGCAGTGGATGGCGCGTCTCGACGCCATCGAGCTGGAGGACGAGCATCTGCTGATGCACTCCGACACCACGGCCTATCTCGACTACGGCGACTCGATCGAAGCGGTCAACGACACCGTCCGCGAGACCCTGACCCGCAATGACGCCGACGAGTGCTGGGACCTCTTCCGCAAGTTCACCAAGCGCTTCGCCTTCCGCGACGACGGCGGCCCGCAGGCCGTACGCGAACTGCTCTCGGCCTACGGCGGCCGACGCGTTGTGCACGGCCACAGCCCCATTCCGTATCTGCTCGGCGAGGTGGGTACCGAGGACGGTGAGGACGGCGCGCGTCCGGTTGTAGAAGGCCCGCATGTGTACGCGGACGAGCTCGCGATCGCCATGGACGGCGGCGTGACCATGGCCGGAAAACTGCTTGTGGTCGAACTCCCACTGCATAACTGAGCCGACTCGGGACAGGCGATTTACCGAAACCCCCTGTCACCCCGTGCCGTAACCGCAATACCATCGGCTTATCCGTAGCAGGCTCTCCTCCGTTTCTGCCCAACCGCCCGGTCGATGCGGGCAATCCGGCCCTACGGAGCATCGGGGGATGCACATGAACAGCGCTCCGCACCTGCTGACCGAGGATCGCGCCGAGTACGAGCGAATCCTCGACGACGCGCTGCGCAACGCCCATGACCGTCCGGATCTCGCTGCCGTGGGGCAGCGCCTGAACACCGAACAACTGCGCACCATGGCCCTGAACGCGACAGCGCTGATCACCACCGCCGCCGCGGCCGAGTACGAGCACTATGTGAAGGTCCGCGAGGATATGCGCGCGCCCGCGGCCGCCGCGTCCGTACGTAATTCCGTGCTGGCCCCGGCCGAGGACGAGGCAGCCGAGAGCGGCGCCGGATTCGCCGCCGTCATCGCCGTACTGGCGCCGGTGCTCGCGGGGACGGCCGCGGCGATCTTCCTGCTGGTCGGCTACATCCTGAAAATGCTCAGCCCCACGCCGTCCTTCGCGGACACCCTGCTCACCGCCGGGTGGTTCTTCGGCGCGGTCACGGCGGCCGGAATCCTCGTCGCCGCGGTCGCGCTGCTGCTCACCGCTCTGCGCAACGGCGCGACGCAGGTCCCGGCCGAGGAGTCGGCGGGCGAGCCGGACGAGGTGGCCCGGGCCAAGGAGGCCTGGCGTCATGCGGTGCTGGAACGCGGCCTGCTGCCGTTTCTGCGGGCAGCGCTGGCCGATCCCAGCGCCGACCCGTCGTCGGCCGACCCGCCCCGCAATGTGAGCCGTATCCCCAAGATCGGCTACAGCGGCCCGGACTACTCCAGCCCGAGCGAGGGCTCGACGACGGGCCAGAGACCCACCTTCACCAGCCCGGACTTCACCAGCCCGGACTTCGGCGGCCCCGAGCACCAGCCGGAGTGACCCGGCCGGCGCCCGGTGGCCGGGGGTTCACTCGGCGATCGGCAGATAAACCCGGTTGCCGGCCGCGGCGAACTCCTTGGACTTCTCCTCCATGCCCGCCTCGATCTCCTGCTGCGAGCCGCCGTGCTGCCGCCGGATGTCCTGGGAGATCTTCATCGAGCAGAACTTCGGACCGCACATCGAGCAGAAATGCGCGGTCTTCGCGGGCTCGGCCGGCAGCGTCTCGTCGTGGAACTCCCGTGCCGTGTCGGGGTCGAGGGCCAGATTGAACTGGTCCTCCCACCGGAACTCGAAGCGCGCGTCGGAGAGCGCGTCGTCCCACTCCTGCGCTCCCGGGTGGCCCTTCGCGAGGTCCGCCGCATGAGCCGCGATCTTGTAGGTGATGACGCCGGTCTTCACATCGTCGCGGTTCGGCAGGCCCAAGTGCTCCTTGGGTGTGACGTAGCAGAGCATCGCCGTGCCCCACCAGGCGATCATCGCGGCTCCGATACCGGAGGTGATGTGGTCGTACGCGGGCGCGACGTCCGTCGTCAGCGGGCCGAGCGTGTAGAACGGGGCCTCCTCGCAGATCTCCTGCTGAAGGTCGATGTTCTCCTTGATCTTGTGCATCGGGACATGGCCCGGGCCCTCGATCATGGTCTGCACATGGTGGCGCTTGGCGATGGTGTTGAGCTCGCCGAGCGTCCGCAGCTCCGCGAACTGCGCCTCGTCATTGGCGTCCGCGATCGATCCTGGGCGCAGTCCGTCGCCGAGGGAATACGTCACGTCGTACGAGGCGAGGATCTCGCAGAGCTCCTCGAAGTTCTCGTACAGGAACGATTCCTTGTGGTGCGCCAGACACCAGGCCGCCATGATCGAGCCGCCGCGGGACACGATGCCGGTCTTGCGGCGGGCGGTGAGCGGCACGTACCGCAGCAGCACGCCCGCGTGGACGGTCATGTAGTCGACGCCCTGCTCGGCCTGCTCGATGACGGTGTCCTTGTAGACCTCCCAGGTCAGCTCCTCGGCCTTGCCGTCGACCTTCTCGAGCGCCTGGTAGAGCGGCACCGTGCCGATCGGGACGGGGGAGTTGCGCAGCACCCACTCGCGGGTGGTGTGGATGTTGCGGCCGGTGGAGAGGTCCATGACCGTGTCCGCGCCCCACTTCGTGGCCCAGGTCATCTTGTCCACCTCCTCCTCGATGGAGGAGGTGACCGCGGAGTTGCCGATGTTGGCGTTGACCTTCACCAGGAATCGCTTACCGATGATCATCGGCTCGATCTCGGGGTGGTTGACGTTGGCGGGCAGGACGGCCCGGCCCGCCGCGATCTCTTCGCGTACGACCTCGGCGGTGACGTTCTCTCGGATCGCGACGTACTCCATCTCCGGGGTGATCTCACCGCGGCGGGCGTACGCGAGCTGTGTCACCGCCTGACCGTCGCGGCCCCGGCGGGGCTGACGGGGGCGGCCGGGGAAGACCGCGTCGAGATTGCGCAGTCCCCCGCGCGGCGAGGTGTGCTTGATCCCGTCGTCCTCGGGGCGGACCGGGCGGCCCGCGTACTCCTCGGTGTCGCCACGGCCGATGATCCAGTTCTCCCGCAGCGGCGACAGGCCGCGGCGGACGTCGGTCTCGACGGTGGGATCGGTATACGGGCCGGACGTGTCGTACAGCGTCACGTCCTTGCCATTGGTGAGGTGCACTTGGCGGACAGGCACCCGGAGGTCGGGGCGCGAACCCTCGATGTACCCCTTGTGCCAGCCGGGCTTGCGCTCCGCCTGGTCGGCGGCAGGCGTGTGTGCATCCTGAACGGTCATGAGACCTACTCCCTACGCCGGCATTACCCGGTAACAGGTTCGGCGGTCGACGCAGCGGCTTCCGTACGATTCATGACGACTTGTACGGAGGTCAGCGCCCTCTCAGCCCGGTGCTCCGAGCTCCCGCGTGTGCAAAGGTGCCACCACGCTAGCGTCATTTCTGGCGTGCTGAACAGTGGGCCCCTTCCGTTCTTGCGATGATCGGTCGGTGACCTCCTCGCAGCAGACGCCCGAAGCACACAGTCATTCGCACAGTCATGGGCCGGCCGCACCCGTCTCCAAGCACCTCCGCAAGGTCATCGCCGCGGTGCTGATTCCTTTCTCCACCGCGGTCGTGGTCGGTCTGTTCGTGCTCTGGCCCGGCGGCGCTCCCGACCATCAGCGCAGCGGTGTCGGCTTCGACCGGCAGACCGAGCAGGGCAGTGTGGTGGCGGTCGAGAAGGTCAACTGCAAGGACGTGAACGCGGCGCAGGTGCCGCCGACCGGCGACACCTCCACCCCTGAGGGGCGCGAGGCGGTCAACTCCCAGAAGGGCAGCTGCTCGAAGGCGACGATCAAGGTCACCAGCGGCAAGGACAAGGGCCGTACGTTCACCGAGATCGTCCAGCCGGACTCTCCACGGCAGTTGAGCAAAGGCCAGGGGGTGGTGGTGGCGTACGCGCCCGACGCCCCCCGCGATCTTCAGTACTCCGTGACCGATGTGGACCGAGAGTTCCCGATGGCGCTGCTGGCCGGGATCTTCGCGCTCGCTGTGGTGGTGGTGGGGCGGATGCGCGGCGTGATGGCGCTGATCGCGCTTGCCGCCTCGTTCGCCGTACTGACCCTGTTCATCCTGCCCGCGATCCTGCAGGGCTCTAATCCGCTGGTCGTCGCGGTCATCGGGGCGAGCGCCATCATGCTGATCGCGCTCTATCTGTGCCACGGCCTCACCGCACGTACATCGGTCGCGGTCCTCGGCACACTGATCTCGCTGCTGCTGATCGGACTGCTCGGTTCGCTCTTCATCGGCTGGGCGAGCCTGACCGGCAACACAGACGACAGCACCGGCCTGATCCACGGCCTGTTTCCGAACATCGACCTGAGCGGCCTGCTGCTGGCCGGCGTCATCATCGGTTCGCTCGGTGTGCTCGACGATGTGACAGTGACCCAGACCTCGGCAGTCTGGGAGCTGCACCAGGCGGATCCGGACCTGGGGCCGCGCGGGCTCTACCGGGCCGCCATCCGGATCGGCCGGGACCATATCGCGTCGGTCGTGAACACGCTGGTACTCGCCTACGCGGGCGCGGCGTTGCCACTGCTGCTGCTCTTCTCGATCGCGCAGAGCAGTGTGGGGACGGTGGCCAACAGCGAGCTGGTGGCGGTGGAGATCGTACGCACCCTGGTGGGGTCGATCGGTCTGGTCGCTTCGGTTCCGGTGACCACCGCGCTCGCTGCGATGGTGGTTTCCGCGGACCGGCCGAGGTCGCCGGGAGCGTCAGAAGCGGAGAGCGCTCCGCCGGGACGGCCGGTGTCGCCGGTACGGACCGGGAAGGGCCGCCGCCGCAAGAGGTAGCTCAGTGGGTGCTCCGGCCACCGCTCAACCGGCGTTCTCCTCGGCGAGGATGCGCCCGAGGGCCTCTTCCAGGCTGCCCTCGAATTCACCCAGTGTGCGCTCCTGGCCCAGCGGCACCAGTTTGTCGGTGCGGTCGAGGAAGCCCACGAGCGGCGCCGCGCTCGACCGGAACATGGCCCGGTCGCAGCCGACCTGGAGCCTGATGCCGACGTCGGCCAGCCCTTCTTGCCCGATCGGCGCGATGTGTACATCACCGTCGCCACTCGGCCCGTTGATGCCGTCGAGCAGCAGTTCACGGCCGAAAGCCCAGGTCACGGGGGCATCTCCAGGCAGATGGAAGGTCATCCGTACCGCGTAGGGGTCCCCTGTCTCGTATCGCAGCTCCACCTGGATCCGGAACGAGAGCTCCTCCGAGACAAGGAAACTCATGAGGACCTCGGCATGGACCGACTGACGCATCGTGTACCCCGCAGTGGCTGAAGCAGTGAAGGAAACCTGCTGAAAACGGCCAGGATTGGCACCCCATGGCCCTCTTGACGTAATGGTGCTGTAAGCGCGGGAAGATCACAAGGAGTGATTTTTCAGATACTGATAGAGAAGGTTAGCGAACCGGCAAGCCGCCGCCATTCCGCTGCGTATCCGTACGACCGCAGCCAGTAATCGTTCGTTCTGGCGAAGGGGGAGGGAAATAGCCATCGCGACGGCACTGGATCCGGCCGTGATCGGGATGGCGGCACTGACCGTGCCGAGCGCATATTCCCGTCGCTCCACGACAGACTGCATTCGCTCCATCGAGGCGAGCGGCTTGCCCGTCAACCGATTCGGCGGACAAAACGGGCGTCGGAGTGCGCAGCGGGCGGTACGCGGTGGGGAGAGGAAACCCGCCTCGCGCGCGAGCGGGTTCGCGGGGGCCCAGGCGTTTCCCCGGCCGGGCCAACCCCTGTACAGCCGGGGACTGTCAGTCGCTCTACCAGTCGCTCTTCGAACTCGAAGACGCCATGAACTTCCGTACGACAAAGATGAGCCCGCCGACGAGGGCGACGAAGACCAGAACCTTGAAGAGCAGCGCGATCACAAAGCCGACGACGCTCGCGATCAGCCCACCGAACACGACAAGGGCGATGACAGGCACCGCAACCCACTTCACCCACCACGGCATCCCCGCGAACATCTCTCGCACAGCCATCTTCCTTACCTCGTTTCTCTGAGTTCCTGGCTTCGATGCTAGGCGGGAGAAGGGGGTCAACGGGGGCCCGCGAGCCCTTGGACTCCCCTGACCGATCCCTTAGGGAACGGGCAGGGCCCGGCTCAGCTCTCAGGCGGAGAGAAAACCACCATGACCCGCAGATCCTCGGTGATGTGGTGGAACTTGTGGGCCTCTCCGGCCGGGACGTAGACCACGCTGCCTCGCCCGACCTGCGTGGTTTCCGTCCCGACAGTGATGGCGGCCCGGCCGCTGACGACGAAGTAGACCTCGTCCTGGCGGTGGGGCAGCTGCGGGTCGAGCTCGCCTGCGTCCAGTGCGTACAGGCCGACCGACATGTTCCGTTCGCGCAGGAACTGCAGATACGCACCGTCATTGGCGGCGCGCTCCGCCTCCAGCTCGTCCAGTCGGAATGCCTTCATCGTCCGCCCGCCCCTGCCTTGGTCCGATCACGTCTGCCACGATCAGACACATGATGAATTTCGTAGTCAAGACGATCGCCAATGCGGCAGCCCTGCTGGTCGCCATCTGGCTGTTGCAGGACATCACGCTGACCGGCGACAGCACCGGCAGGAAGGCATGGACGCTGGTTCTGGTGGCCCTGCTCTTCGGACTGGTCAATTTCCTCGTCAAGCCGGTGGTGAAGCTGCTCACACTGCCACTGTTCATAGTCACCCTGGGACTGATCACGCTGGTGATCAATGCCCTGATGCTGCTGCTGACCTCTTGGCTGGCCGACCAGTTCGATCTGAACTTCCATGTCGAGGGCTTCTGGACGGCCGTACTCGGCGGCCTGATCATCTCCGTCGTTTCATGGGCGATGAACGTCGCCCTGCCCGACAAGGACTGAGTACCGCGTGAATTCCGCGTATCGCATCTGCTTTGTCTGCACCGGCAACATCTGCCGCTCGCCCATGGCCGAGTCCGTCTTCCGCGCGCGAGTGGCGGACGCCGGACTCGACGGGGTGGTGGAGGTGGACAGTGCGGGCACGGCCGGCTGGCACGAGGGTGACGGCGCCGACCGGCGCACGGTAGCGGTACTGGAGGCGAACGGCTACGAGTTCGGCCACCGCGCGCGCCGGTTCCGCGCAGCCTGGTTCCCGCTCATCGATCTGGTGATCGCTCTGGACGAGGGGCACCTGCGGGAGCTGCGGCGGCTGGCTCCGACGGCCGCTGACGCCGCGAAGGTGCGGCTGCTGAGGGCGTACGATCCGTCGGCCGTCGCGGATCTGGATGTTCCGGATCCGTACTACGGCGGCATGGACGGTTTCGAGGAGTGCCTGGAAATGGTGGAGGCGGCGAGCGAGGGCCTGCTCGACGCGGTACGGACGGCTGTCGAGGAGCGAGCTGCATGAGCGCGGGACACGGGACCTCTCCCCTGACGACCGGGGATGGCACCAGGGCGGTACGGGCGGGGCTGCCCGAGCCGGTGAAGTACGAACCGACCCTGCCGGGCCCGGTCTTCGCAGCCCACTTCCATCTGCCGGGCGAGGCCACCGGGCCGTACACCTACGGCCGTGACTCGAACCCGACCTGGACGCACCTCGAGCGGGCGATCGGCGAGCTGGAGGCGCCGGGGGAGTCCGTCGAGACCGTGGCCTTCGCCTCGGGCATGGCGGCAGTCTCGGCCGTGCTCTTCTCGCAGCTGAAGGCCGGTGACGCGGTGGTGCTGCCGGTCGACGGCTATCAGGCGCTGCCGCTGGTGCGCGAGCGGCTCGAGGCGTACGGCGTCGAGGTGCGCACCGCGCCGACCGGCGACGACGCGCAGCTCTCCGTCCTGGACGGGGCCCGGCTGCTGTGGATCGAGACACCGTCCAATCCGGGGCTCGATGTCTGCGATGTACGGCGGCTCGCGGAGGCGGCGCACGCGGCCGGCGCTCTGGTCGCGGTCGACAACACCCTGGCGACTCCGCTCGGCCAGCGCCCGCTGGAGCTGGGCGCCGACTTCTCGGTGGCCAGCGACACCAAGGGGATGACAGGCCACGGCGACATCCTGCTCGGACATGTGACCTGCCGTGATACGGATTTGGCCGCCGGTGTGCGGAAGTGGCGCAAGGTCGTGGGAGCGATCCCCGGCCCGATGGAAGCGTGGCTCGCGCACCGCTCCCTGGCCACGCTGCAGCTGCGGATCGAGCGGCAGTGCGCGAACGCGCTGGCGCTCGCGGAGGCGCTGAGCGCGCGCGGCGAGGTGACGGGTCTGCGCTATCCGGGCCTGGCGACGGACCCTTCGCACAAGACAGCCTCGCTGCAGATGCGGCGCTTCGGCTGTGTGGTCTCGTTCGTCCTGCCGGACCGCGGCCACGCGGAACGCTTCATGGACAGTCTGCGGCTGGTGGACGACGCGACGAGTTTCGGTGGAGTGCGGTCCACCGCGGAACGGCGCGGACGTTGGGGCGGCGACGCCGTGCCGGATGGCTTTATCCGGTTCTCGGCGGGCGCAGAGGACGCCGAGGACCTGGTGGCGGATGTGCTGCGGGCGCTGGACGAAGCGGCGGACTCGACTTCGTAGCCCGGGGGGCGTACGCCGGTGTACGTCGGCGCGCTGAGCGGCTGTACGTACAACGGGCGGTCCGAGCCTCCCCCCTCATGGCTCGGACCGCCCCCGGTTCCAGGTGCGAAGAACCGCGTGACCAAGGCTAGTTGACTCTGTGTCAGTGTCCAATCACAGTAGCGACAGCGACCTATCGACTTATTTATAGTTGGCCGGGTCCGCCGGAATTGCCCGGTGGACGCCGACAGGCTGCATCGTCGGGCACGTATCGTCGGGTCGGGAGGGCATGGCATGGATCTGGCCCTGTTACGCACATTCGTCACGGTGCACCGGGCCGGCTCATTCACCCGTGCCGCCGCGCTGCTCGGCCTCTCCCAGCCCGCGGTGACCGGCCAGATCCGCACGTTGGAGCGGCAGCTGGGCCGCCCCCTGTTCCTGCGCCAGGCGCGCGGAGTGACCCCCACGACGATCGGCGACGAGCTGGCCCACCGCGCCGCGCCGCATCTGGACGCCCTGGTGGAGATCGCCGAGACCGGGCTCGACGAAGAGGCGGGCGTACGGACCCTGCATCTCGCCGGCCTCCCGGAGTTCACCTCCCTGCGCGCCCTGCCCGCCCTCACCCCGCTGATCTCCCAGGGGCTGGCGCTGCGGGCCTCGTTCGGGAATTCCGAGGAAGCACTGGAGGGACTGGCCGCCGGACATCACGATCTGGCCATCACCACGGCCCGTCCGCGTGGCGGGCTGCTCACCGCGACTCCGCTCTGCGACGAGGAGCACGTACTGGTCGCCTCGCCGCGCTGGGCGGCGCGGCTGGGGCCCGGCGTCCTGCGCAAGGGGCATGTGGTGCTCGAGCAGCTGCCGGTTGTGGAGGTGCACGAGTCCCTGCCGCTGGTCTCGCGCTACTGGTCCGCCGTCTTCGACTCCCGGCCGGCCGCCGCGGGCGCCGTCATCGCGCCCGATCTGCGGGCGGTCCTGGAGGCCGCGGCCTCGGGTGCCGGGCTCGCCGTACTGCCGCGCTATCTGTGCGAGGACGCCTTGCAGCGCGGCCGGGTGGTGGCGCTGCTCGATCCTCCGGTGCCCCCGCTGCGTACATACTTTCTGGTCGTGCGCACCGGCACACTCGCCCTTCCGCACATCGCGCGGGCGCACGAGTGGCTGCTGCGCGCTGCCGTCGACTGGTGACCGCAGGGCGGGCAGGAGTTTCAGAAGGCTCGGCGCGGGCCACTCTCTTGCCATGACCGAACGACCGGTGGTCAAGCGCACCGCACGCGCCATTCTGCTGGACGGCAACGACCTCGTCCTGATCAAGCGCACCAAGCCCGGAGTGGATCCGTACTGGGTCACCCCCGGTGGCGGGGTCGAGCCGGAGGACGCCACCGTCGTCGACGCGCTCCACCGGGAGGTGGACGAAGAGCTCGGCGCCAAGATCATCGATGTGGTGCCCTGCTTCGTCGACACCGTCGAACACATCGCGGACGGCGGTGTGACGGGGGTGAAGGTGCAGCATTTCTTCGTGTGCCGACTGGAATCCATGGATCCGTCGCGTCGGCACGGCCCGGAGATCGAGGAGCCCTGCGGGGAGTACGAGATCGTACGGGTGCCGTTCAGCCGGGTCGGGATCGCGGCCGTCCATCTCGTACCGCTGTCACTGCGGCACTACCTGGACGGCAATATCGAGGGCGTACGCGCGATGCACGCACCCGACCTGGGCTAGTACGCCACCACTGCTCCGCAGGCACTACTCCACTAGTCGCCGGCCGCCACGAGTTCTTCGAGGGAGTCGTGGCGGATCCGGTCGAACGGGATGCCAATTCCGCGCAGTGCGTCGACACCGCTGCGGATCATGCCGGGCGGTCCGGAGAGATAGGCGTCGTACTCGTACCACGGGCCGTGCTCCCGCACAGCGTCCGGGAACTGGGACCGGCCATCGACCACCGGGCGGACCGAGAGCCAGGGATGCGTCTGCTGGAGCCGCAGCATCGTGTCGATGTCGTAGAGGTCGAAATCGGTGCGCGCTCCGTAGAAGACCTTTACCGGGCGCCGTTCTCCGTGCTCGGCGACATCCTCGACCAGCGCCTTGATGGGGGCTATGCCGGTGCCGCCGCCCAGACAGAGCAGACCGTTGTCGGTGGTGTGGTCGACGGTCATCGAACCGGCGGGAGCCCCGAGGCGCACGACGTCGCCGGGGCGGGCGTGGTGGACCAGGGCGTTGGAGACCCAGCCGGCCGGGACCGCCTTGACATGGAACGAGAGCAGACCATCGGCGCGGGGCGCTCCTGCAAAGGAGTAGTGCCGCCAGATCCGCGGCCACCAGGGCGTCTCCAGGCTTGTGTACTGGCCGGCCAGGAACGCGTACGGCTGGTCGGGGCGGACGGTGATGATCGCGATGTCAGGAGTTCTCAGGTCGTGCGACACCACCTCGCCATGCCACCAGGCGGGCGCGTGCCGCTCATTCTCGGAGGCCGCGTCAATCATGATCTGGGAGATCTTGGTGTACGTACGGACCCAGGCTGCCTCGGTCTCCTCGTCCCAGGTGGCCGTGGCGTACCGGGTCAGCGCGCCGATCAACGCCTCACCGACGGCGGGGTAGTGCGCGGCCTGGGTCCCGTACTTGCGGTGTCCATGGCCCAGGTGCTTGAGGTATTCGGTCAGCACGGACGGGTTGTCCATGTGCTCGGCAGCGGTGAGCAGGGCCTTGAGGAGCCGGTCGCGCTGGGCATCCATGGCCGCGGGGAAGAGGCCGCGCAGGTCGGGATGACGGACGAAGAGCAGGGCGTAGAAGTACGAGGTCACCTTGTCGGCGACGGGCTCGATCTCCGCCATCGTGCGCCGGATGAGGATGGCGTCGGGAGAGCCGGGGGACGCGGGCGCGGCGGGTGGTGGCTCATAAGGGGTGGGGGCCTCGTGGACCGCCGTGCGGGCCCCGTGGGCGTTGTCGAGCGGCGGGCACTCGTCCGGGACGCGATCGATCGGGGAGTGCCTCAGGGGGTCGTGCTCGATCGGGAGGTCGTCGACAGTGACCTCGTCGAAGGCAGTCTCATCGAGCGGGGAGTCGGCCACGCGGGCGGCGGCGGCATGGGCTGCCTGAGCTTCAGCCGCGGGCGCCGGGGCGGTACGGGACGGGCCGGAGCCCACCGGTCGTATGGAGGCGACGGGGCGCCGCGGCGTGGCTATTCGCTGCTGCCCGGCATCACCCGCGGACGCCCCCTCATCGGGGGCGGGAGGGGGGGCGGCCCGGCCCTGGGCCGGCTGCTTACGAGGGGTGAACCATCCGCCGCTGTCGCCTGCAGTGCCGTTGTCGGCCGACGTGGTGGTCGGAGCGTCCATTGTCTGCCTCGCCTCGAACATCTTTCGGTCGGTCCACGCACATCCGCTGATCCGGAATGTGCCTCAATTCCCCGTTCTGCCTCAGGACTGCTGCCGGCCCACACTAACCTCGGCCACGCGCCGATCAAGGAGAAGTAAGCCCGGAATGTGACATTGCCCGCAGCACCCGTCGTCGCAGCATGCCAGGTGGCGAGACCTCATGAACAAAGAGCAGAAAGTCCGGGCGTCCGAACCCGCTTTCCCGTTAGGCTCCATTGCCCCCATGTCCATGTGCCGGGTTCTCCCCCAGCCCGGAGCTGCTGAACTATCCGCGGAATCGCACCAGTTCATAGGCTTCGCGCAGATCGCCCCCCATATAGGTGTGTGTGGCCAGACCCGACAGATGGTGATCGGCATTCACCGCCACCGTTGTGGGCACCGACGCGAAGATCTCCGCGTCGGACATGGAATCACCGTATGCAACACATGCGTCCAGACCAACCCCCAAGTCTGCACAAAGCCGGTCAGCGATCTTCACTTTCGCAGCCGCGTTGAGAATGCCCGCGGGGTCCACAGGCCGGGTGAAGGGCAGCTCGGGAAAGAGTGAGCCGTGCGCCGCATGAGCTCCCCAGCCCAGCAGCCGCTCCACGAAGAAGGAGGGCGAGAGCGAAATGACGGCGCAATAGTCGCCGCCTTCACGGATCTCCCGCCACACCTCCTGGATGCCGTCGAGCCAGGGCGCCCTCTCGAAAGCGGCCGCCACATGCGCCTCGGTGAGATCGCTCCACAGGGCGTGCACACGCACCGCATACTCCGGCGGGCCGATCCTGCGGGCGATGATGTCCCGTTCCAGCTCGCCGATCTCTTCCAGCAGCCCCAGTTGCCGGGATATCTCCACGGGGGCCGCCGATCCGCGGATCAGTGTGCCGTCGAGATCGAAGATGTGCAGTCTGCGTGTTCTCTCCATGTACGCCGAGGCTAGTAGCCGCGATTACTCCCGCTGTCAGACGCGGCGATCTGGCCGGTCCGGCACCGTGTTTCACGTGAAACCACTCAGGCGCTCCGCTCGCCGGGCCTTCCTCGTCGTCCATGTCGCCGCATCCGCCGGCTGGCTCGGGCTCACGCTCGGTCTGCTCGCGCTTGCCGTCACGGCCGCCACCACCGAGTCGGAGCCGATGATCGAGGCCACGTGCCGCTCGATGGAGGTCTTCACGGACTGGCTGGTGATTCCGGTCGCGCTGCTGACCCTGATCAGCGGTCTGCTGCTGTCGCTCCGCACCAAATGGGGCCTTGCCAGGCACCGCTGGGTCTATACGAAGTTCTGGCTGACCCTCATCACCATCACCGCATCACTCTTCGCTCTGCGCCCGGGGGTCAACAACGCGGTCGACACCATCTCGTCAGGTATGCCATTGACCGAGCCTCGCGACCTGGTGATGGGCCCGGCCGTCTCCCTGAGCACGTACATCTTCATGACCGCCATCTCCGTCCTCAAACCGTGGGGCCTCACGCGGCGCGGCCGGCGGTCGCGCGTCTCGGCCACTTCACCGAAAGCGCTGGACGAACGATCACTCCGTCGGACAGCCTGACCCCTATGTCAACACCGCTTTCCGAGCTGCCCATTCGCCGTCTGACCATGGACGACCTCATTTCCTGCGCCGATCTGTCCGAGGACCGCGGCTGGCCTCGTGAGGAGCACAAGTGGGGCCTGCTGCTGACGGCAGGGACGGGCTACGGCACCGACGACCCCGCGGGCAAGGGGCTGATGACCGCGTGCGTAGTGACCTCGTACGGCTCCGGACTCGCCGCGATCGGGATGGTGCTCGTCGCCGAGCGGTTCGCCCGGCAGGGCGTCGGACGGCGCCTGATGAAACATGTGCTCGAGGTGGCCGGGGAGACCCCGGTCGCTCTGCACGCCACCCCGAACGGGCAGCCGCTCTACGAGGAGCTGGGCTTCATGAACACCGGCCGCGCCGAAATGGTCTGCGGTTACTTCCATGCCTCGGGCCCGGCCGTCGAGGTATCCACGCGCCCGGCGACCGCGGAGGACCTCCAGGCCGTCCTGCGGCTCGACACCGAGGTCTTCGGCCTGGACCGCACCCATATGATCACGCGCCTGCCCGCCTTCGCGGACCAGCTCCGCGTGGCGGAGGAGCATGGCATCCTGACGGGGTACGCGGCGGCATGGCCGAACATGGAGACCCAGGTCGTCGGCCCGCTGATCGCGCGGGACACGGAGACGGCGAAGGCGCTGATCGCCTCGCTGGCGGCGGGTACGGACCGGCCGCTCCGTACGGACATCGACGTACGCCATGAGGAACTGCTCACCTGGGTGAAGGAGCACGGCCTTGAGCCGATCGCCTTCAACGCGGTGATGACCTACGGCATCCCGGGCCTCCCTGGCGACTGGACCCGCCGCTTCGCACCTTTGACGGTCGCGGCCGGCTAGCCGGTCGGGAGATCCCCCTTCAGTGGTGGGCCGCGGTGGCCTGAGCAGTGCCGGGACTCGAGGTGGCGATGACGCGGCTGGTCTCGGTGCGGCGTTCGAGGCGGCGTGAGAGGACGGCGAGGACGAGGGCCGAGGTGGCGAGGGCCGCGCCGACCCAGTTGGGGGCGGTGTAGCCGAGGCCGGCGGCGATGACGATGCCGCCCAGCCAGGCCGAGAGCGCGTTGCCGAGGTTGAAGGCACCGATATTGACGGCAGATGCCAGCGTGGGGGCGCCTGCGGCCTGGTCCAGGACCCGCTTCTGCAGCGGCGGAACAGTCGCGAATCCCAGCGCGCCGATCAGCACGATGGTCACGGCCGCCGTGAACTTGTTGTGGGCAGTCAACGTGAACAGGGCGAGCACGACCGCAAGGGCACCCAGCGACACGTACAGGATGGGCATCAGGGCGCGGTCCGCGAACTTGCCGCCGACGAGGTTGCCGCCGACCATGCCGAGGCCGAAGAGGACGAGCAGCCAGGTGACGGAGCCGTCGGCGAAGCCGGTGACCTCGGTCATCATCGGCGTGATGTAGGTGATGGCGGCGAAGACTCCGCCGAAGCCGAGGACCGTCATCGCCATGGCGAGCAGCACCTGAGCATTGCGGAAGGCGGCCAGCTCGTGCCTCAGCCGTACACCTTCGACCTTCGGCATGTCGGGTACGAGCTTCGCGATACCGGCGAGGCCGATGACACCGAGCCCGGCGACGATGGCGAAGGTCACCCGCCAGCCGATGCTCTGCCCGACGAGAGTGCCCAGCGGGACGCCCACGACATTGGCCACGGTCAGACCCGTGAACATCATCGCGATGGCTCCGGCCTTCTTCTCGGGGGCTACGAGATCCGCCGCGACGACCGAACCGATGCCGAAGAACGCGCCGTGTGCGAGCGAGGCGACCACGCGTCCTGCGAGCATCACGCCGAACACCGGGGCGACCGCAGAGAGCAGGTTGCCCGCGATGAAGAGGCCCATCAGCAGCATCAGCATGCGCTTGCGGGAGATCCGGGTGCCGAGGACGGTCATCAGCGGGGCGCCGAGTACGACACCGAGCGCATAGCCGGTGACCAGGAACCCGGCCAGCGCGCCCTCGAGTCCCGGCACGGCCTGAGCATGCGGGAGTACTCACTGCTCGACGTCCTGAGCCGCCAGCACAGCGGCCCCGGTGGCCATCTGCAGATGAAGCAGGTCGCCGACGCCGTCGTCCTCAGCCAGAGCGCCACCACCCGCCTGGTCACCCGTCTCGAGAACCGCGGCCTGCTGACCCGCTATCTCTGCGACACCGACCGGCGCGGCATCTACACCGACGTCACCGAGGCAGGCCTGCAACTGCTCGCCGAGGCGCGGCCCACCAACGACACGGCTCTGCGCGAGGCGCTCGACGAGGCCTCCATGAACCCCGAGCTGGCTTCCCTGGTCAAGACTGTCGAGGAACTGCGGGTCCCCGCGTAGTCTGCCGATCATGAGCGATCTGGACATACGGCCGGCGGCAGTCGACGACATCCCGGCGATCGTGGCGATGCTCGCCGACGACCCGCTGGGAGCTCAGCGCGAATCGCCGGAGGACCTCACCCCGTACACCGCCGCCTTCGAGCGGCTGGCCCAGGACCCGAATCAGTACCAGGCTGTCGCCGTACGCGAGGACCGGGTCGTCGGCACGCTCCAGCTCACGATCATCCCAGGACTGTCCCGCCGTGGCTCCACCCGCTCGATCATCGAGGGCGTCCGGATCCACGCCGACGAACGAGGCAGCGGTCTCGGCACCCGGCTCATCGAATGGGCCATTGACGAATCGCGTCGCCAGAACTGCCAGTTGGTTCAGCTGACCTCGGACATCAGCCGCACCGACGCCCGCCGCTTCTATGAGCGGCTCGGCTTCACCGCCTCCCACGTGGGCTTCAAACTCCAGCTCTGATCAAGGGAATTCACCGTGCATCGGATCAGTGACGAGCAGCGCCGCATCCGGCTCGGCCGCCGCCATCTGCTGGCCCCGTCCGTGCGCGGTGACACGCCGGTGGCGGTCGCCGACGCGATCGTCGCACTGCACGCCACCGACGCCTCGACCGTCTTCCTCTCCACCTGCGCACGCCTCACAGACCCGGGCGTCCAAGCCGTGGAACAGTCTCTGTACGAGGACGTGACGCTGGTCCGGCTGCTCTCCATGCGGCGCACGCTCTTCGCCGTCTCCGCCGAACTCGCACCGTATGTCGATGCGTCCACCGCCCGTGCCATCGCCGCCAAGGAGCGCAGAACACTCGTCGATCATCTGGCTGAGGACGGGAACGGGCTGGACGAACGGTGGCTCGCCGAAGCCGAGGAGGCGGTCATGGCTGCTCTCGCCGCACGCGGCCCCGCCACCGGCAGCCAGCTCGCCGCCGATGTCCCGGCCCTTCGCATGAAGATCACCGTCTTCCCCGGCAAGAAGTACGAGACGGTGCAGGGCGTGGCCAGCCGGGTCATCCGCGTGCTCGCCGCCGACGGCCGCATCCGGCGAGACCGGCCGCGCGGCTCCTGGACCTCCAGCCAGTTCCGGTGGACGACGAGCGAGCCATGGCCTCCGTTGCCGGCCGCCCAGGCACAGGCCGAACTGGCCAGGCGCTGGCTGCTCTCCTACGGACCGGCCACCGAGGCCGACCTCAAATGGTGGACGGGGTGGCCCCTCGGCGACGTACGCAAAGCGCTGGCCGCCGCCGGCGCCGAGAAGGTCAGCCTCTATGCGGGCACGGGCTATGTGGCGCCCGGCGACACCGCGCCCGAACCGGCCGTGGAGTCCTGGGCCGCACTGCTCCCCGCGCTCGATCCGAGTGCCATGGCCTGGGCCGACCGCGACTTCCATCTCAGCGTCGACCATCGCGCCGCACTCTTCGACCGGTCGGGCAATATCGGCCCCACCGTGTGGTGGAACGGAGAGATCATCGGCGGCTGGACCCAGCGCGCTGACGGCGAGATCGTCTGGCGACTGCTGACCGACCCTGGCCGCGAGGCCGCCGCAGCGATCGAAGCGGAGGCCTCACGACTGTCGGCATGGGTGGGAGAGACGCGGATCACGCCCCGCTTCCGAACACCGCTGGAGCGGGAGTTGACAGCCTGACGGCTGCTTGGGGTCGGCCTCGCGCCCGTTTCACGTGAAACATCACTGGCGTTTCACGCGAACATCCGTCTCAGATCCGTAGTCCGCGCCAGCCCTCCTTGTCCACGCCGCCGGGCACAGCCTCGCCCGGCTCGTACGGCTTACGTGTGAAGACGAACGACCCCAGGTCGAGATGGCTCACCGAGCCGTCGTCCCGCCGCACCACGCGCAACGTCTCGCCCGCGTAGTAACCGTCAAGGCCGGTCCAGGTCCCGTCTGCCTCGGCGACGAAGCGCGAACCACGGCCGGTGCTGCGGAGCGGCTGCAGTTCCACGCCACGGTCTGCTCCAAGGCGCAGGCCGAAGGAGTATGTCCCCCAATACCAGGGCCCGGTCAGCTCGAGGAGCGACTGATCCACCTCGGGCAGCGGCCGCCACGGCTCAGGGATACGCGGCTCGGCCTCGGCCACGATCCGTACGAGATCAGCGGCGACCACCGCGGTGAGCGGTCCCGAGGTGGCATTGGCGAGCGCGACGGCGGCTACCCCGTCGTCCACGCTCACCCAGAGTCCAGCAACGAAGCCGGGCAGCGAGCCCGTGTGCCCGACAAGAGTGCGCCCGTCCTTCCGCTGGACCTGCATCCCCAGGCCGTAGGCGCTGTCCCACTCGCCCGCCTCCGGCGGCACGGACGGTGTCCGCATCTCTCGCACGGACGCGGCGCTCAGCACGCGATCGTCGCCCTCGGCAAGGAATACGGCGAACCTGCAGAGGTCGGCAGCGGTCGACCAGAGCTGTCCGGACGGAGCCATCAGACCAAGATCTTCGGAGGGCTCGGGAAGCATCACATCGGCCCAAGGGTGCACCGCCCAGCCTCCGGCATGCGGGGCCACGGGCTGTGCGCTTGTACGGTCCATGGCGAGCGGTTCCAGGATCTCGCGCCGCAGGACCTCCTCCCAGGACGCCCCGCGCACCGCCTCGATCAGCGAACCGAGCAGCGTAAAGCCAGGGTTGGAGTAATGGTGGCGCCGGCCGACGGGATGCATCCGCGGCTGTTGACCAAGGACATCGGAGAGTTCGGGGCGGAGCGAGCCCGGGGTCCGCTCCCACCACGGCGCCGGGGACTCCGCGCCCAGGCCCGCGCTGTGGCCGAGGAGCTGAGCGACAGTCACCTCCCCCACACCCGTGCCGGGGAGGTGCTTCTCCAGAGGGTCGTTCAGATCCAGCAGCCCCTCGTCGCGCAGTCTCAGCACCAGGACGGCCGTGAAGGTCTTGGTGATCGAGCCGATGCGGTACTGGGTGTCGGCGTCCGGGGCATGTCCGTCGACCGAGCTGCGGGAACCCGTCCAGACCAGGTCTCCCGCGCGCGCCACGGCGGCGACGAACGAGGGGGCGCGCCCTTCGGACTGGGCAACGGCGATGCGATGGAGAAGGGCTCGTTGCGTACCGGGGAGCAGCTCTTCAAAGGGTGAGGTCATGGGGCAGGTCTATCGTTGCCGGTCCGGCCGCGTCGACTTGAATACGCGGTACGCGGAACGGTCAGCACTGCGATCGGCCGTCGCCTGCATCGGCTGGTTTGCGGGCCGTCAAGTGAGCCCGCGGCACCTTCTCCGCCTCATCGGGCTCGCGCAGCAGTCGGGCGTACATGACCAACCCGGCCTGGCTCCGCAGTTCGGCGACACGGTCCGGCTGCTGCCAGTAGTAGTCGAGCGAGATCGCGTGACCGAACGCTTCTGTCCGGTGCAACCGCTCGTCGCCGACCTGGAACACAAGCAGCAGATGCCCGCCCGGAGCCAGCACTCGATAAAACTCGGCGAAGACCTCCATCAGCCGTTCCGGTGGGATGTGGATGATCGAGTACATGGCCACGATGCCGCCGAGGGAACTGTCCGGCAGGTGCAGCGTCGTCATCGAACCCTCGTAGAACCGCAGGTCCGGGTTCTCCTACCGGGCCAACGCGACCATCTGCGGCGACAGGTCGACCCCGAAAACGGGTACTCCCAGGGTGTGCAGATGGGCCGTCACACGCCCCGGGCCGCACCCGACGTCAGCGACCGGTCCGGCACCGGGGGCGTGCACGAGTTCGGCGAACCCGGCAAGCATCGCCCGGTCCAGCGGCTTGGATGCCAGTTCACCGTGGAAATGTTCGGCGTAGTCGGTGGCAACGGCGTCGTAGGACGCCCGGGTGGTGCGCAGGAAATCCGGTTCGGTCACGGGCGCGCACCATACTCCGGGTGTCAGGACCTGGTCCCTGCATCGGCTCGATCAGGTCTGCGCCATGTCCACGAAGCGCGAGTAGTGCCCCTGGAAGGCGACGGTGATCGTCGCCGTCGGACCGTTACGGTGCTTGGCCACGATCAGGTCCGCCTCGCCCGCACGCGGTGACTCCTTCTCGTACGCATCCTCGCGGTGCAACAGGATGACCATGTCGGCGTCCTGCTCGATGGAGCCCGATTCACGCAGGTCGGAGACCATCGGCTTCTTGTCCGTACGCTGCTCGGGGCCACGGTTCAGCTGGGACAGCGCGATCACGGGGAGCTCGAGCTCCTTCGCCAGCAGCTTGAGGTTTCGGGACATGTCCGAGACCTCCTGCTGACGGCTCTCGGCACGCTTCGAGCCACCGGACTGCATCAGCTGCAGATAGTCGATGACGACCAGCTTCAGACCATTGCGCTGCTTCAGCCGTCGGCACTTTGCGCGGATCTCCATCATCGAGAGGTTCGGGGAGTCGTCGATGTACAACGGGGCCTGGGACACATCCGGCATGCGGCGCGCCAGCCGGGTCCAGTCCTCGTCCGTCATCGTCCCGGAGCGCATGTGGTGCAGCGCCACTCGCGCCTCTGCCGACAGCAGGCGCATCGCGATCTCGTTGCGCCCCATTTCGAGGGAGAAGATCACGCTGGGAAGGTTGTTCTTGATCGAACAGGCCCGGGCAAAGTCCAGCGCCAGCGTGGACTTACCCATGGCGGGTCGGGCCGCGATGACGATCATCTGGCCGGGGTGCAGACCGTTGGTCAGCGAGTCGAAGTCGGTGAAACCGGTAGGCACACCCGTCATCTCACCGCTGCGCGAGCCGATCGCCTCGATCTCGTCGAGCGCACCTTCCATGATGTCGCCGAGTGGCAGATAGTCCTCGCTGGTGCGCTGCTCGGTGACGGCGTAGATCTCGGCCTGGGCGGAGTTGACGATCTCGTCGACGTCGCCGTCGGCCGCGTATCCCATCTGCGTGATCTTGGTGCCGGCCTCCACGAGTCTGCGCAGCACGGCGCGCTCATGGACGATTTCCGCGTAATACGAGGCGTTGGCCGCGGTCGGCACCGACTGGACCAGCGTGTGGAGATACGGCGCTCCGCCGACCTTGGTGATCTCGCCTCGCTTGACCAGTTCGGCGGCAACCGTGATGGGGTCGGCCGGCTCGCCCTTGGCGTAGAGGTCGAGGATCGCTGTGTAGACCGTCTCGTGGGCGGGCCGGTAGAAGTCGTGGCCCTTGATGATCTCTACGACGTCGGCGATCGCGTCCTTGGAGAGCAGCATGCCGCCGAGGACGGACTGCTCGGCGTCCAGGTCCTGGGGAGGCACACGTTCGAAGCCGGGGGAGCTTCCGTCCCAGCCGCCGTTGTCCCTGCCGCGCTCGTGCTGGTCCTCTCGGCCGCTGCGGCCGTCGCCGCGGCGCTGGCGGGAGACGGGCAGACGATCACCGGGACCCTCCGCGGCCCATGGGTCGTCCAAGGGCTCGGAAATGCTCATCGGGCCACCTCCTCCCGTCCGCTCCGCGGACCTCGCCGTGCCGCTCTTTCTACGGCACGGCACTGACAAAACGAATGGCCAGACTCCGCTTCCGGCGCGTCGGGCGACGGTCCACCGTAGGCCTGTCGGCACCGTCAGCCAATCTGGTTATCCACAGGCCATGTGGACGACGGACCAGATGCTGTGGAGAACCCTGCGGAACCTGTGCACGGACCGGGGGACAGTACTGTGGACAAGTTCATGGCCACCCCGCCACACCCGCTCTGACCTGCTATTTTTCCGTCCACTGGCTGTGGGGGAGAAAAACTTTCCCGACTGGACCAAGATCAGAACAAACGGCGCACAGAAGAAGGTGCACCAAGAAGATTGGTAAGGAGTGCAGGGTAATTGCATCTCTTACCTGTGGAAGATTAGATTGAGGCCATGACAGAGGCTCCCGCAGCGCCCAAGGCTGGTCGGCAACGGCACGACCGAGAGATCATCGCACTCGCCGTCCCCGCCTTCGGCGCCCTCGTCGCCGAGCCCCTCTTCGTGATGGTGGACAGCGCCGTCGTCGGCCATCTCGGCACCCCGCAACTTGCCGGACTGGCGGTCGCCTCGGCGCTCCTGATGACCGCCGTCAGCATCTTCGTTTTCCTCGCCTACGCCACCACAGCCGCCGTCGCACGCCGCGTCGGCGCGGGCGATCTCGCGGCCGCCATCCGGCAGGGCATGGACGGCATCTGGCTCGCTCTGCTGCTCGGTATCGCCGTCATCGCCGCCACCTTGCCTACCGCCCCCTGGCTCGTCCAGATCTTCGGCGCCTCCGACACTGCCGCCCCGTACGCCACCACATATCTGCGGATCTCCAGCCTTGGCATTCCCGCGATGCTCATCGTGCTGGCCGCCACAGGCGTACTGCGAGGTCTGCAGGACACCAGGACCCCTCTGTATGTGGCCATCGGTGGCTTCGCCGCCAACGCGGCACTCAACGCCGGCCTCGTCTACGGCGCCGGTCTCGGCATCGCCGGCTCCGCCTGGGGCACCGTCATCGCCCAGTGCGCGATGGCCGCCGCCTATCTGGTCGTGGTGGTGCGGGGAGCGCGTCGGCACGGTGCCTCCCTGCGCCCCGATGCCGCCGGGATACGGGCCAGTGCTCAGGCGGGTGTCCCCCTCCTGATCCGTACGCTCTCGCTGCGGGCCGTCCTGATGATCGCTACTGCCGTCGCGGCCCGCCTCGGTGACACCGAGATCGCCGCCCATCAGATCGTCCTGTCCCTGTGGAGCCTGATGGCCTTCGCACTCGACGCGATCGCCATCGCCGGGCAGGCGATCATCGGCCGCTATCTGGGAGCCGACGACGCCGAGGGCGCCCGGCAGGCCTGCCGCCGCATGGTGCAGTGGGGCGTCGCTTCCGGTGTGGTGCTCGGCATCTTGGTCATGGCCTCACGACCGCTCCTTCTCCCGGTGTTCACCGGCGACCATTCGGTGCACAGCACTCTGCTGCCGGCATTGCTGGTGGTCGCCGTATCTCAGCCGATCGCAGGCGTGGTCTTCGTCCTCGACGGCGTACTCATGGGAGCCGGTGACGGCTCCTACTTGGCCGGCGCCATGCTGGTGACGCTCGCGGTCTTCGCCCCTGTCGCCCTGCTCATCCCGACCTTCGGAGGCGGACTTACTGCCTTGTGGTGGGCCATGACCCTGATGATGAACGTGCGCATGCTGACTCTCTGGCTGCGAATGCGCTCCGGCCGCTGGCTCGTCACCGGTGCGACACGCTGAACGACCGAGTCACCCTGTCCGAGTCACGGGGGCGTTGTTTCACGTGAAACGGGCGACTGCAAACAGCAAGAGGGCCGCACCCTGGGGTGCGGCCCTCTTGTGCTCTGCAGCACGTGCTTCGCAGAGCGCAGCGTTACGCGGCGACGACCTCGACGCCGAGCTTCGCGGCAACCTCGGGGTGCAGACGCACAGACACCTGGTGCGAGCCCAGGGTCTTGATCGGCGAACCGAGCTCAACGCGGCGCTTGTCGACGTCCGGACCACCGGCAGCCTTGATCGCCGAAGCGATGTCGGCCGGGGTGACGGAGCCGAAGAGGCGGCCGGCGTCGCCGGAGCGAACAGCCAGACGCACCTTCACGGCCTCGAGCCGGGCCTTGATCTCATTGGCCTGCTCGATCGTCGCGATCTCGTGGATCTTGCGGGCGCGGCGGATCTGCGCCACGTCCTTCTCGCCACCCTTGGTCCAGCGGATCGCAAAACCACGCGGGACCAGGTAGTTGCGAGCGTAACCGTCCTTGACGTCAACGACATCGCCGGCGGCACCGAGGCCAGAGACCTCGTGGGTGAGGATGATCTTCATTAGTCGGTCACCCTTCCCTTATCGCGCGGTGGACGTGTAGGGCAGCAGCGCCATCTCACGGCTGTTCTTCACAGCCGTGGCGACGTCACGCTGGTGCTGCGTGCAGTTGCCGGTAACGCGGCGGGCACGGATCTTGCCGCGGTCGGAAATGAACTTCCGCAGCATGTTCGTGTCCTTGTAGTCCACGTAGACGGTCTTGTCCTTGCAGAATGCGCAGACCTTCTTCTTCGGCTTGCGCACAGGCGGCTTCGCCATGGTGTATCTCCTGTGTGATCAAGAAGTGGGGTACGAGCTGCCCTTAGAAGGGGGGCTCGTCCGAGTAGCCGCCGCCGGAACCGCCGGAGCTTCCGGAGCTTCCGCCCCAGCTCCCCCCGCTGCCCTGCTGCTGGCCGCCGCCGGCCGGCGCGCTGGTGGCCCAGGGGTCGTCGGCGGATGCACCGCCGCCGCCCTGCTGCTGGCCACCACTGGGACCGCCGCCCCAGTTGCCGCCACCCTGCTGCTGACCGCCGCCGTAGCCACCCTGGCCACCGCGACCGGTGGTCTTGGTGACCTTGGCCGTGGCGTTCTTCAGGCTGGGGCCGACTTCCTCGACGTCCAGCTCGTAGACCGTGCGCTTGACGCCCTCGCGGTCTTCGTAGGACCGCTGCTTCAGCCGGCCCTGCACGACGACGCGCATGCCTCGCGTAAGCGACTCCGCGACGTTCTCCGCCGCCTGACGCCAGACCGAGCAGGTGAGGAACAGGCCTTCGCCGTCCTTCCACTCATTGGTCTGCTTGTCGAAGATGCGGGGAGTGGACGCGACACGGAACTTCGCGACCGCCGCACCGGAGGGGGTGAAGCGCAGCTCGGGGTCGTCGACGAGATTGCCGACGACCGTGATGACGGTCTCGCCTGCCATGGGTGAACCTCTCGGCGGGGATTGCTTCTGGCTGCTTGCTGCTACTCGAACCCGATGACCTCTGAGCTAGATGCTCAGTGGGTCTCGGGACGGAGGACCTTGGTCCGGAGGACCGACTCGTTCAGGTTCATCTGGCGGTCGAGCTCCTTGACGACCGCAGGCTCGGCCTGCAGGTCGATGACCGAGTAGATGCCCTCGGGCTTCTTCTTGATCTCGTAAGCGAGACGACGACGGCCCCAGGTGTCGACCTTCTCAACCTTTCCGTTGCCCTCACGGACGACGGAGAGGAAGTTCTCGATCAGCGGGGAGACAGCGCGCTCCTCGAGATCGGGGTCGAGGATGACCATCACTTCGTAGTGACGCATGTAAAACCCACCTCCTTTGGACTCAGCGGCCACGGTCGTTCCGTGGCAGGAGGGTCGTGATGCGTAAGCAACGGTATCGGCCGCCACTGACAATCCGGGAGGATCGCGTACTGGCCTGGGCAGACACCGGTGCAGACCGTACAGAGTACCTGGAGACAGGCTTCCGGTTGAAATCCGGTGGCCAGGGGACGCAATCTGTACACATCGGGTGTGCGCGGCGCTACGATGCGCCGCCTTCCGGCAACGCCAGGAGGTGCCTCATGGCACAGGCAATGCGACGTCAGTCCCAAGTCTCCCTCTTCGCCACCGACGGCAAGCCCCATCCCCTTCAGGACACGCTGATGGCGGTGACGCTGGTGCTCGGCGTTCTCGCCTTCGTGTCGGCGATGTTCTACAACCTCCATCTGCTCAGCTCGTGGGCCGGGCTGGTGGGGATCATTACGGGCGCGTACGGACAGTTCATCTCGGCGACGACCCGCGAACGCTTCGCCTTGATCATCGGTCTCGGCGCTTCCGCGGTCGGCTTCTACCTCGGCATGGCACACGGCGGACTCTTCGGCGGACTCTTCTAGGGCAGAACAGCAGCAGGAGGGGACGGGGTCACAGAGGACGCTCTTCCCTACAGGCCATCCGGGGCGCTCCCCCAGCGCAGTAGGCTTCGGCGCGAGAGCCGGAGCCCCTGTACCCATGGGGACACACCTGCCGAGGAGCGCCCCGCATGAGCCTGACCCTGAGCACCATCAGCCGAGAGCAGCATCTGGCTTACATCCAGAGCCTGCCCGCGGCAAGTCACTGCCAGGTCCCGGCGTGGGCTGACGTGAAGACAGAATGGCGCTCCGAGAGCCTTGGCTGGTTCGACAAGAGCGGTGAACTGGTCGGCGCCGGCCTGGTGTTGTACCGCCAGCTGCCCAAGATCAAGCGTTATCTCGCGTACCTGCCCGAGGGCCCGGTGATCAACTGGTACGCGCCGAACCTGGACGACTGGCTGCAGCCGATGCTCGCCCACCTCAAGCAGCAGGGCGCCTTCTCCGTGAAGATGGGCCCGCCGGTGGTCATCCGCCGCTGGGACGCTGCCGCCATCAAGTCCGGTATCCAGGACCCGGACGTCAAGCGGCTGCGTGACGTCGAGGCCAGCCACATCGAGCCGCGTGCCTTCGAGGTCTCCGACCGGCTGCGCAAGATGGGCTGGCAACAGGGCGAGGACGGCGGCGCCGGATTCGGCGACGTGCAGCCCCGCTATGTGTTCCAGGTACCGCTCGCCAACCGCTCGCTGGACGATGTCCTCAAGGGTTTCAACCAGCTGTGGCGGCGCAACATCAAGAAGGCCGAGAAGGCCGGCGTCGAGGTCGTCCAGGGCGGCTACGACGACCTCGCCGAGTGGCAGCGGCTGTACGAAGTCACCGCAGAGCGCGACCATTTCAGGCCCCGCCCGCTGTCGTACTTCCAGCGGATGTGGTCCGTCCTGAACAACGAGGACCCCAACCGGATGCGGCTGTACTTCGCCCGTCACGAGGGCGAGAACGTCGCGGCCGCGACCATGCTGATCGTCGGCGGCCACGTCTGGTACTCCTACGGCGCCTCCGCCAACCACAAGCGCGAGGTCCGGCCCTCGAACGCGATGCAGTGGCGGATGCTGCGGGACGCGTACGCGATGGGCGCGACCGTCTACGACCTGCGCGGCATCAGCGACTCCCTCGACGAGACCGACCACCTCTTCGGCCTGATCCAGTTCAAGGTCGGCACCGGCGGCGAGGCCGTCGAGTACGTCGGCGAGTGGGACTTCCCGCTCAACAAGCTGCTCCACAAGGCGCTCGACATCTACATGTCCCGCCGCTGAAGTCGCCACGGCCGACGCCGCTGACGACGCCGCGCACAACGCCGTAGTCTCGTAAATCTCGTACATACCCCTGATACACCGCAGCCACCAGAAAGGTTCCGGGCCGGCCATGGCGCTCTCCCTCTACGTCGACACCGCGCGCTGGCGGGCGCACCAGAAGTCCGTTATCGACCAGTTCCCCGGCCTCGTGCCGGTCTGCAAGGGCAACGGTTACGGCTTCGGTCATGAGCGGCTCGCGGACGAGGCCTCCCGCTTCGGCTCGGACATGCTGGCCGTCGGCACCACCTACGAGGCGGCCCGGATCAAGGACTGGTTCAGCGGTGATCTCCTCGTCCTCACACCCTTCCGGAGGGGCGAGGAGCCGGTCCCGCTCCCCGACCGTGTCATCCGCTCCGTCTCGTCCGTCGACGGTGTGCACGCGCTGGTGGGAGCGCGGGTCGTCATCGAGTGCATGAGCTCCATGAAGCGCCACGGCGTGAGTGAGCAGGAGCTCGGCCTGCTGCACGCCGCGATCGAGGACGTACGCCTCGAGGGCTTCGCGCTCCACCTCCCCCTCGACCGTACGGACGGCTCCGACGCGGTCGAGGAGGTCATCGGCTGGATGGACCGGCTGCGCGCAGCCCGGCTGCCGCTGCACACCATGTTCGTCAGCCATCTGCGCGCCGAGGAACTGGCCCGTCTTCAGCAGCAGTTCCCGCAGACCCGATTCCGCGCCCGCATCGGCACGCGGCTGTGGCTCGGCGACCACGACGCCACGGAGTACCGCGGCGCCGTTCTCGACGTCACCCGTGTCGCCAAGGGCGACCGCTTCGGCTACCGCCAGCAGAAGGCCGCATCCGACGGCTGGCTGGTCGTCGTCGCCGGCGGTACGTCCCACGGCGTCGGCCTGGAGGCACCGAAGGCTCTGCACGGTGTGATGCCGCGCGCCAAGGGTGTCGCCCGCGCGGGCCTGGCGACGGTCAACCGCAACCTCTCGCCGTTCGTCTGGGCGGGCAAGCAGCGCTGGTTCGCCGAGCCGCCGCACATGCAGGTCTCGATCCTGTTCGTACCGTCGGACTCGCAGGAGCCGAAGGTCGGCGACGAACTGGTGGCTCACCTGCGCCACACGACGACGCAGTTCGACCGTCTCGTCGACCGCTGAGCCCCTTCTTCTCCGCGCGGCCTCTGGCCCCAAAGCCCTAGGCCGACGGCTTAGGACCCGTACCGGACGCCTGGGGCTGCTTCCCCCAGTCCACCCGCGGACCCTCCACCGCGTGCGCCGCATGGCGCGGAGGATGCGCCGCACGCCCCAGGACGAAGACGTCGTCAGCCCCGTCGAGAACGCCGCCCGACGGGTCATCGGATCCGTCCGTCCGTACGCCGTCCCGCTCCGGCTTCAGGATGTCCCGCACCACCACCGCGCACAGGTACAGCGTCCCCAGCAGATGCAGGGCGATGGCTACTTGATAGCCCTCGGGCGGCAGGCCCTTGTGCTTGGGGCTGGTCGTGTACGCGAGGTACATCCAGATCCCGAGGAAGTACATGACCTCGCAGGACTGCCAGATCAGGAAGTCCCGCCAACGCGGCCTGGCCAGCGCGGCGAGCGGAATCAGCCACAGTACGTACTGCGGTGAATAGACCTTGTTGGTGATGATGAACGCGGCGACGACCAGGAAGGCGAGCTGTGCGAAACGAGGCCGCCGCGGCGCGCTCAGCGTCAGCGCGCCGATGCCCGCGCACGCCAGGATCATCAAAAATGTCGCGTAGGTGTTCACCGACTCGACTTCCAGCGGCTCGCCCGTACGCTGCGTGATGATCAGCCAGAAGGAGCCGAAGTCGACCTGCCGCTCCTGGCTGAAGGTGTAGAACTTCTTCCACCCCTCCGGCGCGAGCAGCATCACGGGCAGGTTCACCACCAGCCAGGCGGCCGCCGCGCCGAGCGCCGCTGTGACGAACTCCCGCCATTTACCGGCCCGCCAGCACAACAGCAGCAGCGGACCGAGCAGCAGCACGGGATAGAGCTTGGCGGCGGTCGCGAGCCCGATGAGGATGCCGAACGCCAGCGCCCGGCCACGCGACCACATCAGCATCGCGGCGGCCGTGAGCGCCACGGCCAGCAGATCCCAGTTGATGGTCGCGGTGAGCGCGAAAGCGGGCGCCAGGGCCACCAGCAGCGCGTCCCAGGGGCGGTGGCGATGTGTGCGGGTCACACAGACGGCGATGACCGCGGTACAGATCATCAGCATGCCCGCATTGACCATCCAGTACATCTGCTCCTGGTTCTGCATGGAGCCGCCGGCCACGTCGAGCCATGACGCGACCTGCATGAACAGCCCCGTCAGGACGGGGTATTCCAGGTACTCCATGTCCCCGGGCAACCGGTCGAAGTACGGAATGCGGCCTTCGGAGAAGCCGCGTCCCAGGTACAGGTGCGGAATGTCCGAGTAGCAGGCGTGCGTGTACTGCGAGCTGGCGCCCCTGAACCAGGCCCAGTCGTAACACGGCATCTTCTGCACCATGCCGAGCGCAAACATCCCGATCGCCACGAGTGCGACGACACGCACGGGAGTGAGCCAGCCGTTGCCGCCGCGCCGGGCCCAGCGGCCGGCGGGACCGCCGATCAGCTCGCTGCCGGCGGCGGCGACGGAGTCCCGCCACGTGGGCCGTACGTCCGGCCGGTCCTGGTACACGCTCATCTCATCTGCGCTGGGCATGCTGCACATCCTGCCGTACGGGGCTCGGGACAGGGCGAGGGCCGCCGCACCGGAGGCACAGGTTGCTGTGCGTACCGGGCGGCGGCCCTCGTGGCGTTGCGGAAGCCGGCCCTGGACCGGCTGCTAATTCCCGGAGCCGCCTCCGATGAAGCCTCCGTTGCCGTTGGTCCCTGGTGGTGTCGTAGACGGACTTGTCGAAGGCGTCCCGGTGGGTCCGCCGTTGGCTCCGCCCTTGCCGTTGCCGCCGCCATTGGCGCCACCCGCGGCGCCACACGTCCAGTCCTGCCACGGATCGCACGACTGGCTCGGGTCGGGAGAGCCGGACGGCGAGCTCGACGGCGAGCTGGACGGCGTCGAGGACGGGGTGCTGGACGGCGTGGCCGACGGCGTCGGGGCCGGGCTGGAGGCGCCCCCGCCCCAGACGGCCTCACCGATGGGCTCGGGGTCGGGGAAGCCCTCGGGGTTCGTGTTCTTGAGCGCGTCCCTCATGTACGTCTGCCAGATCTCGGAGGGGAACGACGCTCCGTGGATCTTGTCCTGGCCACCGGTGCCGTACATCTCGAGGAACTCGCGCTTCTTGTTCTTCTCGTTGTCGTCGAGCCGGTACATGTCGATGGCGGTCGACAGCTGCGGCGTGTAGCCGACGAACCAGGCCGACTTGTTGCCGTCGGTCGTACCGGTCTTGCCGGCGACCTGCCGGCCGGGGAGCCGGGCGTTCTTGCCGGTGCCCTCGGGATCGTCGACGACAGACCTGAGTACGTCGGTCACATTGCTCGCGACGGCCGTCGAGAAGGCCTGCTTGGTCCTGTCCTCGTGCTCGTAGACCGTCGTGGACTCATGCTCGACCTTTCTGACGGAGAACGGCTCGCGCTGCTTGCCGTTGGCCGCGAATGTCGAGTAGGCGCCGGCCATGCGGATGGCGCTGGGGGAGGAAATACCGATCGAGAAGGACGGGACGTTCGACTTGGACAAGGAGGTCTCGAGCAGGCCGGCCTTCACCGCCGCCTTTCTCACCTCCGGGATTCCGATGTCCATGCCCAGCTGCACGAAGGGCGAGTTGGCAGAGTGGATCATGGCTTCACGCAAGGTGATGTTCTTGAACGACTCGCCACCATCGTTGGTCTGCAGCCACTCCTCTCCCTTCTCGTTCTTCCAGATGGAACCGTTGTACTCCTTGATCTTGAGCTTGTTCTTGCCGTTGTAGACGCTCTTGTCGGGGTCGACGATCTTGCGGTAATCCGGCCCCTGGTCCTCGGGCCCCCTGGGATCGCGCACGCCGTTTTCCATCGCGGCCGCCAGGACAAACGGCTTGAAGGTCGATCCGACCTGGGCTCCGGTCTCGTTGGCGTTGTTGGTGAAGTGCTTGGTCGCGTCGTCGCCGCCGTAGATGGCAGCGATCGCGCCGGTCTTCGGGTTGACCGAGGCGCCGCCGAA
This sequence comes from Streptomyces sp. NPDC002926, assembly GCF_053591755.1. Classification (NCBI taxonomy): domain Bacteria; kingdom Bacillati; phylum Actinomycetota; class Actinomycetes; order Kitasatosporales; family Streptomycetaceae; genus Streptomyces; species Streptomyces sp. NPDC002926. The sequence goes on from NZ_JBSFUK010000002.1 coordinate 227,986, forward strand.
CTGCACAAAGGTGTCCGTGTTCGGGCGCTTCTTGGGCTTGATGTTGGCGTCCTGGACCTTCTTGACCGCGGCCTTCAGCTTTTCGACCTTGTCCCTCTCGAAGGTCGTGTGAATCTCGTAGCCGCCCTTCGCGAGGTCGTCGGCGTCGATGCCCCGGTCGTTGTTATTGAGGAAGTTGGACTTGGCAAGGTCCACCAGGTAGCCGACCTGCCCGCTCAGCTGGGCGTTCTTCTTGATCGGATCGGTCTTCGGGAGCTTTGTGAACGTGGCCCGCTTGGCGGCGGGGAGATGGCCGTCCTTGACCATCTCGTCGAGGATCCAGTTCCAGCGCTCGGTGGCGCGGGCCGTGTTGGCCTGGGGCGTCGCCGCAGGGTCGATGTCCACGGCGCCGGCCGGGTCGTAGTAGGTCGCGCCCTTGAGGAGCGAGGCCAGGAACGCGCACTGCCCGGCGTTCAGATCCTTGGCATTCGTTCCGTAGTACGTGCGGGCGGCGGCCTGGATGCCGTAGGCCCCCCGGCCGTAGTACGAGGTGTTCAGATAGCCGGCCATGATGTCCGACTTGTCCAGCTCGGTGCCGACCCTTATGGAGATGAACAGCTCCTTGAACTTACGGCTCAGGGTCTGGGACTGGTCGCCGAGCCGTGCGTTCTTCACATACTGCTGGGTGATGGTGGAACCACCCTGGGTCTGCCCGCCCTTGGCCATGTTCACCAGGGCTCGGCCAATACCCATCGGGTCGATGCCGGAGTCGGTCTTGAACGTCTTGTTCTCCGCCGAGATCACCGCGTTCTGCATGTCCTCGGGGATCTGCGCGATCGGGACGATCTGCCGGTTGATCTCACCGCCGGTGGCGGCCATCTGAGTGTCGTCGGCCCAGTAGTAGACGTTGTTCTGCGCCTCGGCCGTCTTGTTCGGGTCCGGAACGCCCACCATCGCGTACGCGATGGTGGCGGCGGCCATCAGACTGCCGACGAAGCCCAGGCACAGCCCGGTGACGAGCTTCCACGACGGCATCCACCGCCGCCATCCGTACTTGTTGTGGCGCGGGTAGTCGATCAGCCGCTTCTTGGACGGCCGCCCACCGCGGCCGGGACCGTCATGGCTCCCGCCACCGCCACCGCCGCCGCGTCGGCCGCCACCGCGACCTCCGTGGCCGGCGCCCACGCCTTCTTCCACGCGCCGGCGACCACCGCCGTTGCGCTGGGCGGCCCGGCGGGCTTCGGCGCGGCCGGTGTACGGACGCTCCTCGCCATACGAGGCGGAAGGGGAGCCTGACGTGGTACCCCGGTTCGGGGCTGCGCGGCGGCCAGCGGGCGGCTGGGCGGCGCGCCGGGCCCCGGCCCGTCCGCCACCCGGCTGCTGCGGCGGTTTGCGACGGTGCTCGCTCATCGAACGACTACTCCTCGGGCAGGCGAGACGCCTGGAAGCGGCAGTTGAGTTCCGGTCCCCCCGAAATGGATACGGACCAGCTCCGCAAGGAACTCATCCGCTGTGCATCCACGCCAAGGACGCTCACAGGCGTCACATGGTTCCCGGCGGTCTGCATGCCGCACAGACTACGCACGGTCGAAACCCACCTAGCGTCTAAATTCACTCCAAATCAGTCAAATCGCCCCCCATGAATTGACGATGTGACGCCGTTCACCATGACCCCTCTTGTCGCAACAGCAACGTCGTTCTATCGTGCTGATGTATCGACTCGATACATCAGCACGACATAAGAGGACCGGCACGGCGAGGGAGGCGACGATGAGCAGGCGCTCCGGCATCCTCGAGTTCGCCGTGCTCGGCCTTCTCCGTGAGGCCCCAATGCATGGGTATGAGCTGCGGAAACGGCTCAATACCTCGCTGGGGATCTTCCGGGCCTTCAGCTACGGGACCCTCTACCCCTGCCTCAAGACGCTGGTCGCCAACGGCTGGTTGATCGAGGAGCCGGGAAGCGCTCCTGAGGACGCCCTCGCCGCATCACTCGCAGGGCGCCGCGCCAAGATCGTCTATCGGTTGACCGCGGAAGGTAAGGAGCACTTCGAGGAGCTGCTCTCGCACACGGGCCCGGACACCTGGGAGGACGAGCATTTCGCGGCTCGCTTCGCCTTCTTCGGGCAGACGGAGCGCGAGGTGCGGATGCGGGTGCTCGAGGGCCGTCGCAGCCGGCTGGAGGAACGTCTGGAGAAGATGAGCGCCTCCCTGGCTCGTACCCGCGAGCGCCTCGACGACTACACGCTTGAGCTGCAGCGCCATGGCATGGAATCCGTGGAGCGCGAAGTGCGCTGGCTGAACGAGCTCATCGAGAGCGAGCGATCGGGGCGGGAACGGCGACTGCCCTCACCCGAGAACTCTGCTCAGCAGGACAACACACCTGGAGCGACGGGCGGCCTGCCCCGGCACAGGGGTGCCGAGTCGTCCGGGGGCACGTCCCCGGGACCCTCCACCCCGCCGGATCCGTCCGACGACACCGCCAAGTGAAGCTCTGCGATCCGCAGGGTTTCATCGGAATACCGAGATCACACAGGGAGCAACCGGAATGGGTTCGGTTCGTGTAGCCATCGTCGGCGTGGGCAACTGCGCCGCCTCGCTGGTGCAGGGCGTCGAGTTCTACAAGGACGCCGACCCGGCCGGCAAGGTGCCGGGTCTGATGCACGTCCAGTTCGGCGACTATCACGTCTCTGACGTCGAGTTCGTTGCCGCCTTCGACGTGGACGCCAAGAAGGTCGGCCTCGACCTGGCGGACGCCATCGGCGCCAGCGAGAACAACACCATCAAGATCTGCGACGTGCCGAACTCGGGCGTCACCGTCCAGCGTGGCCACACCTACGACGGCCTGGGCAAGTACTACCGCCAGACCATCGAGGAGTCGGCCGAGGCTCCGGTCGACATCGTCCAGACCCTCAAGGACAAGCAGGTCGACGTCCTGGTCTGCTACCTGCCCGTCGGTTCCGAGGACGCTGCGAAGTACTACGCGCAGTGCGCCATCGACGCCAAGGTCGGCTTCGTCAACGCTCTCCCGGTCTTCATCGCCGGCACCAAGGAGTGGGCGGACAAGTTCACCGAGGCCGGCGTACCGATCGTCGGCGACGACATCAAGTCGCAGGTCGGTGCCACCATCACGCACCGCGTCATGGCGAAGCTCTTCGAGGACCGGGGCGTCGTCCTGGACCGCACGATGCAGCTGAACGTCGGCGGCAACATGGACTTCAAGAACATGCTCGAGCGTGAGCGCCTGGAGTCCAAGAAGATCTCCAAGACGCAGGCTGTCACCTCGCAGATCCGCGACCGCGACATGGGCGCGGACAACGTCCACATCGGTCCTTCGGACTACGTGGCCTGGCTGGACGACCGCAAGTGGGCGTACGTCCGCCTCGAGGGCCGTGCCTTCGGCGAGGTCCCGCTGAACCTCGAGTACAAGCTTGAGGTCTGGGACTCCCCGAACTCCGCGGGCATCATCATCGACGCCGTCCGCGCCGCGAAGATCGCTATGGACCGCGGCATCGGTGGCCCGATCCTCTCCGCGTCCTCGTACTTCATGAAGTCCCCGCCGGTCCAGTACTTCGACGACGAGGCTCGCGAGAACGTCGAGAAGTTCATCAAGGGCGAGGTCGAGCGCTAAGCGTCCGTCCTGCTCAATCGCGGAGGGTCCCCGGGTAATCCGCCCGGGGACCCTCCGCGTATGTGACGCTTGCTCGCATGCCTGTCGTACGTGATCTGCGCGTACTCCTGCGCCTGAGTGACTTCCGCCGGCTGCTGACGGTCCGGCTGCTCTCCCAGTCGGCCGACGGCGTCTACCAGGTGGCGCTCACCGCGTATGTGGTCTTCTCCCCGGAGAGACAGACCTCCCCGGCCGCGATCGCCTCCGCCATGGCCGTGCTGCTCCTGCCGTACTCCCTGATCGGCCCCTTCGCCGGCGTCCTGCTGGACCGCTGGCAGCGCCGTCAGATCCTCCTGTACGGGAATCTGCTGCGGGCCCTGCTGGCCAGCAGCACCGCACTGCTGATTCTGGCCTCGGCGCCCGACTGGCTCTTCTACGCCTCGGCCCTGTCCGTCACAGCGGTCAACCGCTTTGTGCTGGCCGGCCTCTCTGCCGCGCTGCCCCGTGTGGTCGACGCCGACCGGCTCGTCATGGCGAACTCTCTCTCGCCCACGGCCGGCACCCTCGCCGCGACCGCGGGTGGCGGACTCGCCTTCGCGGTACGGCTGGTGTCCGAGGACTCCGATGCCGCGGTGGTGCTGCTCGGCTCTGCCCTATACCTCTGCTCGGCACTGGCCTCGCTACGGATGGCACGTGAACTGCTGGGCCCCGAGCAAGAGTTGGTGCAGCCACGGCTGACTGCCGTGCTGGCATCAACGGCGCATGGTCTCGTGGCCGGACTGCGGCATCTCTCCGAGCGGCGCAGGGCAGCCCGTGTGCTGGCCGCGATGACGCTGATGCGCTTCTGCTACGGCGCGCTGACGGTGATGGCGCTGATGCTCTGCCGGTACGCCTGGTCCGGCACGGAGTCGGACGGACTTGCGCTGCTCGGTCTGGCCATCGGCATCTCGGGGGCGGGGTTCTTCGCGGCGGCGGTGCTGACTCCGTGGGCGGTCGGCCGGGTCGGTCAGTACGGATGGATGGTGTGGTGCGCGGGGACGGCTGCCGTTCTCGAACCGGCGCTGGGGCTGCCGTTCGCCCCTGTACCGATACTGATCGCCGCGTTCGTCCTGGGGCTCATCACCCAAGGCGCAAAGATCTCGACGGACACCGTGGTGCAGACATCAGTGGACGACGCCTATCGCGGCAGGATCTTCTCCCTCTATGACGTGCTGTTCAACGTCGCCTTCGTGGGAGCCGCGGGAGTCGCCGCGCTGATGCTGCCCCCTGACGGCCGGTCGGTTCCCCTGGTCGTCGTGGTCGCGGTCATTTACGCGGTTGTCGCCGCAGCCATGGCCCGTTGGAGCCGTGTTGGCACGGTGCTATAGCGTGCCCGCGTCAAACAAACGATCACAAGCGTTCACGGGGGACTACCCGCATGACTTATCCGCCGCAGCAGGGCTCAGGCGCGTATGGACACCCTGCCCCGCACGCACAGCAACCCCAGCAGCCATACCCGCCGCAGCCCGGCTACGGATATCCGCAGCAGCAACAGCAGCCCTACCCGCCGCAGCCTCAGCCGGGGTACGGCCACCCTCAGCAGCAGGGGCAGCCCTACCCTCCGCAGCAGCAGTGGGGCGCACCGCCGCCCCCGGCGCCCTCATCCGGTGGCGGCGGCCTCGGCGCCAAGACCATCCTGAAGATCATCGTGGCCGTCATAGCCCTGATCGTCTTTGCGATCGTCTACTTCATGAGCCAGGACGACGCCGACAAGGCGGAAGCCGGCGACTGCATGAAGAGCAGCGGATCCACGGCCAGCGCCGATCTTGAGGTCGTGGACTGCGGCGACTCCAAGGCTGCCTACAAGGTCGTCGAGGTCCTCCCCAACACGACGGACACGACGCGCTGCGAAGGTAAGTCCGACGCCAGCTATGTCGAGCAGACACGCGGGGGAAGGCGCAGCTCGGGCACCCGATTCGTGCTCTGCCTGAACGAGATCAAGAAGTAGCCACATACGCCGAGGGGCGGTGTTTCACGTGAAACACCGCCCCTCGGCGTATCGAAGCGGCGCCATGTTTCACGTGAAACATGGCGCCGTTTCACGCTCCGTCCTGGGCCGCCCACCATTCCTTCAGCGCCGCGACCGCAGCATCATGCCCCATCGGCCCGTTCTCCAGCCGCAGCTCCAGCAGGAACGCATACGCCTTGCCGATCACCGGCCCGGGACCCACGCCCAGGATCTCCTGGATCTGATTGCCGTCCAGATCGGGCCTGATGGCATCCAACTCCTCCTGCTCCTGAAGCTGCGCGATGCGCTGCTCCAGCCCGTCGTAGGCCCGGGAGAGGGCGCTCGCCTTGCGCTTGTTGCGCGTGGTGCAATCCGAACGAGTCAGCTTGTGCAACCGGGTCAGCAGCGGCCCCGCATCACGTACGTACCGCCGCACCGCCGAGTCGGTCCACTCGCCGGCCCCGTACCCATGGAAGCGCAGATGCAGCTCGACCAGCCGCGAGACGTCCTTGACCATGTCGTTGGAGTACTTGAGCGCAGTCATCCGCTTCTTGGTCATCTTCGCGCCCACCACCTCGTGGTGATGGAAGGAGACCCGGCCGTCCTGCTCGAAGCGCCGCGTCCGCGGCTTTCCGATGTCATGGAAGAGCGCGGCCAACCTCAGCACGAGGTCCGGGCCCTCCTCCTCCAGTTCGATGGCCTGCTCCAGGACGATCAGGGAGTGCTCGTACACATCCTTGTGCCGGTGGTGCTCGTCGCTCTCGAGACGCAACGAAGGCAGTTCGGGCAGCACATGGTCCGCGAGACCGGTGTCGACGAGCAGCGCCAGCCCTTCGCGCGGATACGCGCAAAGGATCAGCTTGTTCAGCTCTTCTCGCACCCGTTCGGCGGAGACGATCTCAATGCGCTCCGACATCGCCTTCATCGCCGCCACGACCTCGGGCGCCACCTCGAAGTCCAACTGCGCGGCGAAGCGCGCAGCCCGCATCATGCGCAGCGGGTCGTCGGAGAATGACTCCTCGGGCGTACCGGGGGTCCGCAGGACACACGCGGCGAGATCCTCCAGACCGCCGTGCGGATCGATGAACTCCTTCTCCGGCAGCGCCACGGCCATCGCGTTCACAGTGAAATCGCGGCGTACGAGGTCTTCCTCGATCGAATCGCCGTAGGAAACCTCAGGCTTCCGCGAGGTCCTGTCGTACGCCTCCGAACGATAAGTGGTGACCTCGATCTGGTAGCCGTCCTTCTGGCAGCCGACCGTACCGAAGGCGATCCCGACCTCCCACACCGAGTCCGCCCACGGACGGACGATCTTCAGTACGTCCTCGGGACGGGCGTCCGTCGTGAAGTCCAGGTCATTGCCGAGCCGGCCGAGCAGTGCGTCCCGGACCGAGCCGCCGACCAGGGCAAGGGTGAACCCGGCCTCCTGGAAGCGGCGGGCCAGGTCGTCGGCGACAGGGGACACCCGCAGCAGTTCACTCACCGCGCGGCGTTGCACCTGGCTCAGTGCAGTGGGGTTGTCTTCATTGGCATTCGGCACAACAGAAAAGGGTACGTGCCCGGGCCGACCGGAGCGCCCCTGTTTCCGGCGGCACCGGAAGCACCCTTGCGATCATGTGGGGCACTCCGCGGCACTTCGGAGCCGCGCACCTCGTTACCATGCGTGGACGCAGGAACCGAGAAGCAACCAGAGGCACCAGACGACGAGGGACGGGCGAGCGCGTGGCCAAGGCGGCAGACTTCAAGGGGATGAGTCCTTCTCCTGCCCGCCGGTGGCTGCGACGGACAGCCTCCGTGATCACCGGCGCCCTGCTCGTGGCCGGGCTGCTGTGCGGTCCTGCCGCCCCTTCTCCGTATGCCGCCGACACCGCCGACGCCGCCACAAACTCCCGCACGGTCGATGTGTCTCTCGACACTCTTACACCGGTCGCCCCCGGTAAGAGCGACACACTCACCATCTCCGGCTCGGTGTACAACAAAGGCAAGCAGACCGTCACCGACGCTCAGGTCGATCTTCGGGTGGGGCCGGCACTGTCCAGCAGGACCGCCATCGACCGTGTCGGCGCGCGGACCGGCTATGCCTCGGGCATCGATGGTGAGCCGGTCGACGCCAAATACACGGTCAAGATCCCGAAGCTCCCCTCCCACATCAGCCGCGACTTCACCCTGTCGGTCCCGGTGAGTGAGCTCGGGCTCGACGACGACGGCGTCTACCAGCTCGGTGTGTCCCTGTCCGGTCAGACCCCGGCCGAGCCCTTCGAGCATGTGCTGGGCATCGAGCGCACCTTCCTGCCCTGGCAGCCCGAGGCCGCAGCGAAGAAAACCCAGTTCACCTATCTTTGGCCGCTGATCTCTTCGACGCACCTCACCTCGGAAACAGGGTCCGACGAGCAGCAGACCCCGGTCTTCGAGGACGAGACTCTGGCCAGGGAACTTGCCCCCGGCGGGCGACTCGAGCAGCTCGTCTCGCTCGGCAGCGATCTGCCCGTGACCTGGGTCATCGACCCGGATCTGCTGGCCACCGTCGATGCGATGACAAGGAACTACCGGGTCAAGAACGGGACCACCACAGTCGCGGGAAAGAACCAGGCCCTTGCCAAGCGGTGGCTGCGCTCCGTCGAAGCCGCAGTGCAGGGGCGCAAAGTCGTCGCCCTGCCGTTCGCCGACCCTGATCTGGCGTCCCTGGCACACCGCGGCAAGGACGTCTCCGGCTCGCTCAGCCATCTGCAGCCGGCCACCGAAGTCGCGGAGACGACGGTGGAGACGATCGTCCATGTGAAGCCGACCGTCGACTTCGCCTGGCCGGTGGACGGAGCGATCGACTCCTCGATCGTCGATGTCGCCACCTCCGCCGGCGCCCACAAGGTGATCGCCCGCAGCGACAGCCTGCGGGACGACCTGTCGTACACGCCCAGCTCGGCGCGGCCGATCGGCGGCGGGACGACGGCGGTGGTCGCCGACGACCGGCTCTCCACCGCTTTCCAGGGCGACATGCTCTCGACCGGATCTTCCACTCTCGCTGTGCAGGAGTTCCTCGCTCAGACGCTCGCTCTGACGCTGCAGGCCCCGGCCAAGGAGCGGAGCATCGTCGTCGCCCCGCAGCGGATGCCAACGGCGTCCCAGGCGCAATCCATGGCCGGCGCCCTGAAGGCCCTCAATGCTCAGCGGTGGACCCGGCCACTCGACCTGGTCGCAGCTGCGGGCGCCAAGCCCGACGCCGATGCCACGACCAGGGTGCCGCCCTCCTCCCGCTACCCCGGTCAGCTGAGGAAGCAGGAGCTGCCGGGCCAGGCGTTCCAGGACATCAGGACCACACAGAGCACCCTGGACAACTTCAAGGTCATCCTCACCGCACAGGACCGGGTGGTGACGCCCTTCGGACGGGCAATCGACCGGGAGATGTCCACGTCCTGGCGCGGCAGCCCCGCGGCGGCCCAGCAGTACCGCGACAGTGTGCGGAGCTACCTGCAGAGCCTCACCGAAGAGGTGCAGCTGATCGAGAAGTCGCAGGTGACCCTGTCGGGGCGCAGTGCGACCATTCCGGTCACCGTGCAGAACAAGCTGGTCCAGGGCATCGACCATCTGGTGCTGCGGCTGAAGTCGGACAACCCCACACGCCTCAGCCTCGACCACGACAAGGGCATCGCCGAGCAGCCGATCAAGGTCGAGGGCGGCCACAGTCAGTCGGTGAAATTCGCCGCTTCGGCCAACGCCAACGGCCCTGTGCAGATGACGGCCCAGCTCTACACCGAGGACGGCAAGCCGTACGGCCTGCCCATGGAGTTCACGGTGAAGGTATCCGAGATCACACCTACTGTGATGCTCGTCATCGCGGGAGGTGTCCTGCTGCTCGTCCTCGCAGGCGTCAGGATGTACAGCCAGCGCAAGCGCGCGGCTGCCCGCGAGGCGGCCGCGGAGGACCCAGAGGCTGCTGAGCGCACTGAGGGCTCGGAAGGTGACATCGACAGCCCCGATCCCGGGCAGGCGAGTGACCCGACACCGGACACCGGACCGGAAAGCGGCGACCCGTCGGACACGGGTGAGAAAGTGGACCGTTGAGCGATGTCTTGGCCGGCCGGCCGGGGACGATGAGGTGGGGTAGCAATGAACGCGCCGTACGACGGTGACCGCGGTCAGGGCGCGGGCGGAGACCCGATGGACCAGGTTCCTCCGCCGCCGCAGCCTGCCCCGGACCCGTACACACAGGACCCGTACGTCCAGGATGCCTACGCCCGTGATCCGTACCAGGCGCAGGATCTGTCCGCCCAGGACCCGGTGGCCGAGGCGCTCTACGACCGCGCCTCGCACCCGCCGCCTGCGGCTCCGGGCACATATCCGGAGCCGCAGGCGCTGTACCAGCAGCCGCCGACTCCGCAGCATGCCCCGGACCCCCGTGTCTGGGCACAGACCCCGCCGCCCGAGCCCGCCGGACCGTCGCGTCATCTCCCGTACGGGGAGAACGCCGGCACCACCCAGTTCACGGGCGTGGACGACTTGGTCACCCGAGCAGGCGAGGAGGAACCGGAGCCTGACGCGTTCGCGCACCTTTTCCGGGACCAGCAGGCCTCCGGTCAGCCCTCGCCCGATTCCGAGCCGATCCCGGCGACGCCCGCCCCCAAGAAGGCGAGCGGCCGGGTCTCCGGCCTGATGAAGTCCAGCGCGGTGATGGCGGCGGGCACCCTGGTCTCCCGACTCACCGGCTTCGTACGCAGCCTGGTGATCACCGCTGCGCTGGGCGCCTCACTGCTCGGTGACACCTACACCGTGGCGTACACCCTGCCGACGATGATCTACATCCTCACTGTTGGAGGCGGCCTCAACTCCGTCTTCGTGCCGCAGCTGGTGCGCTCGATGAAGAACGACGAGGACGGCGGCGAGGCCTACGCCAACCGTCTGCTCACCCTCGTCATGGTGGCGCTCGGAATCATCGTCGCCATCGCGGTATTCGCGGCACCACTGCTCATCCATCTGATGTCCGACACCATCGCCAGCAGACCGGCGGCCAACAGCGTCGCTGTGACCTTCGCCCGGTACTGCCTGCCCACGATATTCTTCATGGGCGTACACGTGGTGATGGGCCAGATCCTCAACGCACGTGGGAAGTTCGGCGCGATGATGTGGACTCCGGTCCTCAACAACATCGTCATGATCGCCACATTTGGCCTGTTCATCTGGGTCTACGGCACCTCTGCCGAATCCCAGATGGGTGTCCAGACGATCCCGCCGGAGGGTGTCCGGCTGCTGGGCATCGGGACCCTGCTCGGTCTCGTCGTCCAGGCCCTGTCGATGATCCCGTATCTGCGCGAGACAGGGTTCCGCTTCCGTCCCCGCTTCGACTGGAAGGGCCACGGGCTCGGCAAGACGGTCAAGCTGGCCAAGTGGACCGTGCTGTTCGTTCTTGCCAACCAGGCGGGTGTGCTGGTCGTTACCCAGCTCGCCACCGCCGCCGGTGAGGCTTCCGGGAGGTCGGGCGCCGGCATCCTCGCCTACACCAACGCCCAGCTGATCTGGGGCATGCCGCAGGCCATCATCACCGTCTCGGTGATGGCCGCCCTGCTGCCCCGCATCTCCCGCGCCGCCCACGACAACGACCCGGGGGCCGTGCGCGACGACATCTCGCAGGGCCTGCGGAACTCCGCGGTCGCCATCGTCCCGGTCGCGTTCGCATTCCTCGCCCTCGGCGTCCCGATGTCCACTCTCCTGTTCGCCTCCAGCGGCCTGGAGTCCGCCCGGGGGATGGGCTTCATCCTCATGGCGTTCGGTCTCGGCCTCATCCCGTTCTCCGTGCAGTACGTCGTACTGCGCGGCTTCTACGCGTACGAGGACACCCGCACGCCCTTCTACAACACCGTCATCGTCGCCGGAGTCAATGCAGCGGCCTCCGCGCTCTGTTACGCGGTCCTGGCGCCCCAGTGGGCGGTTGTGGGTATGGGCGCCTCCTACGGGCTCGCCTACGCCGTGGGCGTGGGCGTCGCCTGGCGTCGGCTGAAGAACCGGCTGGGCGGCGACCTGGACGGCTCCCGCATCATGCGTACGTACACCCGGCTCGGCATGGCCTCCGTCCCGGCGGCGATCGCCGGCGGCGCGGTCGCCTTCTTCGTCATGAAGGGGCTCGGCAACGGCGCCGGAGGCTCGCTCGTCGCGCTGGTCGCCGGCGGAACCGTGCTGCTCGGCGTCTTCTTCGTCGCCGCGAAGCGAATGCGCATCGACGAGCTCAACGCCCTGGTAGGCATGGTCCGTGGACGCCTCGGACGCTAGGGCAGCGAGTACCGCACAACCATCGTCGGCCGCCGTGTGTCGTGCATAGCGGCCGACTGTGGGCACAATTGGCATGGCTGTTGGATAGGGCGCAACGGATGGGGAGGCAGGAGCGACGGTGGCGGAACGTAGCACGGCTGCCGTCGACGTGGCCGAGAACAGCGGAGACGAACCGCTGACCGCGCAGGCGGACAAGGCCACGACCGACGGGGCGGCGGAATCCCAGAACTCGGCGGAGAAGACCGCACCGGACACGGGCAGCGAACGGCAGGACACCGAACCCGCCATCGCGGCACCCGAACTGCACAGTGGCCACAAGCTCGCCAGACGCTACCGCCTCGAGGAGTGCGTCACCCGTCTGGACGGATTCAGCAGCTGGCGTGCTGTCGACGAGAAGTTGCGTCGTGCGGTAGGAGTGCATCTGCTCCCGGCCGATCACCCGAGGGCGCGCTCCGTGCTCGCGGCGGCCCGCTCCTCCGCGCTCCTCGGCGACCCTCGATTCGTACAGGTCCTGGATGCCGTCGAAGAGAACGATCTCGTCTACGTCGTCCATGAGTGGATTCCGGACGCGACCGAGCTGACGGCTCTGCTCGCCATGGGCCCCATGGAGCCTCACGACGCGTACCAGCTGGTCGACCAGCTCTCCCAGGCCATGGCCGCGGCGCACCGTGAGGGCCTTGCCCACCTCAGGCTCACTCCGGGCGCGGTGCTGCGGAGCTCTACCGGGCAGTACCGGATCCGCGGCCTCGCGGTGAACGCCGCTCTGCGCGGAATCACCGCCGAGGGGCCGCAGCGCGCCGACACCGAGGCGATCGGTGCGCTTCTCTACGCGGCACTGACGCATCGGTGGCCGTACGAGAACGACGCGTACGGCCTCTCCGGGCTGCCCAAGGGCGTGGGGCTGCTCGCCCCCGACCAGGTGCGGGCCGGCGTTCACCGCGGTCTCTCGGAACTCGCCATGCGGGCCCTGGTCAACGACGGTGCCACCGCCTCCCGCCAGGAGCCGCCGTGCACCACGCCCGACGAGCTGGCCAAGGCCGTGGCAGCGATGCCGCGCATCCGGCCGCCGGAGCCGGCGTTCGCCTCACCACCGGAGTACCAGCGCACGACCTACCAGCAGGGCAACTACGCCCGTCCTGCGCCCCGCCCGGGCACAAACGCTGCCCAGCCGGTTCCCGCCCCTCCGGCACCGCTCCAGAGCCGCACCGGCAAGGTCCTCAAGTGGACCGTGGCCGCGCTTCTCATCGCCGCGCTGGGGCTGGGCAGCTGGCAGGTGGCGGACAAGCTGATCGACCGCGACAAGGACCGGGGCGATCCGGGCAACTCGCAGACGGACAGCGGCGAAAAGAACGCCGCGCCCGCTTCCGGCAAGCCGGTCGCCATCGCCGGTGCCCGTGACTTCGACCCGTTCGGGGATCATTCCGAGAAACCGGCCGGGATAAAGGACAGCTACGACGGCGACCCCGCGACCTACTGGACCACCGACGGCTACTTCCAGAGCGGGGACTTCGGACGGCTGAAGCCGGGCGTCGGCATCATTCTCGATCTCGGCAAGGTCCAGCAGGTCGGCACCGTGGACGTCTCGTTCCTCGGCGGAGACACCTCCGTGGAACTGCGGGCAGCGTCCGAAGATGCCTCGTCCGAGCCAACAACCCTCGACGGCTTCAAGAAGGTCGCCAACGGATCCGGTTCAAATGTGTCCCTCAAGCCCGGCGAGCCAGTGCGGGCGCGGTACGTTCTGGTCTGGCTGACCAAACTGCCGCAGAGCGGCGAGGGCAACTTCCGGGGCAAGGTCTCGGAGATCAAGATCACCAGCTGACGGCATCAGGGGAGGGGGCTCACCGTTGGACGACGCGACACTCGGCGACACAAGCGACCAGGACCTTCTGGCACGCCACGTCGCGGGGGACCCGGATGCCTTCGGTGAGCTGGTAAGGCGCCACCGTGACAGGCTCTGGGCCGTCGCCCTGCGCACTTTGGGCGACCGTGAGGAGGCTGCGGACGCGGTCCAGGACGCTCTTGTCTCCGCCTTCCGGGCCGCCCATACCTTCCGCGGCCAGTCCGCCGTCACCACCTGGCTCCATCGCATCACCGTGAACGCCTGTCTCGACCGGGCCCGCAAGGCTGCCTCGCGGAAAACCTCCCCCGTCGACGACACCGAAAGACTGGAGCAGCTCCTTGAGCCTCATGAGTCCGCCGAGGCTCCGGTCGAGCGTAAGGATGTCCACCGCGAACTAGTGGCCGCGCTGGCGAAGCTTCCCGTCGATCAGCGAGCCGCGCTGGTGCTGGTCGATATGCAGGGCTACCCCGTCGCGGAGGCGGCCCGCGTCCTCGATGTGCCCACCGGGACCGTCAAGAGCCGCTGCGCGCGTGGGCGGGCACGGCTGTTGCCCATGCTCACTCATCTGCGGAGCGACACCGGGGATAACACCGAGGTCAGCATGGGAAGGAACCGGACGCCGGGGACATCCGTCCCACCGGCGTCGGGACAAAGGGACGCAGGGCCGAATGACCCTGCAGCTGTGAAGGGCGGAGGTGGGCGCGCGTGACATCCACAGCCGACACGGCTCAGCACCCTGACGTTTCGGAGATCTCCGACCTCACCGAAGGTCTTCTCCCTCCGGAGCGTACGGCCGATGTGCGACAGCATCTCGACGGGTGTCCCCTGTGCGCGGATGTACGTACATCGCTTGAGGAGATCCGTGGGCTGCTCGGCACGCTTCCCGGAGCGCAACGGATGCCTGCCGACATCGCCGGTCGTATCGACGCCGCTCTGGCCGCCGAGGCTCTTCTGGACGCCACAGCGCCCGACGAAGCCACAGATGTTTCACGTGAAACAGCACCCGTTGCTCAGCAGACGGACATCACGTCGGCCGACCGGCCGGCGGGCCGCTCTCGCGCTGCCACCGGTCCCGGCCGCAGCCGCCAGACAAGGCGGCGCCGCACAGCCGTCCTCGGTGCCGTCTTCAGCGCGGCCGCAGTGGGCGTCAGCGTCGTGCTCTTCCAGTCCCTGCAGTCCACCAGCGACAACAGCGCAGACGCCGCGAAGAAGGAGTCAAGCGTCAGCTCCGCTGCCGGTGGCACCCACGACTTCTCCGAGCCCGGACTCCAGGGCCGCGTGAAGGCTCTGGTCGCCACCAGCCCCCGTCAGGGGGAGCCCAGGATGGAGAAGGGGCCGTCTCTCGACACCGAGTCCACCCCCGTCTCGCCCAAGCGCAAGCCGGAAGTGGCTGTGCCGCCCTGCATCCAGAAGGGCACCGGCCGGACTGATGCTCCGATCGCCTTCGAGCGAGGTCAGTACGGGGGCAGTAATGCCTACCTCGTGGTCCTGCCTCACCCCACGGACAGCGGTCGGGTCCAGGCATATGTGATCGACGCCGCCTGCGTCGACACCGCCCCCGCGCCGACTGGCAAGCTGCTGCTGACGAACACCTATCCTCGCCGCTGACACACCCCTCTGCGCCACTCGGACGTACCGGGAATGCAAGCCCCGTAGGATCCGTTGGGTGGGGTGAGAGTCATTGAACCGGCCCCCGTAGGCAGCAGGCAGTCCGCAGAAACGAGGAAACAACCCGTGAGCGACGTCCGTAACGTGATCATCATCGGCTCCGGGCCCGCCGGCTACACGGCCGCGCTGTACACCGCGCGCGCATCGTTGCAGCCGCTGGTGTTCGAGGGGGCCGTCACCGCCGGCGGTGCACTGATGAACACGACGGAGGTGGAGAACTTCCCCGGCTTCCGCGACGGCATCATGGGCCCGGACCTGATGGACAACATGCGCGCACAGGCTGAGCGCTTCGGTGCCGAGCTGGTCCCGGACGATGTCATCTCCGTCGACCTCACGGGCGAGATCAAGACCGTCACTGACACGGCAGGCACCGTTCACCGTGCCAAGTCCGTAATCGTCACCACAGGTTCGCAGCACCGCAAGCTCGGTCTGCCGAACGAGGACGCGCTCTCCGGACGCGGCGTCTCGTGGTGCGCGACCTGTGACGGCTTCTTCTTCAAGGACCAGGACATCGCTGTGATCGGCGGCGGTGACACCGCGATGGAAGAGGCCACCTTCCTCTCCCGCTTCGCCAAGTCCGTCACCATCGTCCACCGCCGCGACACCCTGCGCGCCTCCAAGGCCATGCAGGACCGCGCCTTCGCCGACCCGAAGATCTCGTTCGCCTGGGACAGCGAGGTCGCCACGATCCACGGCGAGCAGAAGCTCTCCGGTCTGACCCTGCGCAACACCAAGACCGCCGAGACTTCTGAACTTCCTGTGACAGGACTGTTCATCGCCGTGGGCCACGACCCGCGCACCGAGCTCTTCAAGGGCCAGCTCGATCTGGACGACGAGGGCTACCTGCAGGTCGAGGCGCCGTCGACGCGTACCAATCTGACCGGTGTCTTCGGAGCAGGTGATGTCGTCGACCACACCTACCGTCAGGCCATCACCGCCGCCGGCACAGGCTGTTCCGCCGCCCTGGACGCTGAGCGCTTCCTCTCTGCGCTCTCCGACGGCGAGAACGCCGCCGAGCCGGAGAAGACTTCCGCGGTCTGACCCCGCCCTGCACCATCCCCCTCACACTCCCGCAATGATGTAAGGAGGCCGCCGTGGCCGGCGCCCTGAAGAACGTGACCGATGACACCTTCGAAGAGGATGTCCTCAAGAGCGACAAGCCCGTACTGGTCGACTTCTGGGCCGCCTGGTGCGGCCCCTGCCGCCAGATCGCGCCGTCCCTCGAGGCCATCGCAGCCGAGCACGGCGACAAGATCGAGATTGTGAAGCTCAACATCGACGAGAACCCGGCCACCGCTGCCAAGTACGGGGTCATGTCCATCCCGACGCTGAACGTCTACCAGAACGGCGAGGTTGCCAAGACGATCGTCGGTGCGAAGCCGAAGGCCGCGATCGTCCGCGACCTCGAGGGCTTCATCGGCGAGTAGTACCGCGCCGCTGTTTCACGTGAAACACGAATGGGCTCATCCCTCACGCGGATGAGCCCATTCTCGCGTTCATACTCACAACGGCCGGAGCACCGGCTCCTTCTGAACAGCGCCGAGCAGCCGGTCCAACGCCAACTCCACGTCTTCCTTCCAGGAGAGCGTGGTCCGCAGTTCCAGCCTCAACCGGGGGTACGTCGGATGGGGACGCACGGTCTTGAAGCCCACGGCCAGCAGATGGTCGGCGGGCAGCACACAGGCGGGCTCCTTCCAGCGGGCATCACCGAACGCCTCGATTGCCCGGAAGCCACGCCGCAGTAGATCCTTGGCGACGGTCTGCACCATCACCCGCCCCAGCCCCTGCCCCTGATACCCCGGCATGATCCAGGCAGTCATCAGCTGCACGGCGTCCGGTGAAACAGGGCTCGTCGGAAACGCCGTGGAGCGCGGCACATACGCCGGAGGCGCGTAGAGAACGAAGCCGACCGGTACCTCGTCAACGTAGACGACCCTGCCGCAGGATCCCCACTCGAGCAGCACAGCCGAGATCCAGGCCTCTTTCTCCAGGCCTGGGGTTCCCGCCTTTACCGCGGCTTCTCCACTGACTGGATCAAGCTCCCAGAAGACACACGCACGACACCGCTTGGGAAGGTCCGAAAGGTTGTCCAGCGTGAGTGGTGCGAGCCGACGCCCCATGAAGGCCATTCCTCACTTCCCTCGCCTGCCGCGCTACGAGCGGCTGCCAGCGCGCTCCTCTCACGGAGCAGGCTGCTGACAAACCCGCCCACTGCCCCCAGGCCCAAGCCGGCTGTCACCAGCCGGCTGCGGCTTACCGATCGCATAGCCCCCGCCCTCCCTCTGAGGTGGATCAAGGTGGATGCGCTATACCAGAACGCATCGTATCCACCCAGCCCCGGCACGGGTACCGCGCGACGGCAAAGGGCAGGCCGTGTTCCTCCAACCATCGGACACGGCCCGCCCCTGGCGGCACTGCGGAAGGCCTCAGCCCTCGTCGCCCTCAACGGGCTCCTCGTCGAGTCCCTGCTCCAGGACTCGTCCCTCGCCTGGGGCGAGGGTGCCAAGAATCCTCTCCAGATCGTCTATCGACGCGAACTCGACAACGATCTTGCCCTTCTTCTGACCGAGGTCGACCTTCACTCGGGTCTCGAACCGGTCCGAGAGCCGTGAAGCCAGGTCGGTGAGCGCCGGCGACAGACGGGCACCGGCCCGCGGACTCTTCGGCTTGGACGTGCTCTTGGGGTTCGAGTTGATCAGGGTCACGATCTCTTCGACCGCACGCACCGAGAGCCCCTCGGCGACGATCCGGTGCGCAAGCCGGTCCTGCTCCTCGGAGTCCTCCACCGAGAGCAGCGCCCGCGCATGACCGGCCGACAGCACTCCCGCAGCGACCCTGCGCTGGACGGGAGGCGAGAGGCGCAACAGACGCAACGTGTTGGACACCTGCGGACGCGAGCGACCGATCCGGTCGGCCAGCTGGTCGTGCGTGCAGTTGAAGTCCTTGAGCAGCTGGTCGTAGGCGGCAGCCTCCTCCAGCGGGTTCAGTTGGGCACGGTGCAGGTTCTCGAGCAGTGCGTCCAGAAGGAGCTTCTCGTCGTCCGTGTGCCGGACAATCGCAGGAATTCTCTCGAGACCCGCCTCGCGGCAGGCCCGCCACCGGCGCTCGCCCATGATGAGCTCATAGCGCTCAGGCCCCGACTGCCTGACGACAACAGGCTGGAGAAGCCCCACTTCTTTGATGGAGGTGACCAGCTCCGCAAGAGCGTCCTCGTCGAACACTTCACGCGGCTGGCGCGGGTTGGGCGTGATGGTGTCGATCGGCAACTCGGCGAAGTGTGCGCCGGCCGGCTCCACCGGCTGCGGTACAGCCTCCGGTTCGGGCACAGGCGTGATCGCCTCCGGCGGAGGGGAAGCGTTGGGCAGTGTGGTCACCTTCGCCGCCGCCACACCACGTTCCGCGGTCAGCACCGGAGCCGCTCCCGGAGGGTTCGAGGCCCCGGAAGGGGGCACCGTCTTCTCCTGGGGAGCGGCAGGGATCAGCGCACCCAGCCCACGCCCCAATCCTCTACGTCGCTCGCTCACTGGATCCCCTCCGACATGTTCTGCTGGCTGTTCTGGCTGCCCACCTGGGCATGCTGCGGGTCGTAGTGGATCCCGACCCCCCGCAGCGCGATCTCACGGGCCGCCTCAAGATACGACAGGGATCCACTGGAACCCGGATCGTAGGTCAGCACCGTCTGTCCGTAGCTCGGCGCCTCCGAGATCCGCACCGAGCGCGGGATGCTCGTCCGCAGCACCTCGGTGCCGAAGTGGCTGCGCACCTCGTCGGCCACCTGGGAAGCGAGCCGGGTCCTGCCGTCGTACATGGTGAGCAGGATCGTCGAGACATGCAGGTCCGGGTTGAGATGACCGCGCACCAGATCCACGTTCCGCAGCAGCTGGCCCAGACCCTCCAGTGCGTAGTACTCGCACTGGATGGGGATCAGGACCTCAGCGCCGGCGACCAGGGCATTGACGGTCAGCAGACCGAGCGACGGCGGGCAGTCGATGAGGATGTAGTCCAACGGCTGCTCATAGGCCTGGATCGCCCGCTGCAGTCGGCTCTCCCGCGCCACCAGCGACACCAGCTCGATCTCCGCACCGGCGAGATCGATGGTGGCGGGGGCGCAGAAGAGACCTTCGACATCCGGGACGGGTTGGACCACCTCGGAGAGCGGTCTGCTCTCCACCAGGACGTCATAGATCGAGGGGACTTCGGCGTGGTGATCGATCCCCAGCGCCGTGGAGGCGTTGCCCTGTGGATCCAGGTCCACTACCAGAACGCGCGCGCCGTGCAGCGCGAGTGAGGCGGCGAGGTTGACCGTAGTAGTGGTCTTGCCCACGCCGCCCTTCTGATTGGCGACCACCATGATGCGTGTGTGCTCAGGTCGGGGCAGACCCTCACCGGCACGCCCCAGCGCCTCCACGGCCAGCTGGGCAGCACGGCCAATGGGGGTGTCGTCCATCGGGGGCGGTGTTTCACGTGAAACATCCTCCCCCGATGACTCGGTACGGGGACCGGGGACCGGATCGGTCATCGGTCCCGCGATGTTGGCGTCGGACCGCAAGGATTCACTCTCCTCGACTTCAGGCTCGCAATGAGCAGAGCCTGCCATGCTTTCGGGGTCGTGAACCAGCGAGGCCCCTGGTTCTGTGGAGGAATCCACCTCTGTGGACAATTCCGTAGCCCTCAAGAGGGGCTTCCGGTCCCGCATCGGGGCGGCAGCACGGCCGCGGCTGATGATTCCCTGCAGCAGTGAGCGACGTTTCACGTGAAACACGATGCACTCGCCGCAGGACTACAGCCGCACGACACTCCGAAATGCGTACGTATGGCAGCTTGTATGGAGCATCGCTGATAGACAGTACGGACTGTACGGATCAGCGACGCCGCCGGGTACGACTGGTCCGGGCAGCCTTGGCCCGCTTCGCCGCGAAGCGCACTCCGCCGGGACTCTCTCCGACTTCCACACGCACCACAGTGGAGAGCGGGTCGACGATCCCCTCACCGACGTGCAGCACTGAGGTCTCCACCACACCGAGCTTGCTCAGCGCAGCCCGGGCCCCCTGGAGTTCCTCCTCCGCGGTGTCGCCCTTAAGTGCGAGCATCTCTCCGTACGGACGCAGCAAAGGCACTCCCCAACCCGCCAGCCGGTCCAGCGGCGCCACAGCGCGCGCCGTCACCACATGCACGGGAGGCAGCTTGCCGAGCACCTCCTCGGCTCGGCCCCGGACGACGGTCACATGGTCCAGGCCGAGCAGTTCGACCACTTCCTGGAGGAAGTTCGTCCGCCGCAGCAGCGGTTCGAGGAGCGTGATCTTCAGGTCCGGCCGTACCAGCGCCAGCGGAATGCCCGGGAGCCCCGCCCCCGAGCCGACATCGCAGACCGTGACGCCCGCGGGCACTACCTCGGAGAGCACCGCGCAGTTCAGCAGATGTCGCTCCCACAGTCGCGGCACCTCACGGGGACCGATCAGGCCGCGCTTCACTCCCACGTCAGCGAGCAGCTCCGCGTACCGCACGGCCTCCGGAAACACCTCTCCGAATACCGTCCGCGCCTCTTCGGGCGCCTGGGGAAGCTCTGCTTCCTCCGTCACGGGAACCGTCCTTCCGTACCGCACTGTCGCAATGTGGACTGTGATGGCTGACTATCAGGCTGACAAAGATCGGCCCCGCCTGCGAACAGACGGGGCCGAGGAAACGATCGAGGTCAGGCCGGGAGTACGACGACGAAGCGCTGCGGCTCCTCGCCCTCGGACTCACTGCGCAGACCCGCGGCGGCGACCGCGTCATGCACAACCTTGCGCTCGAAGGGCGTCATCGGGTCCAGCTTCACCGGCTCACCGGTGCTCTTCACCTCGTCGGCTGCCTTTGCGCCCAGCTCGGCGAGCTCCGTGCGCTTCTTGGCCCGGAAGCCCGCGATATCCAGCATCAGCCGGCTCCGGTCCCCGGTCTCCCGGTGCACAGCGAGCCGCGTCAGCTCCTGGAGAGCCTCCAGGACCTCGCCGTCGCGGCCCACGAGCTTCTGCAGATCCCGGCTGCCCCGGTCGCTGATGATCGAGACCGCTGCCCGGTCCGCCTCGACGTCCATGTCGATGTCACCGTCAAGATCGGCGATGTCGAGCAGACCCTCGAGGTAGTCGGCCGCGATCTCCCCTTCCTGCTCGAGGCGGGTCAGGGTGTCGCCACTCTCGGCGGGGGCGGAGATGGTGCCTTCCGTCACGGATGGACTCCTTCTTGCTTACTTCTTGGACGACGGGTGCTTGGGCCGCTGCTGGCCCTTGCGCTGTCCGGACTTGGGCTGCTGGCGTGCGGAGCCTGAGGCAGGCTTGCCCGGTTTGGCGTCCTGCGGGGTGTCCTTCTGCAGCGAAGGCTTCGAGGCCGAGTCGGCGGCATCAGCATCAGTGTCCTTCACCGCGCCCGGGTGGGCAGCGGCGGACTGACGCTTCGCCTTGGTCTGGCGCTTGGGCTGCTGCCGCCTCTGAGCGGCGCCGCCCTCGGCCTCGGCCTCGGCGACGTCGCTCTTGGTCACCGTGCCGTCGGCCTGAGCGGCGAAGCCCGCTTTGGCAAGCCCAGAGATGAACCGGCGCTCGTTCTCGTTGCGGTCCGGGCCCTTGGCCACGATCGCCTGGATCACGTTCCGCTTCCGCCGCGACTTGACCTCGCTGTGAACGGTCACGCCCTTCAGCAGACGCTGCAGGTAGTGGTCCTGAGCCTTGCTGCCCGGCGTCGGGTTCTGGTTGATCACGAACATCTGCTGGCCCATGGTCCACACGTTGGTGGTCAGCCAGTAGATGAGGACACCGACGGGGAAGTTGATACCCATCACGGCGAAGATGACCGGGAAGATGTACATCAGCATCTTCTGCTGCTGCATGTACGGCGTCTTGACCGTCAGGTCGACGTTCTTCTGCATCAGCTGGCGCTGCGTGTAGAACTGCGACGCCGACATCATGATGATCATGACCGCGGTGACAATGCGCACATCGGTCAGCGAGGCACCGAGGGCAGCGACCTCCGACGTACTGTCCGTGAACTTCGACGCAAGCGGGGCACCGAAGATGTGTGCCTGTCGCGCACTGTCCAGCAGCGACTCATTGATGACGCCGATGGTCTTGCCCGAGGCGATGCTGGAGAGCACGTGGTACAGAGCGAAGAAGAACGGCGACTGCGCGAGGATCGGAAGACACGAGGAGAGCGGGTTGGTGCCCGTCTCCTTGTACAGCTTCATCATCTCTTCGGACTGACGCTGCTTGTCGCTCTTGTAGCGCTCCTGGATCGCCTTCATCTTCGGCTGGAGCGCCTGCATGTTCCGGGTCGACTTGATCTGCTTCACAAAGAGCGGGATCAGACAGATCCGGATGAGGATCACCAGCGACACGATGGACAGTCCCCAGGCCCAGCCCGTGTTGGGGCCGAAGAGCGCCCCGTAGACGGTGTGGAACTGGACGATGACCCACGAAACAGGTGTGGTGATAAAGCTGAAGAGACTGGCAATCGTGTCCACTAATCAGGCTCCTTGAGCATTTGGCGAGGTCTCTGCTGCCGGACTCGGGGGTTCGGGGGCCGACTCCCGGGGAGGCACATCGGCGGCGGAGTGCCCGCCCTTGCTGCCACGCAAGGCATCACGCAGCAGTTCGTGCCAACGCGGATGCTTGCGCGGCGGCACATGGTCCACGCCACCCGGCGACCATGGATTGCATCGCAGGATGCGCCAGGCGGTCAGCACGGTGCCCTTGACCGCGCCATGCCGGTCGATGGCTGTATATCCGTAGTGAGAACACGACGGGTAATACCTGCAGACAGGGCCCAGCAGCGGGCTGATCGTCCACTGGTACAACTTGATCAGAGCCAGCAGCGGGTACTTCATCGCGCGCCCCCTCCCAGCAGCCGCTGGAGGGCGGCATCCAGGTCTCGGGCCAGCTGTTCATAAGCGGCGTCGCCCGCACCGGGCAGCGCCCGTACGACCACCAGGCTACCGGGGGGCAGCTCGGGGAGCCGTTCCCGTATCAGGTGGCGCAGTCTCCGCTTGACCTTGTTGCGTACGACTGCGCCGCCCACGGCCTTGCTCACGACGAAACCCGCACACGTCGGGGGAGCGCTCTCCCCAGGCGCGTGCGGGTCCGTTGCACCGCTGTGTAGATGGACGACGAGGAGCGGGCGACCGGCCCTGCGTCCCCGGCGTACCGCGGTCGCGAAGTCCTCGCGCCGCCTCAGCCGATTCTCGGTAGGCAGCACGTCATGACCTGTAAGCGATCAGGCGGACAGGCTGGCGCGACCCTTGCCACGGCGGTTCGCAAGAATCGCGCGGCCGGCACGGGTACGCATGCGCAGACGGAAGCCGTGGGTCTTGGCACGACGACGGTTGTTCGGCTGGAAGGTGCGCTTGCTCACTCGGGGGCTCCAGAAATGATTCGTAGATGGCGGGACATCGCCTGGCTGTCACCGTGCGCCCACGAGTAGCTCGCGTATACGCCCGAGTGCACCGCTTCACGATCACAGACCGTGATCTTTGCCCATCGGAGGCAGGCGGCAGCAGCCATCGACAACTCGACCTGGTCACGGTACGCGCGGCTACGCCATCCGGTCAAACCAGCCCCATGACGGGGTCCACTATGCACAGGCTGTGGACAACAACTTGTACCGCGCGGCCCGGCCTGACTACCGTGGCTGAACTCCAAGTCCTTTCCTGCCTGTCTTCCCATCCCGTCCCGAGAACCACACATTCGTGGGAAGGGACCTGTGAGAGAGCGTGCCTTGTGGCTGACGTACCTGCCGATCTTGCCGCAGTGTGGCCACGAGTGCTGGAGCAGCTCCTCGCGGAGGGCCAGCAGGGCATCGAACCCAAGGACAAGCAGTGGATCGAGCGCTGCCAGCCCCTCGCGCTGGTGGCCGACACCGCTCTTCTCGCCGTTCCCAATGAATGGGGCAAGCGCGTCCTCGAAGGCCGGCTCGCCCCATTGATCAGCGAGACCCTCAGCCGTGAGTGCGGACGTCCGATCCGAATCGCCATCACCGTCGACGACTCGGTGGGCGAGCCGGCCCCGCAGACGCCGGCGCAACAGCAGCAGGCGCCCCGCTACCAGGGACAGCACGACGAACCCCGCCAGAACGACCCTTACGAGGGCTACGGGCACCGGCCCGGCGACGACGGACTGCCCACCGTCCGCCCTGCCTACCCCGAATACCAGCAGCACCAGCAGCAGCGACCGGAACCCGGCGCCTGGCCGCGTACCCAGGAGGACCTGTCCTGGCAGCAGCCGCGTCTCGGCGGCTTCCAGGACCGCGAGCCGTCCGCGGAGCAATGGCGCGAGCCGTACGCGACCTCCCGGCCGCGCCAGCCGCAGCACGACTACCGGCAGCCGCAACCGCCCGAGCGCCAGCAGTACGAGCAGCAGCGACCGGAGCGGCACGAGCTGCCTGAGCGCCAGGCCCCGCACCGCGGCGCTCCCGGAGGAGCACCCGGACCGCTGGGCGCGCAGCCGTCGCCGGCGCCCCGTCCCGGTGAGCCGCAAGCCCGCCTCAACCCGAAGTATCTCTTCGACACCTTCGTCATCGGTGCGTCCAACCGGTTCGCGCACGCCGCGGCCGTCGCGGTCGCCGAGGCGCCGGCCAAGGCGTACAACCCCCTCTTCATCTACGGGGAGTCGGGACTCGGAAAGACCCACCTGCTGCATGCCATCGGGCACTACGCGCGCAGCCTCTACCCCGGCACGCGGGTGCGGTATGTCAGCTCCGAGGAGTTCACGAACGAGTTCATCAACTCGATCCGCGACGGCAAGGGTGACACCTTCCGCAAGCGCTACCGCGATGTGGACATCCTGCTGGTCGACGACATCCAGTTCCTGGCGAGCAAGGAGTCGACGCAGGAGGAGTTCTTCCATACGTTCAATACGCTCCACAACGCCAACAAGCAGATCGTGCTCTCCTCCGACCGGCCGCCCAAGCAGCTGGTGACGCTGGAGGACCGGCTTCGGAACCGCTTCGAGTGGGGTCTGACCACCGACGTACAGCCGCCGGAGCTGGAGACGCGGATCGCCATCCTGCGCAAGAAGGCGGTGCAGGAGCAGCTCAACGCTCCGCCGGAGGTGCTGGAGTTCATCGCCTCGCGGATCTCCCGCAATATCCGCGAGCTGGAGGGTGCGCTGATCCGGGTGACTGCGTTCGCGTCACTCAACCGGCAGCCGGTGGACCTCGGGCTCACCGAGATCGTCCTGAAGGACTTGATCCCGGGTGGGGAAGACTCGGCCCCCGAGATCACCGCCAGTGCGATCATGGCGGCGACCGCCGACTACTTCGGTCTGACGGTGGAGGATCTCTGCGGATCCTCGCGCAGCCGGGTGCTGGTGACGGCACGCCAGATCGCCATGTACCTCTGCCGTGAGCTCACCGACCTGTCGCTGCCGAAGATCGGTGCGCAGTTCGGCGGCCGCGACCACACGACCGTGATGCATGCGGACCGCAAGATCCGTGCGCTGATGGCCGAGCGGCGCTCCATCTACAACCAGGTCACCGAGCTCACCAACCGCATCAAGAACGGCTGACAGGCCGGCACAGCAACCACTGAAGAGGCCTTCGAGGGCGCTCCGGGACGAAATCCCGGGGCGCCCTTTCTGCGTTCCGCAGCCGCCCCGCGGATGTGCGGTGTTCGAATACGCCGCCGCGGGGCGCGTTCTCCACAGATCTGGGGACGATCTTCCATCCACAGCCTGGGGACTGGGAAGTTGTCCAGATTGCATCCACAGGGGCGGTTGCCGAGACTTCATCACCGGAGGTCAGACGGCTGTGGATTTGTGGCCAACTCTGTTCCACAGGCTGTGGACACAGAAACCGTCCACAGGACGTGATCGATGTTGTCCACCGGCGACCCACAGGCTATGCCGCGTTGCCCACAGCTTCTCCACACCCCTGTCCACTGTTCGGCAACGAACCAGCAGGTCTCACCGTGTCGAGTGAAAGGCGTCACACCAACGAGGTCGGTTGGGCTGTGGGGAACCTGGGTAAAGCTGGGGACAGCGCTGGGGAGAAGTCCCCTCAGGCTGTGCATCGGATGTGCAGAACTTTCGGGCGTCCACAGAAGAGCCGGGTTGTCCACCGGCTCCACCCACAGGCCCGGTGGACAAAAAAACGGGTCTGACCTGCACAGATGACGTTATCCACGGTTTCCACAGGCCCTACTACTACTCCCACCTAGAGTTACCGGGAAATTCGCTTCGAAGAAGGCCCTGTGCACAACTGCGGCCCGGAGCGTCCAGCACCTCTTGCGACGACTTGACCCCGACCCGCACCGACTGTCGGTGCCGTACGTCAGACTGGTCCCCGGCGACACAGCCGACGACGAAGGCCAGCAGGGCGAGCGAGCAACAGCAGGAGGCGGTTCCGGTGAAGATCCGGGTGGAGCGCGATGTACTCGCGGAGGCGGTGGCCTGGGTGGCCCGCAGCCTTCCGGCCCGTCCGCCGGCGCCCGTACTCGCGGGCCTTCTTCTGAAGGCGGAGGACGGTGCCCTCAGCTTCTCGAGCTTCGACTACGAGGTCTCGGCCCGTGTCTCGGTGGAGGCGGAGGTGGATGAGGACGGCACCGTTCTGGTCTCCGGCCGACTGCTTGCCGACATCTGCCGCGCTCTCCCCAACCGCCCGGTGGAGATTTCCACAGACGGTGTACGAGCGACCGTGGTCTGCGGCTCCTCGCGGTTCACACTCCACACGCTGCCTGTGGAGGAGTACCCGGCGCTGCCGCAGATGCCGACCGCGACGGGCACCGTGCCCGGTGAGGTCTTCGCCTCTGCCGCCGCCCAGGTGGCCATCGCCGCCGGTCGCGACGACACGCTCCCCGTCCTCACCGGCGTACGCATCGAGATCGAGGGCGACAACGTCACTCTGGCGTCCACCGACCGTTACCGCTTCGCCGTCCGCGAGTTCCTGTGGAAGCCGGAGAACCCGGATGCGTCCGCCGTGGCGCTGGTGCCCGCCAAGACGCTGCTGGACACCGCCAAGGCGCTGACCAGCGGTGACACGGTCACACTGGCGCTCTCCGGCTCGGGTGCGGGCGAAGGGCTGATCGGTTTCGAGGGCGCCGGGCGACGGACCACTACCCGACTGCTCGAAGGCGATCTGCCGAAGTACCGCACGCTCTTCCCCACTGAGTTCAACTCGATCGCTGTCATCGAGACCGCGCCCTTCGTGGAGGCTGTCAAGCGTGTGGCGCTCGTCGCCGAGCGGAACACCCCGGTGCGGCTCAGCTTCGAGCAGGGTGTGCTGATCCTCGAAGCCGGTTCCAGCGACGATGCACAGGCTGTGGAGCGTGTCGACGCGAACCTCGACGGCGACGACATCTCGATCGCCTTCAACCCGACCTTCCTGCTCGACGGTCTGAGCGCCATCGACTCGCCGGTCGCCCAGCTGTCCTTCACCACCTCGACCAAGCCCGCGCTGCTGAGCGGCAAGCCGGCTGTGGATGCCGAGGCCGACGAGGCGTACAAGTACCTGATCATGCCCGTCCGGCTGTCCGGCTGAGCCTCCCGATCGGGCTGAGACGGTGTGACCCCGACGGGCCTGCTTCCACCCGAGCAGGCCCGTCGGGCCGTGCGTACCGGCCGGGCGTAGGCTCAATGCCGGGTACGAATCGGCATACAACGCTTAAGGAATCTGTGATGGAGCTCGGTCTCGTCGGCCTTGGCAAGATGGGCGGCAATATGCGCGAGCGCATCCGCCGCGCAGGCCACACTGTCATCGGCTACGACCGCAACCCGGACCTCGCCGATGTCCACAGCCTCGAGGAGCTTGTGGGCAAGCTGAAGGCCCCGCGAGTCGTGTGGGTGATGGTCCCGGCCGGCGCCGCGACCCAGTCCACCGTCGACGAGCTCGCCGATCTGCTCGAGCCTGGCGACGTGGTGGTGGACGGCGGCAACTCCCGCTGGACGGACGACGAGAAGCACGCGGTCGAGCTGGGCATCAAGCGCATCGGCTTCGTCGACTGCGGTGTCTCCGGCGGTGTCTGGGGCCTGGAGAACGGCTATGCGCTGATGTACGGCGGCGAGGCCGAGCACGTCGCGAAGGTCCAGCCGATCTTCGATGCGCTCAAGCCCGAGGGTGACTTCGGCGCGGTTCACGCGGGCAAGGTCGGCGCCGGTCACTTCGCCAAGATGGTTCACAACGGCATCGAGTACGCCATGATGCAGGCCTACGCCGAGGGCTGGGAGCTCCTGGAGAAGGTCCACTCCGTCACCGACGTACGCGAGGTATTCCGCTCCTGGCAGGCGGGCACGGTCATCCGTTCCTGGCTGCTCGACCTGGCGGTCAACGCGCTGGACGAGGACGAGCACCTGGAGAAGCTGCGCGGTTATGCACAGGACTCCGGCGAGGGCCGGTGGACTGTGGAAGCCGCGATCGACAACGCCGTGCCGCTGCCTGCGATCACCGCGGCGCTGTTCGCGCGGTTCGCGTCCCGTCAGGACGACTCCCCGCAGATGAAGATGATCGCGGCGCTGCGCAACCAGTTCGGCGGCCACGCGGTGGAGAGCAAGTAACCCTGAGCCGGGGGAGGTCGGCGTACATCCATGCACGTCACGCATTTGTCGCTGGCCGACTTCCGCTCGTACGCCCGGGTCGAGGTCCCACTCGACCCGGGCGTCACCGCGTTCGTGGGGCCGAACGGGCAGGGCAAGACGAATCTCGTCGAGGCGGTCGGCTATCTCGCGACGCTGGCCAGCCATCGGGTCTCGTCGGACGCTCCGCTGGTACGGATGGGGGCCGACCGCGCCGTCATCCGGGCTGCCGTCACGCAGGGCGAGCGCTCCCAGCTGATCGAGCTGGAGCTCAACCCTGGGAAGGCGAACCGAGCCCGTATCAACAGGTCTTCACAGGTCAGACCTCGTGATGTGCTGGGGATAGTACGGACGGTGCTGTTCGCGCCCGAGGATCTGGCGCTGGTGAAGGGCGATCCCGGCGAGCGGCGACGATTCCTCGACGAGCTGGTCACGGCGCGGTCGCCGCGGATGGCCGGGGTACGTTCGGACTATGAGCGGGTGCTCAAGCAGCGCAACACGCTGCTGAAGTCGGCAGCGATGGCGCGACGGCACGGCGGACGCGGGATGGATCTGTCGACGCTGGATGTGTGGGACCAGCATCTGGCGAGGGTGGGGGCGGAGCTGCTGGCACAGCGCATCGATCTGATCGCCGCGATGCAGCCGCTGGCGGACAAGGCGTACGAGGCGCTGGCGCCGGGGGGCGGGCCGGTTGCGCTGGAGTACCGTTCCTCCTCTGCCGGCGGCGGGGTCGGTGCGCACGGTCGCGACGAGCTGTACGCACAGCTGATCGGCGCGCTTGCGGAGGTGCGCAAGCAGGAGATCGAGCGGGGTGTGACGCTGGTCGGTCCGCACCGCGATGAGCTGGTGCTCAAGCTGGGGCAGCTGCCGGCGAAGGGGTACGCCAGTCATGGCGAGTCCTGGTCCTACGCGCTGGCGCTGCGGCTGGCTTCGTACGAGCTGCTGCGGGCCGAAGGCAATGAGCCGGTGCTCGTCCTGGATGACGTCTTCGCGGAGCTGGACACGCGGCGCCGGGAGCGGCTCGCGGAACTGGTGGCTCCGGGCGAGCAGGTGCTGGTGACGGCGGCGGTCGACGACGATGTGCCGGGGGTGCTGGCCGGGGCGCGTTTCACGGTGGCCGACGGGGAGGTGGAGCGCGTATGAGCGACAGGCCGGTGGGGTCCGGGGAGCCCGTGGAGTCGCCGAAGGTGCCCGAGTCGTCGGGCGTTGACCTGGCGCGGGTCGCGCTGCGCGCGGCGAAGGAACAGGCGAAGGCGCAGGGTGCGGCGGCTCAGCAGAAGAAGCAGGCCAGGCGGGGCGGCGGGCTGAGGTCGGGCGCGCGGGCGGACGGGCGTGATCCGCTGCCGCTCGGGGCTGCGATCAACCGACTGATCACCGAGCGGGGCTGGGAGACGCCGGCCGCGGTGGGCGGGGTGATGGGGCGCTGGCCGCAGATCGTGGGCCCGGACCTGGCGAACCACTGCGTGCCGCAGAAGTACGACGAGGACGAGCGTGTGCTGACCGTGCAGTGCGACTCGACGGCGTGGGCGACGCAGCTGCGGTTGCTGGCGCCGCGGCTGGTGGCGCGGCTGAACGAAGACCTGGGGCAGGGGACCGTAAAGCTGATCAAGGTGCTGGGGCCGGGTGGGCCGCCGCGGCGGTATGGGCCGTTGAGGGCGCCGGGGAGTGTGGGGCCGGGCGACACGTACGGCTGAGGGGGCCGTCTCCCCTTGCCCGCCCCTTCCCGAAACCGGGGGCTGCTGCGCCCCCGGGCCCCAGAACGCGGGGCTGCGCGCCGAGCCTGCTTTGTGCGGGCTTCGCGCCGAGATCCGACGTGGGGGTGGGGCGACTGCGCGTTGCTGCGGCGGCTTCGTGCCGCGGTAACGCCGGATGTCGCAGGTCGCCATTCATACCCGTCGCGGCGGCTTCCCGCCGCGACAGCCCCGCCCTACCGCTTTGTGCCGGGGCTCCGTGCCCCACTCGCCGGCACTGGTCTCGTGGTCGCTCCGGGGCCGTTCGCGGTGGCTTCGTGCTGTGAGCAGTCCTCCGTACCGCGTGCGGCCAGGCGCCCCTGCCCGATGGCGGGGGTGGTCTTCCCTGCAACCGCGGCAGTGACCCCGCCCGTGCCTGCTTTCCGCCAGGCCCGTGCCCCGCACGGTTTCCGGGAGCCCATCCCGCGCCCGTCGCGACAGCTTCGCGCCGCAGCAGCCCCGGCGCGCCCCCCTGTGCGCCGAGCTCGCCCCCGGAGCCCTCCCCCAGCCGTCGCCCCGCCGAACGCCGCCGCATCCCTGGGCAGGACGAGGCGGGAGAAAACGGGCGAGACATGTGAGGTGTCCCTCACGGTAGCGAGTGGTTGACAGGCCGAAGCGCTCAACGCCTGCGTGAGCCTCCTGAAGCCCCTTCCCGGATATGGGGAGTCGGACCGACATGGTTCAGGGCGGCACATGCGGACTCAGCTACCGGCAAACCCCCATTCGGGTCGGCGGTACCGGTAGACTGGTGAACAATCCCGCCTAGTCGCGGAACATGTCGAACGACGCAGCCGCTCCCGCTTGCCCGGAGAACGGCTTGTGCTGTGCCAGAAAGGGCGCTTCGTGGCCGATTCCGGCAACCCCAACGAGAACATTCCGTCCACTCCTGCCGGCGGCAACGGCGAGGTCACAGCCTCGTACGACGCCAGCGCGATCACCGTCCTCGAGGGTCTGGACGCGGTCCGCAAGCGCCCCGGCATGTACATCGGCTCGACCGGTGAGCGTGGACTCCACCACCTTGTGTACGAGGTCGTCGACAACTCCGTCGACGAGGCCCTCGCCGGGCACGCGAACACCATCGACGTCACGGTCCTTGCGGACGGTGGCGTACGCGTGATCGACAACGGTCGCGGTATCCCGGTGGACATCGTCCCGTCCGAGGGCAAGCCGGCCGTCGAGGTCGTGCTGACCGTTCTGCACGCGGGCGGCAAGTTCGGCGGCGGCGGCTACGCCGTCTCCGGCGGACTGCACGGTGTCGGTGTATCGGTCGTCAACGCCCTGTCGTCCAGGGTCTCCGTAGAGGTCAAGCGCGACGGCTACCGCTGGACGCAGGACTACAAGCTCGGTGTGCCCACCGCGCCGCTGTCGCGGAACGAGCCCACCGACGAGACCGGCACCACGGTCACCTTCTGGTCTGATGCGGACATCTTCGAGACGACCGACTACTCCTTCGAGACGCTCTCCCGCCGTTTCCAGGAGATGGCCTTCCTCAACAAGGGCCTGACCCTGAAGCTGACGGACGAGCGCGAGTCGGCGAAGGCCACCGTTGGTGCCGACGCCCCCGAGGAGCCGGACGAGGAGCCGCCCGCCCGCACGGTGGCGTACTACTACGAAGGCGGCATCGTCGACTTCGTCAAGTACCTCAACTCGCGCAAGGGCGAGCTGATCCACCCGACCGTCATCGACATCGAGGCCGAGGACAAGGAGCGTCTGCTCTCGGCCGAGATCGCCATGCAGTGGAACTCGCAGTACACCGAGGGTGTGTACTCCTTCGCGAACACGATCCACACGCATGAGGGCGGTACGCACGAGGAGGGCTTCCGTGCGGCCATGACAGGTCTGGTCAACCGGTACGCGCGCGAGAAGAAGTACCTGCGCGAGAAGGACGACAACCTGGCGGGCGAGGACATCCGCGAGGGTCTCACCGCGATCATCTCGGTCAAGCTGGGCGAGCCGCAGTTCGAGGGCCAGACCAAGACCAAGCTGGGCAACACCGAGGCGAAGACCTTCGTCCAGAAGGTCGTGCACGAGCACCTCACCGACTGGTTCGACCGCAACCCCAACGAGGCCGCGGACATCATCCGCAAGGCCATCCAGGCGCAGACGGCGCGTGTCGCGGCCCGCAAGGCGCGTGACCTGACCCGCCGCAAGGGCCTGCTGGAGTCGGCGTCGCTGCCGGGCAAGCTGAGCGACTGCCAGTCGAACGACCCGACGAAGTGCGAGATCTTCATCGTCGAGGGTGACTCCGCCGGTGGTTCGGCGAAGTCCGGCCGCAACCCGATGTACCAGGCGATCCTGCCCATCCGAGGCAAGATCCTGAAC
This sequence comes from Streptomyces sp. NPDC002926, assembly GCF_053591755.1. Classification (NCBI taxonomy): domain Bacteria; kingdom Bacillati; phylum Actinomycetota; class Actinomycetes; order Kitasatosporales; family Streptomycetaceae; genus Streptomyces; species Streptomyces sp. NPDC002926. Next base: position 260,903 of record NZ_JBSFUK010000002.1, read on the forward strand.
GTCGAGAAGGCACGGATCGACAAGATCCTGCAGAACACCGAGGTCCAGGCGCTGATCTCGGCCTTCGGCACCGGAGTCCACGAGGACTTCGACATCGAGAAGCTCCGCTATCACAAGATCATTCTGATGGCGGACGCCGACGTCGACGGCCAGCACATCAACACCCTGCTGCTGACCTTCCTGTTCCGCTTCATGCGGCCGCTGGTCGAGGCCGGGCACGTCTATCTCTCGCGCCCGCCGCTCTACAAGATCAAGTGGGGTCGGGACGACTTCGAGTACGCGTACTCGGACCGTGAGCGCGACGCGCTCGTCGAGCTCGGCAAGCAGAACGGCAAGCGGATCAAGGAAGACTCGATCCAGCGCTTCAAGGGTCTCGGCGAGATGAACGCCGAGGAGCTGCGTATCACCACGATGGACGTGGACCACCGTGTGCTCGGCCAGGTCACGCTGGACGACGCGGCACAGGCCGACGACCTGTTCTCCGTGCTGATGGGCGAGGACGTCGAGGCGAGGCGCTCGTTCATCCAGCGCAACGCCAAGGACGTCCGCTTCCTCGACATCTGAGTCGGTCTCAGCTGACCGCTTCGAAAGGATCTTGACCAGCAATGGCCGACGAGAACACTCCCGCCATCACTGAAGAAGAAGAGCAGGTACTGCGGATCGAGCCCGTCGGGCTCGAGACGGAGATGCAGCGCTCGTATCTCGACTACGCGATGTCCGTCATCGTCTCGCGTGCGCTGCCCGACGTACGGGACGGTCTCAAGCCCGTCCACCGCCGTGTGCTCTACGCGATGTACGACGGCGGCTACCGGCCCGAGAAGGGCTTCTACAAGTGCGCCCGTGTCGTCGGCGACGTCATGGGTACGTACCACCCGCACGGCGACTCCTCGATCTACGACGCCCTGGTCCGGCTGGCCCAGCCGTGGTCGATGCGCATGCCGCTGGTGGACTCCAACGGCAACTTCGGTTCCCCGGGCAACGACCCGGCCGCAGCCATGCGGTACACCGAGTGCAAGCTGATGCCGCAGTCGATGGAGATGCTCCGGGACATCGACGAGGAGACCGTCGACTTCCAGGACAACTACGACGGCCGCAACCAGGAGCCTACGGTCCTGCCGGCGCGCTTCCCGAACCTCCTGGTCAACGGCTCGGCCGGCATCGCGGTCGGTATGGCGACCAACATCCCGCCGCACAATCTGCGCGAGGTCGCGGCCGGCGCGCAGTGGGCGCTGGAGCACCCGGAGGCTACGCACGAGGAGTTGCTCGACGCGCTCATCGAGCGGATCAAGGGTCCTGACTTCCCGTCCGGTGCCCTGGTCGTGGGCCGCAAGGGCATCGAGGAGGCGTACCGCACCGGTCGTGGCTCCATCACGATGCGCGCGGTCGTCGAGGTCGAGGAGATCCAGAACCGCCAGTGCCTGGTGGTCACGGAGCTTCCGTACCAGACCAACCCGGACAATCTCGCGCAGAAGATCGCCGACCTGGTGAAGGACGCCAAGATCGGCGGCATCGCGGATGTACGGGACGAGACCTCGTCCCGTACCGGCCAGCGCCTGGTCATCGTGCTCAAGCGGGACGCCGTCGCCAAGGTCGTGCTGAACAACCTCTACAAGCACACCGATCTCCAGACGAACTTCGGCGCGAACATGCTGGCGCTGGTCGACGGCGTGCCGCGCACGCTGTCGCTGGACGCCTTCATCCGCCACTGGGTGCACCACCAGATCGAGGTCATCGTCCGGCGCACGAAGTTCCGTCTGCGCAAGGCGGAGGAGCGGGCGCACATCCTGCGCGGTCTGCTCAAGGCGCTGGACGCGATCGACGAGGTCATCGCGCTGATCCGGCGCAGTGACACGGTCGAGATCGCGCGCGAGGGCCTGATGGGTCTGCTCTCGATCGACGAGATCCAGGCCAACGCCATCCTCGAGATGCAGCTGCGCCGACTGGCAGCCCTGGAGCGGCAGAAGATCGTCGCCGAGCACGACGACCTGCAGGCCAAGATCAATGAGTACAACGCGATCCTGGCCTCGCCCGAGAAGCAGCGTCAGATCGTCAGCGAGGAACTGAACGTCATCGTCGAGAAGTTCGGCGACGACCGGCGTTCCAAGCTGGTGCCCTTCGACGGTGACATGTCCATCGAGGACCTGATCGCCGAGGAGGACATCGTCGTCACCATCTCGCGTGGTGGCTATGTGAAGCGTACGAAGACGGACGACTACCGCTCGCAGAAGCGCGGCGGCAAGGGCGTACGCGGTACGAAGCTGAAGGAAGACGACATCGTCGACCACTTCTTCGTCTCGACGACGCACCACTGGCTGCTGTTCTTCACCAACAAGGGCCGCGTCTACCGCGCCAAGGCGTACGAGCTTCCCGACGCAGGCCGGGACGCGCGCGGCCAGCATGTCGCCAACCTGCTGGCCTTCCAGCCGGACGAGCAGATCGCCGAGATCCTGGCGATCCGCGACTACGACGCCGCGCCCTATCTGGTGCTCGCCACCAAGGGCGGTCTGGTGAAGAAGACGCCGCTCAAGGACTACGACTCGCCCCGATCGGGCGGTGTCATCGCGATCAACCTCCGGGAGACGGAGGACGGCAGCGACGACGAGCTGATCGGCGCGGAGCTGGTGTCGGCGGAGGACGATCTGCTGCTCATCAGCAGGAAGGCGCAGTCGATCCGGTTCACCGCAACGGACGATGCGCTGCGTCCGATGGGGCGGGCGACATCGGGTGTGAAGGGGATGAGTTTCCGTGAGGGAGACGAGCTCCTCTCGATGAATGTTGTCCGGCCGGGTACGTTCGTGTTCACTGCCACCGACGGCGGGTACGCGAAGCGGACCGCTGTCGACGACTATCGCGTCCAGGGTCGTGGCGGCCTCGGTATCAAGGCCGCCAAGATCGTGGAGGACCGCGGTTCGCTCGTGGGTGCGCTGGTGGTCGAGGAGACTGATGAGATCCTCGCCATCACGCTCGGCGGCGGTGTGATTCGTACGCGAGTCAATGAAGTCAGGGAGACGGGCCGTGACACCATGGGCGTCCAACTGATCAACCTGGGCAAGCGCGATGCCGTGGTCGGTATCGCTCGTAACGCCGAGGCCGGTCGTGAGGCCGTAGAGGTCGAAGGGACCGTAGAGGCCGACGTTGAGACGGCCGAGGCGGCAGTCGAGGGCACTGAGCCCTCGGCCGGGGAGCACGAGGAGTAAAGCGTGAGTGGAGCCACGGGCGCCGGATCGGCCGCTTCCGGAGCGAGCGGTGCCCGTGGCCCTGCCGCGGATTCCCAGGGGGTTACGGTGGCGGGCGCCCGGGGGCCCCAGCCCCCGTACGAGACATACGGCGGCGAGCAGCCGGCGCAGCCGTACCACCCGCCCCAGGCGTATCCCTCGCCGCCGGGCATGGACCAGGCGCAGGGCGGACAGCAGGCGGGCACCGCTGTGCGGCGGCCGCGGACCGGGGCGCGTACGACGCCGCGCACCCGCAAGGCGCGGCTGCGGGTGGCCAAGGCCGACCCGTGGTCGGTGATGAAGGTCAGTTTCCTGCTCTCCATCGCGCTGGGCATCTGCACCGTGATCGCGGCCGCGGTGCTGTGGATGGTCATGGACGCTATGGGCGTCTTCTCCACGGTCGGCGGGACGATCAGCGAGGCCACCGGCTCGAACGAGAGCAATGGTTTCGATCTTCAGTCGTTCCTGTCGCTGCCGCGGGTGCTGGTCTTCACCTCGGTCATCGCGGTGATCGATGTGGTGCTGGCCACAGCGCTGGCGACGCTCGGGGCGTTCATCTACAACCTGTCCGCTGGTTTCGTCGGCGGTGTCGAGCTCACGCTGGCGGAGGACGAGTAACCGATTTTGGCGCTGCCAGGCACGTGCGCTAATCTTCAGAGGTCAGCGCAGAGCGCGGCGGGGCTATAGCTCAGTTGGTTAGAGCGCATCCCTGATAAGGATGAGGCCACAGGTTCAAATCCTGTTAGCCCCACCAGCCGAAAGACCCCCAGGTGATCAAGCCTGGGGGTCTTTTGCATCAGTAGCCGACATCAGCCGATGAGCGGATCTTCCGATGGTCGGTGAGCAGAGCCACAGCCTCACGCCGATCGCTCGCCCGCCATCTTCCGCTCGAGCTCCAGCAGGAACGCCGTTCCTCCAGCGCGCCGGCACACAACTTGAGCAGGGTCAGCACGGCCTGATACGACTCGGTCGTGAGGTCTGTCGGCACCAGGCCGTCGCCATCGCGCTGTACCTGTCGTGGTCCTGATGAACGACTACCACGAGCGGGCCCGGATCGACTTCGGCATCCCCCGAGATGCCGTCCCCCACGGTGCTCGTCGGGCGCACGCACCGTGTCAGGCCCGGTGTTTTCCCAACATCAGCGCCTGACAACAACAGGCACGAACGGCGACGGTTACGGCCGAACCCAAGCGGCCACCTGCCCAGGTGAAACGGCTGCATCCCTTGGCGTAGCAGGGGTGAGACCGACCTGACAAGGATGAGGCCACAGGTTCAAACCCCGTTGGTCCCCCAGTTGTGTTTCGGCCCGGACGGAGATTCTCCGTCCGGGCCGATCGCTTTCTCCGAAGCCGTAGTTGGGGCGCACGCAGGTCACCGATCGGTATCGGTCGGTGTGTATAGTCGGGCGCCAGAAGTCCTCATACGTCAAGGAAAGACGAGGTCGCGCGGTGAAGAAGCTTCTCCTGGTCGCACTGGCCGCCATCGGCGGGCTCCTCGTGTACCGCCAGATCCAGGCGGATCGCGCCGAGCAGGATCTGTGGACGGAGGCGACCGACTCCGTGCCCGCAGGTTCGGGTGTGTGAGACGCAGCAGTCTTGGATCACTGAGCCCCGGTCGCAGAAGCGGCCGGGGCTTCGTGTTGCCCGGGCCAGGGTGGCCGGTGCTGTTGCGGGACCGTGACAACGCCCCTCTTGAGTTCACCTACGCAAATCACTAGGTTGCAAGAGCAAACTTTGGGGTTTCGGAGGGGGACACGGGTGAAGGCACGACTGGGCTGCCGGGCGACGGTGGCAACGATCAGCGTGGCACTGCTCGTCCTGGCGGTCGGGCCGCTGTCCGCGGCGAGCGCGGCGGGGCAGGCAGAGGCGGGGCGGGCAGCGCAGCCTCGGCAGGCAGGGCAGCAGGCAGAGACGCCGGACGGAAAGAGCGGCCTCGTGATGGTGCTCGACTCCTCCGGCTCCATGGCCGACGACGACGGCACGGGCCGGACCCGGATGGAATCCGCCCGCACGGCCGTCGGAACCGTCGTGGACGCCCTTCCGGACGGCTTTCCCACCGGCCTGCGGGTCTACGGCGCCGATCGGCCCAAGGGCTGCACCGACACCCGACTGGCCCGGCCCGTGCGGCCACTGGACCGGGCGGCCATGAAGCAGGCTGTGGGCGCCGTACGACCCAAGGGCGACACTCCCATCGGGCTGTCACTGCGGAAGGCCGCCCAGGACCTGCCGAAGTCCGCGGACGGCGCGATCGGGACACGCACGATCCTGCTGATCTCCGACGGCGAGGACAACTGCGGCTCCCCCCAGCCCTGCGAGGTTGCCGAGCAGCTCTCCAAGGACGGTGCAGGGCTGCGTATAGACGCCGTCGGCTTCCAGGTGCGGGGCGCGGCACGGCAGCAGCTGGAGTGCATCGCGAAGGCGGGCAACGGCCGCTACTACGACGCGCCGGACGCCAAAGCGCTCGCCCGCCAGCTGCAGCGCTCCGCACAGCTGTCCGCGGCCGGCTACCGCTTCCGCGGCAAGCCGGCCGAGGGCGCGCTGAAGCGGAACGCGGCCCCCGCTCTCGTACCGGGGCAGTATCTGGACACCATCGGACCCGGCGAGCAGCGCTACTACGCGGTCGACCTGGACGCCGGATCGACTGCGGACTTCTCGGCGACGGCGGTGCCTCAGCCCGGGGCGGCGGTCGACACCTTCGACGTCCTGCGCACCAGCATCGCGTACGGCACCGACAGTTCCTGCGGGAGCAGCACCGAGCGCTTCTTCCAGAAGGAGGGCGCGACCCCGCTGACCTCCGCAGTCGCCCGGATCCCGAGCGATAAGGGCACAGGCGGCTGTGACAGGGCCGGACGGTACTGGCTGGTCGTCGAGCGGGAGAGCAAGAAGAACTCGGACGCCGCGCGCTGGCCGCTGGAACTGACGTACGGGAACGAGAAGCCCCTGGCCAAGGATGTGACGCCCGCTCAGTCGCAGCCGGAGTACGGGCAGGGCGACAAGGACGCCCTGCTGCCGACCGGGGACCCTCGGGACGTGACGGGCGGCACCGGCTTCAACGACGCCAAGGAACTCGGGCAAGGCGTGTGGCGGGACAAGATCCTGCCGTCGCAGACGCTCTGGTACAAGGTCCCGGTCGGCTGGGGGCAGCAGCTCCGGTACGACGTGGAGTTCGCCAACGAGCCGAGCGTGGAAGGCTCTTCCTCCGTCTGGTCCTACGGAGCCACGCAGGTCTTCACGCCGGACCGGGCGCCGGTCGGCGGCGGCACCGGGGAGTTCAGCCCGCAGAGCATCTACAACGGCCGGCCCATGGCGCTGGAGATGGGCACTGTGCCGGTTGCCTGGACCAACCGCCACGAGTCCAGCCCCAACGTCGTCCCGGTGCACACCAGAGGCGGTTTCTACATCGCCGTCACGCTGGGTGCGAAGGCGGCCGAAATCGCCGAGAACCCCCACATCGGTGTGGTGGTAAGGGTGGCGGTGCTGGGCGACGAACTGGCAGGGCCGCAGCACGACGCTCCCGCCCTGGCGAAGAAGGCGGACAAGCAGGGTGATTCGGCCGCCCGCGAAGACAGCGAAGCGGCCGCCGGGGCAGGATGGACCGGCACTGAGGCCGCGACGGCCGCAGGCGGCGCGGTCATCCTGGTCGCGATCCTCGTACTCGTACTGGTGCGGCGCAGGTCAGCCATGAGTACGGGCGCCGATGCGGTCACACACACGGCCACGGACACGGGTACCGACACAACAAGGAGAAGCGCGTGAAGAGGCAGCGCGGCAGAGGCCGGGTGACGCTGGCCTGCATGGCGGCGATGTGCGCGGTGGCGGCGCTGTCCGGGCCGTCATGGGCGGCCGGCGAACCCAATCCGTACTCCTTCGACAGCGCGGCGAAGCCCGTCCAGGGCACGGCGTCCAACACCGCCGGGCCGCCCCTCAAGGCCGGATCGACCTACAAGGACTCGATCAGACGCGGCGAGAAGCGTTACTACCGCGTCGATCTGGACGACAGGACCAACGCGTACATCTCTGCGACGGCCGTCCCGAAGCTGGCCACGAAGGTTGCGTACTCGGACAAGCTCACGGTGAGCATCGAGGACCGCTCGGGCGTCAAGTGCAGTGACAAGTACGCCCAGTTCGGCTCCGCCGAGTACGCCCGGCCGGTCGCCGCCTACGCGTACCGGACGATCGACAAGGAGAGCAGCAACTGCCAGGAGGCCGGCACGTACTACGTTCTCCTGGAGCGGACCAGCGATGTGACCTCCACGCCCGAGGCATGGGACGTCGAGATGCGTTTCGCCTCCGAGCCCGGGCTCAAGGAGGCCGCTCCTACCGCACCGGCCGAGAACTGGCCCTCCGCATCTCCGGCGGCTCCCGCGGGCGGCCCGAAGAAGCGCACGGGCGGAACGAGTTTTTCCGACGCCACTAGCCTGAAGGAGGGCGAGTGGCAGGACGAGATCACCCCGGGCCAGACGCTCTTCTACCGGGTGCCGGTGGACTGGGGGCAGCAGATCTTCGCCAGCGCCGACCTCGGTACCAGCACGGCGCCCGACAGTGCCCAGAGCGTCAGTCAGGCGCTCGTGCTGGCCTTGCACAACCCCGCCCGCGGGTACGTGCAGAACAACGGGAACGTCTACTACGACGGCAAGCAGAAGTCGGTCGCGCTCGACCCGCTGCCTCCGGTGGCATACGAGAACCGGTACGACTCCGACAGTTCCACCAGCGCCATGCGCTTCGCCGGCTGGTACTACCTGTCGGTCACTCTCAACCCGGAAATCGCCCAGGAGTACGGCAAGAAGGCGATTCCGCTGACTCTTCGGGTGAACGTCGAGGGCGCGGCGACGGGTGCTCCGGCGTACGCGGGGCCGGCCGGGGACTTCCAGGTCACCCAGGAGGACGAAGAGGCCGCGGACAGCGGGAAGAGCGCTCCTGAGGCGGCGAAGAGCGACACGATGAAGCTGGTCGCCGCTGCCGGGATCGGCGCGGGGGCCGTGCTGGTGCTGGGGCTCGGGGCGTGGATGCTGCTCGCGCGGCGGCGGCCGGCTGCGGTGCCGACTGCGCCCGCTCAGTTCCCGGCTCATGGGCAGGTGCCCGGGCAGGTGCCGACGCACGGGCAGACGCCGACGCAGGGGCAGACGCCGGGGCAAGGTCAGGGCCAGGGCCAGGCGTCCGGCCAGGCGCCGGGGCAGTACGGCTCGCCCCCCGCCTGGTAGTTCGGGCCTGGCGGCTCAGGCCTGGGTCAGCGCCCAGATGCCGACCGCGAAACAGAGCAGCGCAATGATCAGCACCGGGACCGCAACCTTCGGGGGCGGTCCCGGCCGCTTGTGGGCCGTCTGCGGAACCGGCACGTGTGGGAGCGGAACCTGCGGGCTCTGAGCGGTGTAAGCACGAGTAAGAGCTTGTTCGTACTGCACCGGGGCAGTGGGGGCGGTCTGACCGGTCGGGGACTGCGCGGGCTGTTCGGGCGCGGGGGCGTAAAGAGGGGAGGCGCTGTGCACCGGTACGGGGGTGGGGGTCGGTGTTGGTTCCGTGGCCGCAGGCATGGGGGGAGGAGTGGACGGCTGCGCCGTGTACGGGAGTTGTGCGGGCGGCTGCTGAGGTGGCGGCGCCAGATGGAAGCTGCCCGTCTCCGACGGCGGAAGCGGCTGCTGCGCGGGAGCCTGGACAGACTGTTGCACGGGGGCCTGGGGCCGCTGAGCTGCCTGGGGGGCAGCGACAGGACCGGTGGGGCCGAATCCGGCGGGAAGCGGGCCGATCTGGTCGAAGACCTCGACCGGCTCGTCATCGGCACCTGTGTCCGGAAGCAGCTCGACGGCAGCCGTGAGCGCCTTGCGCGCCCCCGTGGCGGTACGGAACCTCACCTGCGGATCGGGCTGCAACAGACCGGCCAGCACCTGCCACAGCGGTTCCGGGATGCCTTGGGGTGCGCCCGGAGTGCCGTGGTTGGCGAAGTGCTCGACAAGAGCCCTGGAGTCGGGCTTCTGGCCCTGGAGGAGATAGAGCGCGACCAGACCGACCGCGAAGAGATCCGCCGTGAAGTCCGGCTCCGCGCCGAGCATCTGCTCGGGCGCGAAGTAACCGGGCGTGCCCACCACATAGTTGGTCTCGGTCAGCCGCGGTTCGCCCTTGCGCATGGAGATCCCGAAGTCGGACAGCCGCAGATGCGGCCGCCCGGCTCCAGTGGCCTCGAGCAGGATGTTGGCCGGCTTGATGTCGCGGTGCACGACCCCCTCCGCGTGCACCGCGGCCAGTCCGGACAGCAGCTGATCGAGCAGGGTGCAGACAAAGCGGGGCGGCAGTGGACCGTAGTCGCCGATGACGTGCGCCAGCGACCCACCGCTCACCAGATCCATGGTGAACAGCACCTTGTCGTCGTCCGCGGCCCAGCTGGCCGGGGCGAGTACATGAGGATGATCGATCCGCAGGGCCTGCTCGCGGACGAAGCGCAGCAGCGTGTGCGCATCGCTCTGCTGGAGGACCTTGGCTGCCACATAGCGACGCCGCCGGTGGTCCCAGGCACGCCAGACCGCGCCGACACCACCGCGTCCGATCGGGTCGATCAGTTCGTACCGACCAGCGAAAACCTCACCCATCGCGCTGCGCCCGCTCCCCGTTCCCTAGTGAGGCCGTCTGCCTCGGTCAGCTCTGGTGCGACTCGTAGTGGGCGACCGCGTCGGCGGTGCGCCCCGCGCCGTACACCCGGAGGAACTCTGCCAGCTCGGGGTGGCTCGGTGCGAGGGAGTCCGCCGCATCGATGATGTCGCCCGCGGCCGCCACCGACCGCAGCAGCGACTGGATCTCGCGTACGACACGGCGCACCGTCGGCGCACCCGAGCTGCTGGTGCTCTGGCTGGTGCCGGTCAGAACGGAGCCGCCCTGGGACTTCTTGACCTCTTCCATCCGGTCGGTGGCCTCGGCGGCGCTGACACTGCCGTCGGCGACCTGACTCGCCAAATCCTGCAGCGCCTGGACCCGTTGGACCACCGCGGGGTTACCGATCTTGGCGCGCTGGCCGCTCATCAGCTGGGAGAGCATGGGAGCCGACAACCCGAGTACCGACGCGAGCCGGGCCTGGTTCAGACCGAGATCATCGATGAGCCGGCGGAAGAGCGCCCCCAGCGGCTCTCCGTACCAGCTGCGCTGCAGCTCTCTGGCTCTGGCGGTCGTTTCCTGCTGAGCTGCGTCCATTGCGTCTCCCCATCGCTTCCCCAAAGCGGGCTTCGCTGCTGCGAACCACGTCGAGCATCTTACGGAGAGTGGTCGCCCACCGGGAGTCCCAATCCTTTTGCAGGATCCGGGGGGTGACCCGGTACTCTGGTCTGCGGCGGTGGCCGAGGCAGGTATCTGCTCGGTCCTACCCAACCCTTCCGGGGCCTTAGCTCAGTTGGTAGAGCGCTGTCTTTGCATGGCAGATGTCAGGGGTTCGACTCCCCTAGGCTCCACAGCACCGAAGGCGCTCCGACCTGTCCAGGACAGGTCGGAGCGCCTTTTTGCTGGCTTGCGGCCGGCTCACGCGGCGGATCAGGCCATCACTGGACCGTCCGGGTGGTGTTCATCCGAAGAACTGCCCAGCGGCGGCGTCGCTCCCCCACTTCTCGAGATGCGTACACATCATGAGAAAGGTATGTAGATCGCTCAACCCGAAAGCGAGGGGTCATGACCGCCTGCAAGGTCAAGAATCTGTGGACCGCATTCATTGCCGCGTTCTTTGCGCTGCTTGCCTCGATGGGACTGACCACCGCGGCCACCGCCGCGCAGCAGCCCGCCCCGCAGACACCGGATCAGCCGGCCCTGCCGAGCCTGCCGAAGCAGATGCGTGCGCAAGCCCTACGGACGACGTTGCCCGCGCCGAGTACGCGATGGAGCCCGACGCCACGCGACAGGTCACTGCCGCCCACGATCAAGCAGCGTATTCGCGCCGAAGCCCACGGCTCCTCGCCCGCCACCCGGCATCTCCACGCGATCGACGCCGATGCCGACGACTCACCGGGCTGCGCCTCCGGGGCCGCGTCCACCGCCGGGTCCGGGCCCGCCTCCGCGTCCGCCCCGGAACCGGCGCTCGCCGCCGCATGAGGCGCCGGGAGCACTCACATCTCCCGGCGCCACTGGCCACAGGGGCGGTATGCGGTCAGCGGAGATCGTCGCGATCCCCAGCCTCCGCCTCGTTCTGCTTAGCCTGCACCTCAGGGTCGAGATCATCCTGTCCACTGCCGTCGACGGACGACAGCGGGGCGCGGTCGGAGACCTCCGTGGCAGCAGGCGGTTCCACCAGCCAATCGGGGTTGGCCTGCTTGTCCCACCACTTCCAAGCGGCGACAGCTCCACCGGCCAGCACGCCGATGACGGCGAGACCCTTCGCGAGCCGTGCGGCCTTGGACCGCCGTTCGTGCTTCCTCACCAGCTTCTGAATCTCCTTGGCCGTCACCTGTCCGCGCAATGCGGCCAGCGCGGCAGCCGAGCGGGCCATGGCCTCCTCCCGTACAGGCTGAGCGACCGCCACCGCGTGCTCGACACGCGGAACGGTGTAGTCCGCCGCCTGACGAGCGGCCTTCCGAGCCTTGTGCGCGGCTCGGTGCGCGGCCTTGTCCACTTTCGGCGGCACATGCGGCGCGACAAATACGTCGTACTGAACACGGGCCTGACCAGCGGCCTTCGAGACTGTGGGCGCCAGCCGTTCGCGGGCCTCCTGCGCATAATGCGCGGCCTGCTCCTTGGCCGTCCCGGCGTAGGGCGCCACCACTTCCGCGGCGTGCAGGACGCTCTCCTTCGCCGTACCGGTCGCGGCGCGCACGCTGTCCATGCGGGTCACGGGATCCTCCTCATCGGTGGCGTTCTGGGGGTCTGGGGTTTATTCCCAGTTGGGCACAGTTTCGCCTTTCCACCCGTTTGAAAATCATGCCTGTTGAGTGCCGCCTCGGCATGTGGGGCGGGCATCCGGGTCATGTAGGGAGCTTGCGGACGACGATGCCACGGTTCGCCTCATAACGCGCCGCTCCGGCGATGACTCGGCGGCTTTTATCCGTAGGCGTCTCCCCCGTGCGAGGATCGACGGACCTCAGAGAAGACTTACGGAAGGCAGATCGTGGCCGAGCAGCTTTACGCCACCTTGAAGACCAACCAAGGTGACATCGAAATCCGGCTTCTGCCGAACCACGCGCCCAAGACCGTCAAGAACTTTGTCGAGCTCGCCCAGGGCGAGCGTGAGTGGACCCACCCGGCGACCGGCAAGAAGTCCACGGACAGGCTGTACGACGGTACGGTTTTCCACCGTGTGATCGGCGGCTTCATGATCCAGGGCGGCGACCCGCTCGGCAACGGCACCGGCGGCCCGGGCTACGAGTTCCAGGACGAGTTCCACCCGGACCTCGCCTTCGACAAGCCGTACCTGCTCGCCATGGCCAATGCCGGCCCGGCCACCAACGGCTCGCAGTTCTTCATCACCGTGTCGCCCACCGCCTGGCTGACCCGCAAGCACACCATCTTCGGTGAGGTCAGCAACGACGCGGGCAAGAAGGTCGTGGACGCCATCGCGGGCGCCCAGACCAACCCGCGCACCGACCGCCCGCTCAACGACGTCGTGATCCAGTCGGTCGTCGTCGAGACCCGCGAAGGCTGATCCCCGGGGCCTGGCCCCCGGGTGCGGCCTCGGACGTGAGCCCGGGCTCGGCCCTGCGCCGATTCTGAGTGTGAGCCCGGGCTTGGTCCCCAGGGGAACCATTTCGCGCCGCCCGTCCGTAAGGATGGACGGGCGGTGTGTTGAGTCAGGGAGATTGAGGGGACCTCATGGACCAGGCGTCAGGCAGTCCACAGGAGCCGCAGGACGCGCACGGCCTGCCGAGCTGCTACCGGCATCCGGGTCGCGATACGGGCATCCGCTGCACCCGCTGCGAGCGGCCGATCTGCACGGACTGCATGGTCAGCGCATCGGTCGGATTCCAGTGCCCGGAGTGCGTGCGTACCGGATCGGGCACGGGGCACGCACCGTCCGCGAACCAGCCGCGGACGGTCGCCGGGGGTTCTGTCGCCACTGATCCGCGACTGTTGACCAAGATCCTGATCGGGCTCAACCTGGCCGTCTTCCTGGTGCAGCTGTCGGTCGGGGACCGATTCACCGACCAGTTCGACTTGATCGGGCGGGCCTTCGTCCCGGAGCTCGGATCGGTCGAGGGCGTCGCCGAAGGACAGTGGTATCGCCTGGTGACGGCGATGTTCCTGCACGGCGGCTACGTCCACATCGCCTTCAACATGCTCAGCCTGTGGTGGATCGGTGGCCCGCTGGAAGCTGCCCTGGGCCGCGTCCGCTACCTCGCCCTCTATCTGCTCTCCGGCCTGGCGGGCAGTGCGCTGACGTATCTGATCGCCGGCTCGAACGTGCCGTCGCTGGGCGCCTCGGGTGCCATCTTCGGACTGTTCGGCGCGACCGCCGTTCTCATGCGCCGGCTGAACTACGACATGCGGCCGGTCATCGCGCTGCTGGTGATCAACCTGATCTTCACCTTCGGGTGGGCCAACATCGCGTGGCAGGCCCACGTCGGCGGGCTCGTTGCCGGTGTCGTGATCGGGTACGCCATGGTGCACGCGCCGGCTGAGCGCCGCACCCTCGTCCAGGTCGGGACCTGTGCACTTGTCCTTCTGGCGACGGTGGGGATGGTGCTGGCCAGGACCGCTTCGCTCACCTGAGCGTGACCTTTCCCCAAAGTTGTCCACAGCGTGTGTCGGATCTTGTGCATGCTGTGGGGAACAAGCGTGCCCCTTGTCGCTGAGCTGGGCTTTCCCAGGAGAGACAAGGGGCGGGTCGCTTCACCAACATGGCCGATGCAGTCACACTGGCGTCAACGCTCCGAGAGTTATCCACAGATCGTCAGACCTTTTCCCCTGCTGTGGACAACGCTGTGGATAACCTCAGGGCAGAGCTTGACGGGCGGGCTGCGAAACGGCTACTTCCACTGGGTGGAGACGCCGAAGCCGGCGGCGATGAAGCCGAAGCCGGCGACGATGTTCCAGTTGCCGAAGCTCTTGATCGGCAGATCGCCCTCGGTCACATAGAAGAGAACGATCCAGGCGAGCCCGATGAGGAACATCGCGAGCATCACCGGTGCGACCCAGCTGCGGCTTGTCAGCTTTATGCTCGTCGCCTGCTTCGATGCCGGCGGCGGCGTGAAGTCGGCCTTCTTGCGGATACGTGACTTCGGCACGAGGGACTCTCCTGTCGATGCGCTGCGTGACCGCGCAGGGAACTGTGGCTGGCGCCGGGGCTGGAGCGAGGGGGAACACTGCTGCCCCCGGGCGTCCGTTAGCGTAGTGCTTCCGCGGCGCCTGAGGAGATAAGGGTACGTTGAGCAATTCTGCCGACTTCCCCAAGGGCCGGTTCACCGCTGCGACGGAGAGGGAGAGGGGCGAAGTCCGATGAGGGGTGGTGGCTGGGTGACGGGCAAGACGGTCCGGCTGCTGACGGCTGCTGTCTTCGCTCTCGCCGGGCTGATCTTCGTCACGAGCTTCAACACCGCCAAGGGCACCAATATCCGTACGGACGCCTCGCTGCTGAGGCTCTCCGACCTGATCGAGCAGCGCAGCACCAAGAACGGTGCTCTCGATGAGTCCACCGCGGCGGTACGCGACGATGTCGACGCCCTTGCCCGGCGCGACGACGGCTCCACCAAGGCCGAGGACCTGAGGCTGAACGCCCTGGAGCAGGCCGCGGGCACCAAGAAGATCAGCGGGCCGGCCGTCACCGTCACCCTCAACGACGCCCCGCCGAACGCACAGGCCGCCCCCGGCTACCCCGAGCCGCAGGCCAATGACCTGGTGATCCACCAGCAGGATCTGCAGGCCGTCGTCAACGCCCTGTGGAAGGGCGGCGCCAAGGGCATCCAGGTCATGGACCAGCGGCTGATCTCCACCAGCGCCGTGCGGTGTGTGGGAAACACGCTGATCCTCCAGGGCCGCGTCTACTCTCCGCCGTACAAGATCACCGCTGTAGGTGACCCGAGTGCCCTCAAAAAGGCGCTCACCGTCTCCCCGGCGATCCAGAACTACCAGCTGTATGTGAAGGCCTACGGTCTCGGCTGGAAAGTCGGCGAGCATGAGGCGGTGACTCTCCCCGGCTACTCGGGCACAGTGGATCTCCACTACGCGAAGCCCGTGGGGTAGTACCGGGCTGGGCTGGGCAGTGCTTGGGGGAGCCGGTGTCGGTGCGTCTGATCGTCAGGACCTTCAGCGAACTCTGCATCACCGTCGGCACCTTGATCATGCTCTTTGTGGTGTACGTGCTGTTCTGGACCGGTATCAAGGCCGGCAGTGCCACGGACAGCCAGATCGACCAGCTCCAGGACAGGTGGTCGCAGGGTCCGTCCGCGGCTCCCGCGCCCGATCGCACAGTGACTCCCGGCCCGAAGGCCTACGAGGACGGAAAGCCTTTCGCGGTCATGTACATCCCCCGTTTCGGCACGAGCTGGGACTGGCCTGTTCTGGAGGGCACCGAGGTGCGTACCCTCCACAAGGGCCTCGGCCACTACACCTCCACCGCCGCGCTCGGCGGCAGCGGCAACTTCTCGGTCGCCGGCCACCGCCGCACGTACGGCGACCCGTTCAAGGACTTCCCGAAGCTGCGTCCCGGGGACGCGGTCGTACTGACGGACGGTACGACCTGGTTCACGTACCGCATCGACAAGAGGCCCTACCGGACCGTGCCGAGCGATGTCGGCGTCATCGACCCCGTCCCGGGCAAGTCCGGATTCGACGGCCCGGGACGCTATCTGACGCTGACCACCTGCGATCCGGAATGGGGCAGCAGCCACCGGCTGGTCGTCTGGGCGCATCTGGACGCCACCCAGCCTGTGACCGACGGCAAACCGGAAGCTTTGCGCAGCTGACCCATGTACCTCTGCAGCCCTTTAGTCTGGTGCGGTACCGAACGGAAAGGGACAGCATGTACGGCTGGATCTGGCGGCATCTGCCGGGCAACGCATGGGTGCGGGCGTTCATCTCGCTCGTGCTCGCTCTCGCGGTCGTCTACGTGCTGTTCCAGTACGTCTTCCCGTGGGCGGAGCCGCTGCTCCCGTTCAACGATGTGACGGTCGACGGGGCGGGGGCGGCCCGATGAGCGCACGCATCCTCGTCGTCGACAACTACGACAGCTTCGTCTTCAACCTCGTCCAGTACCTGTACCAGCTCGGCGCCGAGTGCGAGGTCCGGCGCAATGACGAGGTCGAACTCGCGCACGCGCAGGACGGTTTCGACGGCGTACTGCTGTCCCCCGGTCCCGGAGCGCCCGAGCAGGCCGGTGTGTGCATCGACATGGTGCGGCACTGCGCGGACACCGGGGTTCCGGTCTTCGGCGTCTGCCTGGGGATGCAGTCGATGGCGGTGGCGTACGGCGGTGTGGTGGACCGGGCCCCCGAGCTGCTGCACGGCAAGACCTCGCTGGTCACGCACGAGGGCAAGGGCGTCTTCGCCGGGCTGCCCTCGCCGTTCACCGCGACCCGCTACCACTCGCTGGCCGCCGAGCCGGCGGATCTGCCGGACGAGCTGGAGGTCACGGCGCGGACGGCGGACGGCATCATCATGGGGCTGCGCCACCGTGAACTGGCCGTCGAGGGCGTGCAGTTCCACCCCGAGTCGGTCCTCACCGAGCACGGCCATCTGATGCTCGCCAACTGGCTGGAGCAGTGCGGCGACACCGGGGCGATCGGCCGTTCGGCGGGGCTCGCACCGGTGGTGGGCAAGGCCTTGGCGTGAGCGCCGCAGGCCCTGAGGACGGGTACGACCCGCTGACGGACCCGCTGCCGCCGGGGGAGCACGGCTCGCCGTGGTTCCGGGCGCCGGGCGTTCCGGAGCCGGAGGAGCCGCAGCCGCAGCCTCAGGAGTGGTCCGGATACGGCCAGTACGACGTGGGCGATCCTGAGGGCTATCAGCGGGACTGGTACGTACAGCCGGAGCCGATTCCAGCGCCGCAACGACCGTCCGCGCTGCAGCCAGTGTCCGCGCCGCCACCGGAGCCCGCGCCGATGCAGGCGACCGGCCCGATGCCCGTACCGGACGACGAGACCGTCGCGCTGCGTACGTCGGACACGCGTCGCGCGGCAGAGACTCCTGCCGGTCCAGGGCGGGCCGAGCGCCGCAAGGCGGCCAAGGGCGGCCGGGGCCGTAGGCGGTCTCAGCCCGCTGCCGCCGCTGCCACCGCCTCGGCCGACTCCGGGTCCGGGTCCGCCAAGCCTCTTTCGCGTGTCGAGGCCCGCCGTGCCGCGCGTGCGCTCAAGGACAGCCCCGCCGTCATCGCCAGCCGTGCCATCGGCGAGCTCTTCATCTCCTTCGGCGTGCTGATGCTGCTGTTCGTCACGTACCAGCTCTGGTGGACGAACATACGCGCGGGGCAAGAGGCCGGCCAGGAGACGAACAAGATCCAGGACGACTGGGCGAAGGGCCGTAAGCCCGGCGTGTTCGAGCCCGGCCAGGGCTTCGCCATCATGCACATCCCCAAGCTGGATGTGGTCGTCCCGATCGCCGAGGGCATCAGCAAGCACAACGTCCTCGACCGCGGCATGGTCGGTCACTACGGCGAGGGCAAGCTCAAGACCGCGATGCCCGCTGACAAGTCGGGCAACTTCGCGGTCGCGGGGCACCGCAACACTCACGGTGAACCGTTCCGTTACATCAATCGTCTCAACCCGGGGGACCTGGTCGTCGTTGAGACTCAGGACGCGTACTACACGTACAAGACGGTGCGTACCCTCCCCCAGACCTCGCCGTCGAACGTAGGAGTGATCGGTCCCGTGCCGGCCGGCTCCGGATTCACCGAGCCGGGCAGGTACATCACGTTGACGACGTGTACACCGGAATTCACGAGTACGTATCGATTGATCGTGTGGGGCAAGATGGTCGAGGAACGGCCGCGCAGCAAGGGCAAACCCGATGCGCTTGTCGGCTGAACGCTGTGGGACTTCAAGACGGGAACAGGTGCAGTGTCACGTGCGCGTAGCCGGATCGCCGGCGCCATCAGTGTCTTCGGCGAACTGCTGATCACCGCGGGCTTGGTGCTGGGGCTCTTTGTCGTCTACTCACTGTGGTGGACGAACGTTCTCGCCGACCGTGAGGCCTCCAAGCAGGCCAACCGGATGCGCGACGGCTGGAACGGCGCTCCTGGCGCGCTCGACACCAAGGGCGGCATCGGCTTCCTCCACGTGCCCGCCATGAACAACGGCGAGGTGCTCGTGCGGGAGGGCACCGACACCAAGAGCCTCAACAACGGCATCGCGGGCTACTACGCGGACCCGATCAAGTCGGCGCTCCCCTGGGACAGCAAGGGCAATTTCACGCTGGCCGCGCACCGGGACGGGCACGGGGCGAAGTTCCACAACATCCACAAGCTGAAGAACGGCGATCCGATCGTCTTCGAGACCCGGGACACCTGGTACGTCTACAAGGTCTACAACGAGCTCAAGGAGACCTCCAAGTACAACGTCGATGTGCTGAGGCCGGTCCCGAAGGAGTCGGGGAAGTCGAAGCCGGGCCGCTACATCACGCTGACGACGTGCACGCCCGTCTACACCTCGGACTACCGCTACATCGTGTGGGGCGAGCTGGCGCGTACGGAGAAGGTCGACAAGGACCGTACGCCGCCGGTGGAACTGCGCTGACAGACCTCCTTGAAGGACACCAGTCGTTCCAGGCCGACCGGGGCCCGATGTCGCAACTGCCTTTGCGGCTTCGGGCCCTTTCTGTGCCGCGTCGGCTATCCGAGTGCGTTCAGCGCCGTGCCCGCGCTCCAGGCCTCCAGCAGCCCTCGGTGTACCGCGGTGACACCGCCCTCGGCTGAGATGTTGAGGGCGTCCCGGGTGAACGGGCACGTCGCTACGTAGAGCGCGACGTCGGCCTTGTGCAGCACCTTGGCGGCCCCGAGGAACTTCTGGACGTCGGGGCTCGTCACGGAGTTGTGGGGCGCGAACCTCTTGCACTGGACGACGACCGGTCGTCCGTCAGGGGTACGCCCGGTGATATCCACGCCCCGGTCACCATGACCGCCTCGTACGACGACGTCGGTGCAGCCGTCGCGGCGCAGCAGGCCGGCGATGTGCTCCTCGAACTCGGAGCCGTTCATGGCGTCGATGGCGGCCGTGACTCCGGCGAGTGGCCGGTCTTTCCGTGGGCCTTCGAGCCGCCGCAGCCGAGTGTGGTGGTGGCAGAGTCTGCGCTCGACGCGTTGGATGTCCTGGCGTAGGGCGATAAGTTCCTTTCGGTGTTCGCCCGAATTCTCGATGAGGGCGTTGAACATGGGGACGACGGCCGTGCCGAGGATGTGGCTGATGCGCCGGTCGATGTGGTCGTCGAGGGAGTCGGCGGGACTGTGGACGGAGTTGTCCACAGGTGCGGTGCAGGCCATGTACTCCATGTCGAGGAGGTACGTGCGCACCTGACGTGCGACTTCGCTGTCGCGGAGGAGCATGGCGACGTTGAGGACCGCTCGACGTGGCCAGATGGCCATCCCCGAACGGGGCTGTGGATAACCTTCACGATAGGAGCTCAGCGTGAGTTCCTTAAATTCCTGCAGCTCAGCGCCGCGCAGGACCCGTAGACCGTTTGCCTCGAGCTCTTCACGGTGCCGGCTGAGAAGGTTGTTGATCACAGTCTCGGCGACCTCGAAGTAGGCGGCGACCATCGCCGTCGTCACATGTATGCCATCCGGCAGCAGCGACAGCGCCTTGACCCTCTCAAGCACTTCTGTCCGCGCGACCACACCCTCGCGCAGCGACCTCGACTCCAGCAGTACAGCTTCGTTGAGCACGTGCCCGCCCCTGTCTACTCGTGTAACTGGCGCTGCGGCGGTGGAGCCTGAGTCCCCGCCCCATCCGGCCCAACGAGTCAGGACATATGAAGACACGACCGATGGTCGAGAACGTGCGCGACGTGGTCGACGGCACAGGCAGAAGCCCCGGCACCCTTGGTCGGGTGCCGGGGCTCTTCCGTACGGAATACGGGGCGCGGAGGGGCCGCTAGCCGAAGATTCCCCCGTTGCCGCCGCCGTTCCGGCCACCGCCGCCGTCACCGGCGATGGTCCTCACATTGACCTGCTGATTCGGCGTCGCAGGCTGACCGGCCTGCGGGTCCTGGATGATGACCTTGGCGTTGTCGTCGCTCGGGCCGTCGACGGTGCCGAGCTGCAGTCCCGCCTGGGCGAGGAGCTGCTTGGCCTGGCCGAGCGTCTGGTTGAACAGCTGGGGCACCTGGGCGGTCTGCTGCGGTGGTCCCTTGGAGACCTTCAGCGTGACCGTGGCTCCCTTGGCGGCCTTCGAGTTGCCCGGCGGGTCCTGCTCGGTGACCTGACCCGCGGGCTGCTCCGCGTCGATGTCGTTCCGGACAACCGTGAACCCGAGGGTCTCCAGCTGGTTCTTGGCGGCGTCGAACTGCTGGCCCACGACCGGAGGTACGTTGATCTTGGTCTGCTTAGCCACGGTGAGGGTGACCGTCGAGTTCTTTTCGGCCTGAGAGCCGCCCTGTGGGTCCTGGCTGAGCACTGTGCCCGGCTCCCGGTCGGACTCGATCTCCTTGGTCTCGACCTTGAAGACCTTGCTCACCAGGATGTCCGTCGCCTTGTCGACCGGCTTGTCGGTGACGTCGGGGACCTCGATCTTGGGGGCGCCCTCGGAGACGACGACCTGGACCGTCTCTCCTTGATTCATTTTGCCGTCTTTGGGGGTCTGGCTGCAGATGCTGTTCTTCGGCTGGTCGCACCGCTGAGTGCCCGACTTGGCGATCTTGACGCCCGCGTTGATCACCAGCTGTTCGGCTTCCGGGTACGGCTTGCCCACGAGCAGCGGCACCGGCACCTTGCTGCTGCCGTCGGTGCCGCCGAAGACGGACTTGCCGATCAGTACCGCTCCGACCAGCACCAGGATGCCCGCGAGTACCAGCAGGATCGTGGAGGTGTTCGACTTCTTCTGGCGGCGACGGTCCGGGCGGTCGTCATAGCCGCCGTAGCCGCCGTCGTCCGGGTTCACCGGCGGGAGCATCGAGGTCTGGCCCGCCGGGTCGGTCTGGCGCAGTGCCGTGGTCGGCTGGTCGTCCGGGGCGTAGCCGCCGTAGCCGGCCGCGCCCATCGCCGCCGTCGCCGCGACCGGCTGGCCGTCGAGGCAGGCCTCGATGTCGGCGCGCATCTCGTCGGCCGACTGGTAGCGGTAGTCGGGGTCCTTGACCAGCGCCTTCAGCACGATCGCGTCCATCTCGGGCGTGATCTCGGGGTCGAAGTTGCTGGGCGGCTGCGGCTCTTCCCGTACGTGCTGATAGGCGACCGCGACGGGAGAGTCCCCGACGAACGGCGGCCTGACCGTCAGCAGCTCGTAGAGCAGACAGCCGGTGGAGTAGAGGTCGGAGCGGGCGTCGACCTGCTCGCCCTTGGCCTGCTCCGGGGAGAGGTACTGGGCGGTGCCGATGACGGCCGCGGTCTGCGTCATCGTCATTCCGGAGTCGCCCATCGCGCGGGCGATGCCGAAGTCCATGACCTTGACCTGGCCGGTGCGCGTCAGCATGACGTTCGCCGGCTTGATGTCGCGGTGGACGATGCCGGCGCGGTGCGAGTACTCCAGTGCCTGGAGGATGCCGATGGTCATCTCGAGCGTGCGCTCGGGCAGAAGTCTGCGCCCTGAGTGCAGCAGCTCTCTGAGCGTGGACCCGTCGACGTACTCCATCACGATGTACGGGATCGAGACCCCGTCGACGTAGTCCTCGCCCGTGTCGTAGACCGCGACGATCGCCGGGTGGTTGAGCGAGGCGGCCGACTGGGCCTCACGGCGGAACCGGGCCTGGAAGGACGGGTCACGGGCAAGATCGGCCCGCAGCGTCTTCACGGCGACGGTGCGGCCGAGCCGGGTGTCGTGGGCGAGGTAGACCTCCGCCATGCCACCACGGCCGAGCACCGAGCCCAGTTCGTACCGGCCGCCCAGGCGACGCGGCTCTTCCATAGCTGTTCCAGCCCTCTCCGTCAGTCCCGACCGCACCCGTGTGTGGTCCGGCGGTGTGCTGTTCGCGCATACGCTACCGGGCACGCCGTACCTGATCCGCCCGTGACGGTCACCTGATACCCGACCGGTATCGCAATGTGCAGGTATGGACGCCGGACGTGATCCGCGTCACTTCTTGCTGTCCAATACCGCCTGCATCACGTCGCGGGCGATGGGACCGGCGAGACCGCCGCCGGTGATGTCGTCGCGAGAGGTGCCGCTGGAGTCCTCGACGACGACGGCCACGGCGACCGGCGATCCGCTGTCGGTCTTCGCGTACGAGATGAACCAGGCGTACGGCCGCTTGCTGTTGTTCTCGCCGTGCTGGGCGGTACCGGTCTTGCCGCCGACCTTCACGCCGTCGATTTTGGCCTTGCCGCCGGTGCCGCTCGGGCTCTCGACGACGTTCTCCATCATCTGCTGGAGAAGCTGCGCGTTCTTCGGGGAGAGCGGGCGGCTCATCTCCTGCGGCTCGTTCCTCTTGATGACTTCGAGGTTGGGCGCTTCCAGCCGGTCGATCATGTACGGCTTCATCAGCTTGCCGTCGTTGGCGATCGCCGCGGAGACCATGGCCATCTGGAGGGGAGTGGTGGCGGTGTCGAACTGACCGATGGAGGACAGCGCGTTACTGGAGCGGTCCATCGTCTTGTTGTAGACGGAGGAGGCCGCGCGCACCGGGGTGTCGATCTCGGGGTTGTTGAAGCCGAACTTCTGCGCCGTCTCCAGCATCTTGTCCCGGCCGACCTTGTCACCGAGCTTGGCGAAGACGGAGTTGCAGGAGACCTCGAGCGCCTTCATCAGGCTGGCGTTCTCGCAGCCGTTGGCGTGGTTGACCATCGGCGTGCGCGTGTTGGGCAGGATGTACGGCTCCGGGGTGTCCGTCGCCGCGTTGATGTCGTCGATCTCGCCGTGCTCCAGCGCGGCGGCCGCGGTGACCACCTTGAAGGTGGAGCCGGGCGGGTAGACCTCGCGCAGCGCGCGGTTGAGCTTCGGCTTTTCCTTGTCCTTCTCGAGGGCGTTCCATGCCTTCTCGTCCTTGCCGGAGTAGCCGGCGAAGGTGGAGGGGTCGTAGGAGGGAGTGGAGGCCAGTGCGAGGATCTTGCCCGTCTTGGGGTCGATCGCTGCGACGGCGCCCTTCTTGGAGCCGAGGCCCTTGTATGCGGCCTTCTGCGCGGCGCCGCTGAGGGTCGTGACGACGTTTCCGCCCTTCTTCTCGTCGCCGGTGAACATCGCCATCGTGCGGTCGAAGAAGAGCTGGTCGGAGTTGCCGGTGAGGATGCCGTCCTCGAGCTTCTCGATCTGGTTGGCATCGAATGCCTGGGAGGCGTACCCGGTGACAGGGGCCCACATGGGGCCGTTGACGTAGGTGCGCTTGAACTTGAAGTCGGTGTCGTTGGTCTCGACGGAGCCGGTGATGGGCTTGCCGTCGACGATGATGTTGCCGCGCTCGGCGGCATACCGCTCGATCAGGACGCGGCGGTTCTTCGAGTTCGTGTTGAGGTCGTCGGCCTGGACGTACTGGAGCCAGTTGGTGCGCACCAGCAGGGCAAGGACGAGGAGTCCGCAGAAGATCGCGATCCGGCGCAGGGGCTTGTTCACGGTCGGACCACCTGGGTCATCTCGGCGTCGGGGGACGGAGCGGGAGCCGGCGCGGGACGGCGCGCGGTGTCGCTGATACGGATCAGGATGCCGATCAGCGCCCAGTTGGCGATCACGGACGAACCGCCGTACGCCACGAACGGCATGGTCATTCCGGTGAGCGGGATGAGGCCCATGACACCGCCGGCGACGACGAAGACCTGGATGGCGAAGGCACCGGAGAGGCCGATCGCCAGGAGCTTGCCGAAGGGGTCGCGGGCGGCGAGGGCGGTTCGTACGCCGCGCTCCACGATCAGGCCGTAGACCAGCAGGAACGCCATCATTCCGGCCAGGCCCAGCTCTTCACCGAAAGTGGAGAGGATGAAGTCGGAGTTTGCGGCGAAGCCGATGAGGTCGGAGTCGCCCTGGCCGAGGCCGGTGCCGAGGGTGCCGCCCGAGCCGAAGGACATCAGCGCCTGGCCGATCTGTTCGCTCTGTGCCCAGGTCTTCTCGGCGAACGGGTTGAGCCAGAAGTCCACGCGCTGCTGGACGTGCGGCTCGAAGGAGGCGACGCCGACCGCGCCGACCGCGGACATCAGCAGACCGAAGACGATCCAGCTGGTGCGCTCGGTGGCGACGTACAGCATGATCACGAAGAGGCCGAAGAACAGCAGCGAGGTGCCGAGGTCGGTCTCGAAGACCAGGATGAGGATCGACATCGCCCAGACCATCAGGATCGGTCCGAGGTCACGGCCGCGAGGCAGATACAGGCCCATGAAGCGGCGGCTGGCCAGCGCGAGGGCGTCCCGCTTCACCATCAGGTAGCCGGAGAAGAAGATCGCAATGATGATCTTCGCGAACTCGCCGGGCTGGATGGTGAAGGGACCGAGGCTGATCCAGATCTTGGCGCCGTTCACCGCCGGGAAGAACACCGGCAGGATCAGCAGGATGAGGGCTGCCGCCATCGAGATGTACGTGTAGCGCTGCAGGATGCGGTGGTCCTTGAGCAGGATGAGTACGCCGACGAAGAGGGCGATGCCGATCGCGGAGTACATCAGCTGCTTGGGGGCGTCCGGGCTGAAGCCTCCGAAGAGCTTCTCGGCGCGCTGGATCAGCCGGGGCGACTGGTCCAGTCGCCAGATCATCACCAGTCCGAGGCCGTTGAGCAGTGTGGCCAGCGGAAGCAGCAGCGGGTCGGCGTACTTGGCGAACTTGCGCACCGCGAGATGGGCCACACCGGCGAGCAGGCCGAGCCCGATGCCGTATCCGAACACTCCGGCAGGCAGTTTGCCGTCGAGTGCGAGTCCCACGTTGATGTACGCGAACACCGGAATGACGACTGCGAAGGCGAGCAGCATCAGTTCGGTGTTGCGGCGGCTCGGTGCGTCGATCGCGCCGATCGTGGTGGTGTTGGTGACAACGCTCATGGTGGAGAAGGCCCCTTACGGCCGATTACTGCTTTCCGCAGTTCGAGGCCAGCTTCTGCTCCTCCTCCGAGAGGGTGGGACCCGGAGAGGGAGTGGCTGCGGTCGGCTTGGTCTTGGCGTTCTGGGTGGTGGGCTTGCCGGTGGTGCCACCGGCCTCGCCCTCACCGGGCGGTGGAGTGCTCGCGCGGTCGGCGGCGTCGCGGCGCTGCTCGTCCTTCTTGCAGGCAGTGGCCTGGTCGGCGAGTTCCTGGACCTTGGTGCGCGCCTTGTCGAGGCTGTCCTCGGTGATCGTCGCCTCGACCTGCTTGCGCTGGTAGGGCGGGAGGTACTTGAGTTCGATCTCGGGGTGGTCCTTCTGGACCTTCGAGAGTGAGACCCAGGCGAGGTCCTGGCTGATGCCCTGGTAGAGGGCGACGTGCTCGTTCTTGGAGCCGACGAAGTACTGGGTCTGGGTCCAGCTGTAGCCGCCGTACAGACCGCCGCCGAGGACTGCCAGCGCGAGCACGGTGTACAGAGATCTCTTCAGCCACCTGCGGCGGCCGCGGGGCTTGATGAAGTCCTCGTCGGAGTATGCGCCGAAGCTGCCCTCGGGCGGCATTCCGCCGTAGCCCATGCCGTCGCCGCTGCCGGGCGGGCCGAAGCCGCCGGAGGACTGCGGCGGGAGGGGGCGGCCGAGGCCTGCCGCGCGGCCCGCCGGGGTCTGCATGGCGCCGCCGTCGTTCAGCTGGAGCTGGTTCTCGGCGACCGCGCCGACGACGACCGGGGTGTCGTTGAGCTGTCCGGCCAGGGTGTCGTTGGAGTCGGTGTCGAGGACGTCCGCGACGATGCAGGTGATGTTGTCGGGGCCGCCGCCGCGCAGTGCGAGCTGGATCAGCGCCTGCACGGTCTCCTGCGGGCCCTGGTAGTCGGCGAGGGTGTCTTCCATCGTCTGGTGGGAGACCACGCCGGACAGTCCGTCGGAGCAGATCAGGTACCGGTCGCCGGCGCGGACCTCACGGATGGAGAGATCGGGCTCGACATGGTCGCCGCTGCCCAGTGCGCGCATCAGCAGGGAGCGCTGCGGGTGGGTGGTGGCTTCCTCTTCGGTGATCCGGCCCTCGTCGACCAGCCGCTGCACCCAGGTGTGGTCCTGGGTGATCTGCGTCAGCACGCCGTCGCGGAGCAGATAGGCGCGGGAGTCGCCGACGTGGACGAGGCCGAGTCGCTGGCCGGTCCACAGCAGGGCGGTGAGCGTGGTGCCCATGCCCTCGAGCTGGGGATCCTCCTCGACCATCAGCCGCAGCTGGTCATTGGCACGCTGTACGGCCGTGCCGAGCGAGGTGAGGATGTCCGAGCCGGGCACGTCGTCGTCGAGCGTGACGAGTGTGGAGATGACCTCCGAGGAGGCGACCTCGCCGGCGGCCTGGCCGCCCATGCCGTCGGCAATGGCCAGAAGGCGGGGGCCGGCGTAGCCGGAGTCCTCGTTGCCCTCCCGGATCATGCCCTTGTGCGACCCGGCGGCGAAGCGCAGAGACAGACTCATGCGCACCTCGCCCGTCGGCTCGGGGTACAGCCGGTCTCGAGCCACACTGCCCACCCTCCGGTCGGGAGCCCGTCCCGGTCCGCTGTCGGGACCGCTGCGGCTCGCTCGCTCCGCTCGCTCATTGTCGTACTACTTCCGCAGCTCGATGACGGTCTTGCCGATGCGGATCGGCGCGCCCAGCGGAATCGGTGTCGGGGTGGTGAGTCGGGTCCGGTCGAGATATGTGCCGTTGGTGGACCCGAGATCCTCGACGATCCACTGGCCGTCACGGTCCGGGTAGATCCTGGCATGACGGCTGGACGCGTAGTCGTCGTCCAGCACGATTGTGGAGTCGTGTGCCCGGCCCAGGCTGATGGTCTGGCCCTGCAGCGCCACCGTGGTGCCCGTGAGGGTGCCTTCGGAGACGACGAGTTTGCTGGGCGAACCACGGCGCTGGCGGCCTCCGCCGCCGCCGGCCTGCTGGCGCTGCTGCGGTGGCGCAGCAGCCTGGCGCGCCTGCTGCGGACGGGCGTCGGCATTGCGGCGTGAGCCGCGTTGCGTGACGCGCGTACCGAACAGGTCGCTGCGAATGACCTGAACGGCCACGATAACGAACAGCCACAGTACGGCCAGGAAACCTAGCCGCATGACCGTCAGGGTCAGCTCTGACATTGCCCCCGCTTCACCCTTCGGCTTGCCGGTAAACGATGGTGGTGCTGCCCACGACGATCCGCGAGCCGTCGCGGAGCGTAGCGCGGGTGGTGTGCTGCCCGTCTACCACGATGCCGTTGGTAGACCCGAGATCCTGGATCGTCGAGGGCGTTCCGGTCCGGATCTCACAGTGCCGGCGCGAGACGCCGGGATCGTCGATCCGCACATCGGCGTCGGTGCTGCGACCCAGCACCAGCGTCGGGCGGGAGATCTGATGGCGGGTGCCGTTGATCTCGATCCAACGTCGTACTTGGGTGCTCGGCATCGGTCCTGGACCGGGTGCCGGGCGTCGGTCCGCGACGGGCGCGGGGCGGCCGGCGCCCGGAGGGGGCGCGGCCGGCATGGGAGGTGCGGCAGTGGGCGGGTAGCCGTAGCCGCCGCGGGCGCCGCCCTGGGGGGCGGCGGGACCGGGGGCTGCCGGAGCCCGCTCCGGCGACTGTGACGTACTCGACGCGAGAGTGCGGCTGCGCACGCGGTACAGACCGGTGTCGAGGTCGTCCGCTTTCTCCAGGTGGACCTTGATGGTGCCCATGAAGGTGTAGCGCTGCTGCTTGGCGTAGTCGCGGACCAGTCCGGAGAGTTCGTCGCCGAGCTGGCCGGAGTACGGGCTCAGGCGCTCGAAGTCGGGCGCGCTGAGCTCGACGATGAAATCATTGGGCACGACGGTCCGCTCGCGGTTCCAGATCGTCGCGTTGTTGTCGCACTCGCGCTGGAGTGCGCCGGCGATCTCGACGGGCTGGACCTCGGACTTGAACACCTTGGCGAAGGTGCCGTTGACCAGACCTTCGAGTCGCTGCTCGAACTTCTTCAGGACTCCCATGAGGCACCTCCTCCGTCGTTGCCGTCCTGGTACTGCTTACTGATCGTATCCACGCGTCGGGAAATCGGCTGGTTCCCCTTGTCTGCCCCATCGATGAGTGTCACCTCTCACACGGATCGTAGAGGCGGCCTCCTGCCAGTGTCCCGCACCCAGGGTGCACCCATGAGGAGCGGGGGGTTGCCGCCTCCGTTCCCTCTGTTCGCCGACCGGGTCTGCCAAACAATCGGATGTGAATCCACCCTGTGCCGCGTGCTAATCTTCTCGAAGTCGCCAGGCGCTCACACCGGACAGGTGGGGGCGGGCGGCAACACCCAATGCGCGGGTGGCGGAATAGGCAGACGCGCTGGATTCAGGTTCCAGTGCCCGAAAGGGCGTGGGGGTTCAACTCCCCCCTCGCGCACAAAGAGAAACCGACGAAACGGGTCTCTACCAGTGACGAAAGTCCTGGTGGGGCCCGTTTCTCGTTGTTTCGGAGCACGTGGCTGCCCGGGCGCGGAGCGGTTCGGGCGTTTTACGTGAAAGAGACCACATCGTGGCATACCTCACGATGCGGGCCCTGATCTTCAGATGATGCTCATCCGGTGCGACTGGAGCTGATCGCCGGCCGGTGCGAGGTGGCCGGTGGGGGCCGACCCGGCGGCTGGTTCTCCGCCTGTGGTGTCTGCCCTTCCTGGTCGCCGTGCTCGAAGGCCTGCCAGTGCCCGGCGCCCTCTGCGGGGCTGCGGCGGCGGGGACGGTGACGCTGCGCCGACGGCATGCCGTGACCGTCCGGCCTGTCCGTGCTGCTGAAGCTCACGCGGAGCGGCATGGTCATCCACCGGTACGCGGAGAAGGGCCCCAGCCGGCGCGGCAGGGCGGTGCTCAACGGCCTGGGCGCTCTGCTCACGGGTGTCCCGGCATTCGTCGTCACTGCGGTCGGCGACGGTTACGGTGCTTTGACCGAGCGGGTCATCGCCATGACGCCGGCCGCGCAGACCGAAGGCATCGTGCTCGACCCGATCTGCACCGGACGCGCGACTGGCCGGCCTGGTCGCCGCAACCGAAGCCGGCGACATCGTCCCAGGACAGCGCACGATCCTTCTGCACTCGGGAGGTCTTCCCGGGCTCTTCGGCCACCCGGCCACGCTCGCGCGGGCAGCAGCCGCGCTCACCGCCGGAGGCTGGTTCGTCCGCGCGGGCCGTCGGCCGCGAATACCTGCTCCGGGCGGCCGCTGCGGGATCAATTGCTCCATATGTACGCAGCGGTGGGGAATCCTAACGAGTTCATGATGCCTGTCCCCCTATCGGAGTCGTGCTGCTGCGCAGGTGCCGCGGCTTACGCTCGCGCCGTGTTCAACGTGACAGCAGTTCTCAAACGGCTGGTCATCGGCCGCGCCATGCGCAGTGAGGAACTGGGCGAGACGCTGCTGCCCAAGCGTCTCGCCCTGCCGATCTTCGCTTCCGACCCGCTGTCCTCGGTGGCTTATGCCACCCAGGAGATCCTGCTGGTGCTCACCCTTGGCGGGCTGGCCTATCTGCATTTCACGCCGTGGATCGCGGCCGCGGTCGTCGCGCTGATGACGGTGGTGGTGCTCTCCTACCGCCAGGTCGTGTACGCCTACCCGAGCGGCGGCGGATCGTACGAAGTCGCCTCGACGAACCTGGGCCCCTCCGCCGGTCTGGTGGTCGCCGCCTCGCTGCTCGTCGACTATGTGATGACCGTGGCCGTCTCGGTCGCCTCCGGGGTCGACAACGTCATTTCGGCCGTCCCCGCCCTGGTCGACTACCGGGTGGTGATGGCGCTGGTCTTCGTCGCCGTCCTGACCGCGATGAACCTGCGCGGGGTGCGCGAGTCCGGCCAGGCGTTCGCCACCCCGACGTATCTGTTCATCGGCGGGGTGCTGATCATGGTCGGCACGGGCCTGTTCCGCTATCTGCTCGGCGACGCACCGGTGGCCGAGAGCGCCGCGTACGGCATCAAGCCGCAGCCCGGGGACGCGAGCCTGACCGGGCTGGCCCTGATGATGCTGGTCCTGCGCGCCTTCTCCAGTGGCTGTACGGCACTGACCGGTGTGGAGGCGATCTCCAACGGTGTGCCGGCGTTCCGCAAGCCCAAGTCGAAGAACGCGGCGGCCACCCTGGCCGCGATGGGCATCATCGCCATCACCATGTTCGTCGGCGTCACCACCCTCGCCATCGTGTCCAAGGTGCACATCACCGACGACGCCTGCCGGCTCACCGGTCTGACCGACTGCTCCTCGTACACCCAGCGCACCGTCATCGCCCAGCTCGCCGCCGCCGTCTTCGGCGGCGAGAACAGCGTCGGCTTCTACTTCATCCAGGCCGCCACTGCCCTGGTCCTGATCCTCGCCGCGAACACGGCCTTCAACGGCTTCCCGCTGCTCGCCTCGATCCTTGCCCAGCACCGCTATCTGCCGCGCCAGCTCCACAACCGTGGCGACCGGCTCGCCTTCTCCAACGGCATCCTCGCCCTGGCGGTCGTGGCCGGTCTGCTGCTGTGGGCGTACAAGGCGAATGTCACCAGCCTCATCCACCTCTACATCCTGGGCGTGTTCACCTCCTTCACGCTCTCCCAGACGGGCATGGTCCGGCACTGGAACCGTGAGCTGCGCACCGAGATCGACCCGGTGCTACGCCGCCGCCACCACGTCGCCCGTGTCATCAACGCCACCGGCGCGGTCACGACCTTCCTGGTCCTGGTCATCGTGCTGGCCACCAAGTTCACCCAGGGCGCCTGGCTGGCAGTACTCGCCGCGATCGTGCTCTGGGTGATGATGCGGGGCATCCGCCGTCACTACGACGCCGTCGCGGCGGAAATGGCGGTCACCGACCCGCGCAGCGAGATGATGCCGCCCTCCCGCGTACTGGCCATCGTGCTGGTTTCCACCATCCACAAGCCCACCCTGCGAGCACTGGCCTACGCCCGCGCCTTCAGGCCCGACCATCTGGAAGCACTCACCGTCGCGGTCGACCGCGACGCGGCTCTCGAGCTCCAACGGCAGTGGGAGAACTACGAGATCCCGGTACCGCTCAAGGTCCTCGACTCCCCGTACCGCGAGATCACCAGATCCGTCCTGGAGTACGTGCGCTCGATCCGGCGCGAGAGTCCGCGGGACGTCGTCGCCGTCTTCATCCCCGAGTACGTCGTGGGCCACTGGTGGGAGAACCTGCTGCACAACCAGTCCGCGCTGTGGCTCAAGAGCCGCCTGCTCTTCACCCCTGGGGTCATGGTGACCAGCGTCCCCTGGCAGCTCACCTCCTCCGCCCGAGCCGACCACCCCGCCGCCCGTGCCCCCGGCTCCGTCCGCCGCGGAGAACCCACCACGCCCGAACAGAGCGAAGACGTCAGCACGCATCAGTAACCGGGCAGGCTTCAGCCGCGCGACGTTCGTCGCTGCCGCGTACGACGAAAGTGGGCCGTGCGCAGCGGGGTTGGCTGCCTAGAGTTCGGGCGTGGACGCGTCATCGAAGTTGCGGGCGGGCTGGCAGTGGCTGGCGGCGCCCGAGTTGTGGTCGCGGCGACGGACCGCCGGCGAGGCGGTGCTCGCGCTGGTGCTCGGCCTCATGGCGGCAGGGACCGAGGAACTGCTGGGCGGCGAAGGGCTGCAGCTGCTCGCCGTGGGGGCGGCGGCCGCGGTGCTGTCGCTGCTGCGACGGCGGATGCCCGCGCCGGTGCTGCTGGTGGCAGCTGCGCTGGGGCCGATTCTGAGCGGTTTCGCCGCGCTGCTGATGGTCGTGGGGTGGTCGGCGGGTCGCAGGATCGTGGGCGCCGGGCGGACGCTGGCGGCGTTCACCGTCGCGTACGTCTTCTGTGTCGCCTCCACTCTCGTGGACGTCTGGTCGCAGCAGGCACCGCTGAGCTTCGTCCTGTTCACCACTCTGTACTTTCTGGCGACGACGGTTGTGCCGGGTCTGGCCAGCCGGTACTGGACGCAGCGCAGGACCCTGCTGCATGCGCTGCAGGAGCGCAATGCCCAACTGCTGCGTGAGCACGCGATGGTGGCGGGGCAGGCGCGGCTGCGTGAGCGGCAGCGGATCGCGCAGGACATGCACGACAGCCTCGGCCACCAACTGGCGCTGATATCTGTGCACACAGGGGCGCTGGAGGTGGACCGCGAGCTGACGCCGCGGCAGCGGGAGGCGGTAGGGGTGCTGCGGGGCGCCTCGGTGACCGCGATGCACGAGCTGCGTGAGGTCGTCGGGATTCTGCGGGACGGGGTCGAGGGGCCCGCGCCGGTGGACGAGCCGGGGCGGTCCGCGCGCGGAACAGCCGGGATCGAGGGGCTCGTCGGGGCGGCGCGGGTGGCGGGGAACACCGTGGAGCTGCGGCGTACGGGCGAGGTGCGGCCGCTTGCCGCGGCGGCCGATCATGCGGCGTACCGCATCGTGCAGGAGGCGCTGACCAATGCGTACAAGCACGCTCCCGGCGCGCCGATCGGTGTCGAGCTGCGGTACGAGCCCGACTCGTTCGTCGTCGAGATCGTCAATGGGGCTGCTGGGGGCGTGACGCAGGGCGAGGTGGTGAGCGGCGGACAGGGGCTGACCGGACTGCGTGAGCGGGCGCGGCTGGTCGGCGGCATGGTGCATGCGGGGCCGGCGGACAGTGGGGGCTTCCGGGTGGCGGGCGTGCTGCCCTACGGGGTGGTGGAGGCGGCGCCGTTCGTCGCCGCGGAGGACGACTTCCGCCAGCAGTCGCCGAAGGCCGCGCTCGGGGACGGTGCTTCCGTCATGGACTGGACCGTCTCCGAGCGGGAGCAGGCGATAGGCGGCCGTGGCCGGAGCAGCGGTTGGGCACTGGGTTGCGGAATCGCGCTGGCCGCTGTGCTGGTGCTGGCGGCGGCGGGCGTCTTCGGGCTGTTCTTCCTGGTGAGCTCCGTGAACAAGGGGATGATCGACCCGGGAGAGTACGAGCGAGTACAGATCGGGGCGGACGAGGACGAGGTCCGCGACCGGCTGCCGAGCGGGGACACGATCACGACGACCGGGCTGGCCGGAACGGGTCCGAGAGAGCCGGAGGGTTCTGAGTGCCTGGTGCTGATGTCTTCCGAGGTGGGGCACAACGTCGACACCGAGCCGGTGTTCCGGTTCTGCTTCAAGGGCGGCAAGCTGATCGAGAAGAAGGCCTATGAGGCCAGCCGGTAGGCGCAGCGAGGTGCGGGGTGGAAGTGGGGGTGGCTGTGACGGGGTCGCTGATCCGGGTCGTCATCGCTGATGACGAGCCGCTGATAAGGGCCGGGATCCGGATGATCCTCACCTCGGACCGCGAGATCGAGGTCGTTGCCGAGGCGGCGAACGGCCGTG
The DNA here is from genome assembly GCF_053591755.1 of Streptomyces sp. NPDC002926. Taxonomy (NCBI): domain Bacteria; kingdom Bacillati; phylum Actinomycetota; class Actinomycetes; order Kitasatosporales; family Streptomycetaceae; genus Streptomyces; species Streptomyces sp. NPDC002926. The sequence continues at coordinate 294,435 of NZ_JBSFUK010000002.1, forward strand.
AGGCGATCGATCTGGCCCTTTCGCACAGCGCCGATGTGGTGCTGCTCGATATCCAGATGCCGGTGATGGACGGGCTCACCGCCTTGGGGGAGCTGCGCAGGACTCTCCCAGCGGCGCGGGTGATCGTACTGACGACCTTCGGCGAGCGGGAGAACGTACTGCGAGCGCTGGAGGGCGGGGGCGCGGGGTTTCTGCTGAAGGACACGGCGCCTGCGGAACTGATCCGAGCGGTGCGGGCGGCCGCCGCGGGCGATGCGTATCTCTCTCCCGGCGCGACCCGGCATGTGGTGGACCAGCTGTCCTCGGGCCGGGCGGCGGCGCGCGGTGAGGAGGCACGGGCGCGGGTCGCAGGGCTGAGCGGGCGCGAGCGGGAGGTGCTGGCGCTGCTCGGGGAGGGGCTGTCCAACGCGGACGCCGGTCGGCGGCTGCATATGAGCGAGGCGACGGTGAAGACGTACGTGAGCCGGATCCTGGCAAAGCTCGAGTGCGAGAACCGCGTGCAGGCGGCGCTGCTGGCGCGCGACGCGGGGCTGTGAGCGCTGGGTCGCGACGCGGTACGGGGCGGTGACCCGCGGATGCTGATCGCCGGACGTTGATCGCCGGACGTTGATCGGGGCGGTCCGTGAGCGACGTTTCACGTGGAACATCCGTGCTGGCTGCTTCACGTGAAACGCCCGCGGAGGTGCCTCGGTTCATCCCCCGCGGGCGCTTGTGTTCGGTGCGCGCGATCAGGCGGCGAGGCGCGCGGCCAGCTCCTTGCCCTTCTGGGTGGCCTCGTCCAGTGCCTTGGTGCGGGAGGCGTCGGCGAGCGGGATGAGCTCAGCCATTTCCGGCCTGGAGTGAGCCAACGTCAGCTCGGGGACGATGAAGTCGACCTCGGCGCCGAGCATGCCGGTGAACACCTTCTCCAGGTAGTTCTGGACGAACTCGAAGTCCTCGCGCGGGGTGCCGGGGGCGTAGGAGCCGCCGCGGCTGGCGACGACGGTCACCGGGGTGCCGGCCACCGGGCCGTCGGGGACGCTCGCGTTGTGACCGACGACGATCACCTGGTCAAGCCATGCCTTGAGGGTCGAGGGGATCGTGAAGTTGTACATCGGTGCGCCGATCAGCACGGCGTCTGCCGCTTCGAGCTCGGCGGCGAGCTCGGCGCGCAGGGGGTTGTCGATGCCCGCGGAGACGGCGGCGATGTCCAGATGGGGCAGGGGGGCGGCGGCGAGGTCGCGGTAGACGACCTTGCCTTCGGGGTGCTGCTCCTGCCAGGCCTGGACGAACGCCGTGGTGATGTCGCGGGAGGCCGATCCCTGGGGGAAGACGGCAGAGTCGAGATGCAGCAGCGTGGCCATGAGGTGCTCCAGGGAGAGTTGCGAGGGTACTGAAATTCCGTATGCAGCTATGGATAGCATAGTCACTTATTTTTAGTAAGTCCCTGGGGTTGGCGCAGTACTCTGAGGGCATGGCTGAACACAGTGACGATGCGTGCAAGAAGGTCGATGGGGGCATCACGCGCGTCTTCGAGCTGCTCGGCAAGCGCTGGACCGGGCCGATCGTCTCGGTGCTTATGCAGCACGCGGTGCACTTCGCCGAGCTGAGGCGAGCCATTCCGGGGATCAGCGAGCGCATGCTCTCGGACCGGCTGGCCGAGCTGGGCGCGGCGGGGCTGGTGGTGCGAGAGGTCGACGAAGGGCCGCCGCTGAGGGTCGCCTACCGGCTGACCGAGGCCGGGGCCGCGATGGAGCCCGCGCTCAAGGAGCTGGCGCTGTGGGCGGAGACGTATCTGGGACACAGCGGCGCGAACGGCTGCTGAGCCCGATCGGGGCTGCTCCCCGCGTTATCCACGTTGTCCACAGGGGGAGACGGTCGTGACCGGCAGCGGTACGGTCTCTGGTAGTTGATGTTGAAGTCTTACAACGGGGAGGCACCGCGTCATGAGCGAGGCTGGGACGGTGACGCCGGTGCAGCGACCGGAGTCGGGCGGCGGCGGGGCAGATTCCAGCCACGGACGCATTCCTGTGGTGGCCGGGTTTGCGCGGCGCACGGCGGACGGGACGGCTGCAGCCCCCGGTACTGCGCGGTCGCCGAAGGCGGAGGGCAAGGCGCTTCGGGACAGGATCCCGCGGTCCTCGCACGACTCGCTGGTGCTCGCCGTGGAACGGCCCGGTGCGGTCCAGGCCGTCGAGGAGTCGAGCCGGGGCCGGGTGCCGGAGCTCACACCGATACGGGTGGGCCGGATGACCGCCACCCCCTTCGCCTTTCTGCGCGGCTCGGCCGGGCTGATGGCCCACGACCTGGTGGGCACACCGGTCACCGGGGTGGGCGCGCAGATCTGCGGTGATGCGCACGCGGCGAACTTCGGGCTGTACGGCGACGCGCGCGGCCGCCTCGTGATGGATCTGAACGACTTCGACGAGACCGTCGTCGGCCCGTGGGAGTGGGACCTCAAGCGGCTCGCGGTCTCACTCGTGCTGGCGGGGCGTGTGGCAGGCGCGGACGAAACCGTCTGCCGGGCGGCCGCGTTCGACACCGTTGGGGCGTACCGGCGCACCATGCGGCTGCTGGCGAAGCTGCCGTCGCTGGACGCGTGGAATGCCATCGCCGACGAGGAGCTGGTCTCCCACACGGACGCGCGGGATCTGCTCGGCACCCTGGAGCGGGTCTCGGCGAAGGCTCGGAACAACACGAGTGCGCGCTTCGCCGCCAAGGCGACGGAGGAGTGCGGCGACGGCGGACGGCGCTTCGTGGATGCGCCGCCGGTGCTGCGGCGGGTACCGGACGCGGAGGCGGCAGCCGTTGCCTCCGCACTCGCGGAGTACCTGGCCACCGTGTCGGAGGACCGGCTGCCGCTGCTCGCGCGCTACGCGATCCAGGACGTGGCGTTCCGGGTGGTGGGGACCGGGAGCGTCGGCACCAGGTCGTATGTGGTGCTGCTGCTCGACCACCGGGGCGAAGCGCTGGTGCTCCAGGTGAAGGAGGCGCGGGCCTCGGCGCTGGTGCCCCATCTGCCGGCCGCCGGGTTCGCGGTCGCGGATGCGGAGCACGAGGGGCGCCGGGTGGTGCTCGGCCAGAAGCGGATGCAGGTGGTCAGCGACATCCTGCTGGGCTGGACGACGGTGGACGGACGGCCGTTCCAGGTGCGGCAGTTCAGGAACCGCAAGGGCAGTGTGGACCCGGCGGCGCTCGCTCCTGACCAGGTCGACGACTACGGGCGGATGACAGGCGCGCTGCTGGCCAGGGCGCATGCGCACAGCGCCGACCCGCGGTTGATCGCCGGGTACTGCGGCAAGAACGAGGAGTTCGACGAGGCGGTCGCCGGCTTCGCCGTAACCTACGCGGACCGTACGGAGGCGGACCACGAGGAGCTTCTGGCGGCGGTCAAGAACGGTCGGATAGCCGCTGAGCTGGGGGTGTGACGGGGGACTCCGCCACGCCCGTAGGCTGGACGGGTGACCGAGGATGCACCCGGGGGGCCGACGACCCGGAATGACGAAGAGCAGGACGCGCAGACGCGGCCCGAGGCCCGGCTGGACAAGGCGGTGCGCGCGGCCGAGCAGGCGCTGATCGAGTTCGAGATCGCACTGGAGACGTTCCGGGTGGAAGTGGAGAACTTCTCCCGACTGCATCACCAGAAGCTCGGTCCGATGTACGCGCGCCTGGACGAGCTGGAGGCCCAGATCGCGGAGGCCCGGGCCGCAGCCACCGGCGACCCGGAGGATCTGCGCAAGGCACAGGAAGCGCGGGCCATGGTGATGCCCATGCCCGGGGTCGACGAGCTCTTCCACGACTGGATGGACTCCGACGGCCTGTCCCCCGAGGCAGCCGCGATGCTGAACGATCAGCCCGTACGGGCGCCGAAGCGGGTGCGGCCGAGCGAGGAGGCCCGCAAGCTCTACCGTGAGCTGGCGCGCAAGGCGCATCCGGACCTGGCCCAGGACGAGACGGAGCGGGCGCGGCGTGATGAGTTCATCACGCGGGTGAACGCCGCGTACGCGCTCGGGGACGCGGCCATGCTGCGGGAGCTGGCCGAGGAGTGGGCGGCCGGGCCCGTGCCTCCTGAGCAGCAACTCAGTGAGAGCGAGGAGCTCTATGCCCGGCTCGAGTGGCTGTCGCAGCGCAAGGAGCTGCTGACCGAGGTCGCCCGGGAGCTGGAGGAGAGTGCGATCGGCGCGATGCTGCGGATGGCGCCCGACGACCCGGACCGGCTGCTGGAGGAGATCGCCGAGCAGCTGCTGGCACAGGTCGCCGAGCGTGAGGCGGAACTGTCCGGAATGGTGCAGTAGGTTGCCCGAGGCTTCTCAGAAAGCCTCTGACCCTGCTGCGAACGCACGAGAGAAGGCATGACCCATGAATTTCGCCCCACTGCCCTCGGTGGACGTCGCGGCGGTACCTTCCGGCGGCCTGGTGCTGGATGTCCGGGAGAACGACGAATGGGCGTCCGGGCATGTCGAGGGCGCGCTGCACGTCCCGATGAGCGACTTCGTGGCCCGCTTCGGTGAAGTGACCGAGGCAGTGGCCGACGGCCGCCGGGCGTATGTGATGTGCCGCGTCGGCGGCCGGTCCGCGCAGGTCACGCAGTATCTGGTGCAGCAGGGCATCGATGCCGTGAACATCGACGGCGGCATGCTCGCCTGGGAGGGCGCCGGGCGTCCGATGGTCACTGACAACGGCGGCCCGGCCTCCGTCCTCTGAAGCTTTGCCGGCCGTGCGTCGGCGATCCGCTAGCCGAGGGGATGGGCGGCCAGCAGATCGCCGAGGGCCTCCTCATGGGCCGCGGCCGGACCGAGTGAGAGCTCGAGCTGCTTGGCCCACGCGTGGTAGCGGTGCAGCGGATAGTCGGTGTCCGCGCCGAAGCCTCCGTGCAGATGCTGTGCGGTCTGGACGACGCGGCGTACACCCTCCGAGGCCCAGATCTTCGCCACCGCGACGTCGCCTGCCACAGGCAGCGGACCGCCGACCCCGGGGTCACGGGGCGACGGGGCCAATCTCCAGGCCGCCTGCCAGAGGGTCGCTTCCATCGCGCGGAGATCGATATAGCGGTCGGCCGCCTGGACTGCGACGGCCTGGAACGTCGCGACCGGGAAGCCGAACTGCTCGCGTTTGCCGGTGTACGCACTCGTCATGGAGAGCACGCCCTCGCCGAGTCCGAGCGCGAGTGCGCAGGTCCCGGTGGCGAGGAGCTGGCGCAGCCAGTCCCAGGCGCCCTCGGCGTCGATCAGTTCGCTGCTGTCGATCCGCACGGAGTCCAGGCTGACCTCGGCGAAGCGCTCGCCGCTGGTGGAGATCTGCTCGGCGAGAGCGATACCTTCCCGGTCCCGGGGGACCAGCGCGAACACGGCACGGCCCTCATCGGTGTGTGCCGGTACGGCGATCCGGTCCGCGGCTTGCGCCCAGGGCACGCCAGTCTGCACGCCTTCGAGCACCCAGCCGTCCCTGTGCTCGCTGTCCGGGCGTGCGGTGACGGCGAGCTCGGCGGGGTCATGGCCGGTGCGGCCGTTGGCGCCGACGGTCAGCACCAGCTCGCCGCGGCCGATCCGGGGAAGGATCTCGTCGCTCAACTCCGCCCTGCCGTAACGCTCAACGGCCATGGCGACCGCGCTCGTCTCCAGCAACGGCACCCGTGCCAGCACCTTCGCGGACTCGCGCAGTACCAGGCAGAGCGCTATGGGGTTGAGACCGGCCCCGCCGTGGTCCGGCGACAGAACCAGACTCAGCAGATCGGTGTCCGCGAGCTTGGCCCACAGAGGTCTGTCGAACTCCTCGGCCACCGCGCCCGGAGTGAGCGCGGGGCTCGGCACTCCGTCCGGCGCGACGCCCGAGAAGACCGCCTTCGCTGCCTCGACGGCCGCCTGCTGCTCCTCGGTGAAGGTGAAGTCCACTGCCTGTCCTCCCACGCACCGGCGCTGCCCGAATCAGTTCCTGACGGACCGTCAAGATAGAACACGTTCTTGAAAAAGAACACAGCCCTGAAAGGAACATGGCCCGGAAGGAACGACAGCGAGGTCGGAGGCTCAGTAGCGGTCGGTCGTCGTCAGCGGTCGAAGTCCAACTCGACCTCCGGCGTGGCCGGATGGGACTGGCAGGCCAGTACATAGCCCGCGTCGGTCTCCTCCGGCTCCAGCGCGAAGTTGCGGTCCATGCGTACCTCGCCCGAAACCAGGAAGGCCCTGCAAGTGCCGCAGACCCCGCCCTTGCACGCGTACGGAGCGTCCGAGCGGCTGCGCAGCACTGTCTCCAGCAGCGATTCCCCTTCCTGTACCGGCCACTTGCCGGACCGGCCGTCGAGGGTCGCGGTGAGTGAGGCGTGGGCCGGGGCGGTCACCGACGCCGAAGCGCGCGCGGAGCCGTCGTCGACATGGAAGATCTCCTCGTGGATACGGCTCCGGTCCACGCCGAGCCCGCGCAGCGCGCGCTCGGCGCCCTGGACCAGGCCGAAGGGGCCGCACAGGAACCAGCCGTCCACGTCCGCCACCGGAAGCAGAGCCGGCAGCAGTCCGGTCAGCCGCTCCTGGTCGAGCCGTCCGGACGGCAGACCTGACTGCTGTTCCTCCCGGGAGAGCACAGTGACCAGCTGGAAGCGGTCCGGGAAGCGGTCCTTCAGATCGGCGACCTCATCCAGGAACATCGTGGACGCCGCGGTGCGGTCGCTGCGTATCAGACAGAACCGGGCCTGCGGTTCCCGCGCCAGCACGGTCGCCGCCATCGACAGCACGGGGGTGATGCCGCTGCCGCCGACGACCGCTGCGAAGTGCCCGGGACGCGGCGCGAGGAGAAACCGGCCCATCGGAGGCATCACCTCGACGGTGTCACCCACGGTGAGCTCTTTGAGCGCATAAGTCGAGAACTCGCCACCGTCGACCAGCCGGATGCCCACGCGCAGTACCGGGTCACTGCCGGCCGGGGCGGCCGGAGCGCAGATGGAGTACGTACGACGGATCTCCTGGCCCTGCACGAGTCGGCGCAGGGCGAGATGCTGACCGGGGGTGTGGCGGAAGGTCTCCCGCAGCCGGGGCGGCACCTGGAGGGTGACGGCGACCGAGTCGTCCGTGAGCTGTTCGACCTCGCTGACCCGGAGCGAATGGAACATCTACAACTCCTTGAAGTGGTCGAAGGGTTCGCGGCAGGCGACGCAGCGGCGCAGTGCCTTGCAGGCGGTGGAGGAGAACCTGCTGAGCAGCTCGGTGTCGGTCGATCCGCATTGCGGGCAGCGCACGGAGAGAGTGAGCGGCACCGGTCCCTCCGCAGCGTGTGAGCGGGGCGGGGCTATTCCGAACTCGGCGAGCTTGCGCCGTCCTTCCTCGCTGATGTCGTCCGTCGACCAGGCCGGGGAGAGGACCTTGATCACCGAGACGTCCGGTATCCCGTGATCGTGCAGAACCTGCTCGATGTCCGAGGTCATGGCCTCGATCGCCGGGCAGCCGGTGTACGTGGGGGTCAGCTCGACCTCTACCCTGCCGGGTCCGAGGATCTGGACTCCGCGAAGCACGCCGAGCTCCTCCAGCGTCAGCACCGGCAGCTCCGGGTCGGGCACGGAGCCCGCGAGCCTGCGCAGTTCGGCCTCGAGCCGCGTATCGGTCCCGGTCGGGGTCCTGTTTGTCGTCCCGGCAGAGGCCCCGGCCGCGGACTCAGCTGTCATCATCTCGGTCACCATGACGCCCCCGGATGGCTTCGGTGCAGATGCTGCATCTCGGCAAGCATCCGCCCGAAGGACTCGGTGTGCAGACCCTGACGTCCGGCGCCCGCCGCCCATCCGCCGGACCGCGGTCCGCCGGGCACGGTCAGTGTCGCCCGCTCCAGGACCGCGGTGACGGTCTCGAGCCAGCTGTCCTGCAACGACTGCCAGTCGATGTCCAGCCCGTCGACCGGCTGGAACATCTCGCCGGTGAACCGCCACAGCGCGTCGCACGCCCGCTGCATCCGCTCATGGCTCTCGTCCGTGCCGTCACCGAGCCGCTCGGTCCAGTGCTCGGCGTGGTCCTGGTGGTACGCGACCTCCTTGACCGCCTTCGCAGCGAGCCCGGCGAACTCACTGTCCCCGGCCGCCAGCCGTCCGTACAGCAAGCGCTGGTAGACGGAGAAGTAGAGCTGGCGGGCGATGGTGTGCGCGAAGTCGCCGTTCGGCTGCTCGACCAGCTGGAGATTGCGGAAGGCCCGCTCCTCGCGGAGATACGCCAGCTCGTCCTCGTCACCGACGAGAGAGAGCAGCACCCGTGCCTGGCCCAGCAGGTCCAGCGCGATATTGGCGAGGGCGACCTCCTCCTCCAGCACGGGCGCATGGCCCGCCCACTCCCCCAGCCGGTGCGAGAGCACCAGCGCATCGTCGCCGAGAGCGAGTGCCGCGGCATTCACCGTCGTGGTCACAGGTGCTTCACCCCTTCCGGGATCTCGTAGAAGGTCGGGTGCCGGTAGGGCTTGTCGCCGGCAGGCTCGAAGAACGAGTCCTTCTCGTCCGGCGAAGAGGCGGTGATCTCCGTGGAGGGCACCACCCAGATCGAGACGCCTTCGTTCCGCCGGGTGTAGAGATCGCGGGCGTTGCGCAGGGCCATCTCGGCGTCCGGGGCGTGCAGGCTTCCCGCGTGGGTGTGGGACAGCCCTCGGCGCGAGCGCACAAAGACCTCCCACAGCGGCCAGTCGGTCGAGCTGCTCATGCTGTCGCCTCCCCGGGCTTCACGTGCTGTGCTTGGTGCTTCGTGGCGTACGCAGCGGCCGCGTCCCGGACCCAGGCGCCCTCTTCGTGCGCCTGCCGGCGCTGGGTGATCCGCTGTTCGTTGCAGGGGCCGTTGCCCTTGAGGACTTCCTGGAACTCGGACCAGTCGATCGCGCCGAAGTCGTGGTGCTCCCGTTCCTCGTTCCACCGGAGATCGGGGTCGGGGAGGGTGAGGCCCAGGGCTTCGGCCTGCGGGACGCAGATGTCGACGAAGCGCTGGCGCAGCTCGTCATTGGAGTGCCGCTTGATCTTCCATGCCATGGACTGCGTCGAATGGGCCGACTCGTCGTCCGGGGGGCCGAACATCATCAGCGACGGCCACCACCAGCGGTCCACCGCGTCCTGCGCCATCTCACGCTGCGCGGGCGTCCCGCGGGAGAGGCTGAGCAGCAGCTCGTACCCCTGCCGCTGGTGGAAGGACTCCTCCTTGCAGATCCGGACCATGGCGCGGGCGTACGGGCCGTAGGAGCAGCGACAGAGCGGCACCTGGTTGGTGATTGCCGCGCCGTCCACCAGCCAGCCGATCGCGCCGACATCGGCCCAGGTCAGCGTGGGGTAGTTGAAGATCGAGGAGTACCTCTGGCGGCCGGCGTGGAGCTTGTCGAGCAGCTCGTCGCGGCTCGTGCCCAAAGTCTCGGCGGCGCTGTACAGGTACAGCCCGTGGCCTGCTTCGTCCTGCACCTTGGCCATCAGGATCGCCTTGCGGCGAAGCGAGGGCGCCCGCGTGATCCAGTTCGCCTCGGGCTGCATTCCGATGATCTCGGAGTGGGCATGCTGCGCCATTTGGCGCACCAGCGTGGCCCGGTACGCGTCCGGCATCCAGTCGCGTGGCTCGATGCGCTCGTCGGCGGCCACGGCGGCGTCAAAAACCGCCTCGTACGTATCCGCAGTCACTGCCGTCATCCGGGCCCCCTACCGACCGATCGTTCGGTTCATTGACTTCAATGGTGAGTCGACGGCCCGTAGGGTGTCAACCCTGTGGATAACTGAGGTGGACCGATGGGGATCGGGGCGGGATGGACTCCTACGAGGACGCAGACGTCGAAAGCGCCAGGAGTCTGAGCTCCCGGCCGCAGCCCGGTGACCCTCCCCAGCCCGCTGACCAGCCCGAATGCCAGCCCGGGACCGATTATCGGTCCGAGTCCGAGTCCGAGTCCGAGTCCGAGTCGGAGACCGAGACCGAGACCGAGCCCGAGACCGAGTCCCTGAGCGAGCCCGAGTCCCGGCCCGATCAACAGCCCCGGTCCGAATCCCGGTCCGGACCCGCCCCCGTCACTGGCATGGCGGCGCTTTCCCTCCCCTACCAGGTGGCCGCCGCCGTCTCCCTCGCGATCGTCGGCGCCCTCGCCTGCGTCCACCTGGCCATGGTGTTTCTGCATGTCGCGCCTTCCAACACCGTGACCAAGCAGTACGGCGAGGCGGTCGACGGCTGGGTCTATCCCGAGTTCGAGCAGAACTGGAAGCTCTTCGCTCCCAACCCGCTCCAGCAGAACGTCGCCGTGCAGGTCAGGGCCGAGTACACCGTCTCCGACGGCAGCCGCAGAAGCAGCGACTGGATCGACCTCACCGCCGAGGACGCCGGAGCGATCCGCGGCAACCTCCTCCCCAGCCATGTCCAGCAGAACGAGCTGCGCCGGGGCTGGGACTTCTACGTCAATTCGCACGACAACGACAACCGCCCCAACGGCCTGCGAGGCCAGCTCTCCGAGAGCTATGTCCGCCGCATCGTGATGCAGCGACTGGACGCGCACGATCTGGGCGGCCCCGTCGAGCGCATCCAGCTCAGGTCTTCGACCCGCTCGGTCAAGGCCCCGCAGTGGAGCGACGAGAAGATAGACACCCGCCCCGTCCACCGGGTCCTCCCCTGGTGGACGGTGACCGCCGTGGATCTGCCCGGGGGAGTCCGTAACGGTCGTACGGAGGCGGGGACGTGAACCACACCGTCGACGGCAGGGTCGCCCGCACCGTCCAGCGCGTCACCTCCACCGCCCTCGGTCCCTACCAGAGCGCGACGATACGGATCGGCTTCGCCGCCGGCTGGCTGCTCTTCCTCCTGCGCGAGCTGCCCAACCGCCACGAGATGTACGGGCCCGACAGTCCGTGGAGCTGGGAGATGTCGCGGCAGCTCATCGCGGGCAATGACTCCTTCACCGCGCTCATGTGGTCGGACAGCACCCTCTGGTTCGAGATCGTGTACGGCGTCGCCGTGCTGTCCAGCCTGCTGCTCATACTGGGCTGGCGTACCCGCACCATGTCCGTACTCTTCATGATCGGCGTTCTGTCACTGCAGAACCGCTCCATCTTCATGGGCGACGGCGGCGACAACGTCATCCATCTGATGGCGATCTATCTTGTCCTGACGCGTTGCGGACACGTCTGGTCCCTGGACGCGCGCCGGGCGGCGCGGGCCGCGGTCGCCACTGTCCCCGGCCTGCCACCCCGCGACCGGGTCGGACCCGCGCTCTGGGTGGTGCTGGGATTCGGCCTGGTCAGCGCCACTTTTCTGAACCAGACCGGCTCCTTGATACTGCTGCTTCTCTGGGGACTGTGGGTGGCACAGGGGCTGTGGTGGATGGTGAGCCGGTACGCCCCGTACAGCGAGCCGCGCACCCTGCTGGATGTTCTCGCCAACCTCGCGCACAACGCCGCGCTCGTCGTCATCATGGCCGAGGTCTGTCTGATCTATGCGACGGCCGGCTGGTACAAGATCCAGGGCTCGCGCTGGCAGGACGGTACCGCGCTCTACTACCCGCTCAAGCTCGATTACTTCACGCCGTGGCCGGCCCTCTCCGACCTGCTGGCCTCGGGCGGCGTGATGGTGATGGTCCTGACGTACGGCACGGTCATCGTCCAGGTCGCCTTCCCCTTCACGCTCTTCAACCGGCGCGTCAAGAACGTCCTGCTGGCGGCCATGATGCTGGAGCACGCCGCGATCGCCGTGCTGCTCGGACTGCCGTTCTTCTCGCTCGCGATGATCGCCGCCGACGCGGTCTTCCTGCCTACCGCCTTCCTGGTCTGGCTGGGTGGCCGGGCCGTGCGGGGGCGGGACCTGATGTTCTCGCGGGTGGATCCGGCGCCGCGGCAGCGGCAGGGAAGCCAGGAGCAGCCCCGTACGCTCGTCGGGTGAGTAGCACCGAGGAACCGATTCAGTACGACGAGGCCGCCTTCTTCCAGGGCAAGCAGAGCGTCCCGGACGAGGTCGGCGTCGGGCCGCACCCGCGGCCGTGGCCGCAGGACGCGCGGTACGACCCCGAGCTACTGGCCGAGGGCGACCGGCGCAATGTGGTCGACGAGTACCGGTACTGGACGCGCGAGGCGATCGTCGCCGACCTGGACACACGGCGACACGACTTCCATGTGGCCGTGGAGAACTGGGGTCACGACTTCAACATCGGTTCCGTGGTGCGTACCGCCAACGCCTTCCTGGCGAAGGAGATCCACATCGTCGGCCGTCGGCGCTGGAACCGGCGCGGGGCCATGGTCACCGACCGGTACCAGCATGTGCGACACCACCCGGACACCGAGTCACTGACCGCCTGGGCTGCGGCCAAGGGTCTGCCGATCATCGGGATCGACAATCTGCCGGGATCGGTGCCCCTGGAGCGGACCGAGCTGCCGCGGCGGTGCGTGCTGCTCTTCGGGCAGGAGGGCCCCGGACTGACGGAGGAGGCGCGCAAGCACGCGGCGATGGTGTGCTCGATCGCGCAGTTCGGCTCGACCCGCTCGATCAACGCGGGTGCGGCGGCGGCGATCGCGATGCATGCGTGGGTGCAGCGGTACGCGGAGATCCCGTCCCCGTAGGGGCATGTGGTGAGCGGCGGCGATGCCGTGCCCCGTACGGTCGGTACGGAGCACGGCCTGTTCTGCCGCCACATCCGCCGTCACGCCTGGCGGCGGACCTCCACCACACGGAATCGGTTCGAGACGAACGCTCCGTCGCACAGTGCCGCGTTCGCCGCCGGGTTGCCGCCCGAGCCGTGGAAGTCGGAGAACGCCGCGGTCTGGTTGACGTACACCCCGCCCGTCAGATTCAGCGACAGCTGCGCCGATTCGTCCAGGCAGACGTCCTCGATCGCGCGCTCCGTCTCCGCCGAGGTGGTGTACGCGCCGACCGTCATCGCGCCCTTTTCGCGGATCGTGCGCCGAAGCAGCTCCAGCGCGTCCGCCGTCGAGTCCACGGCCACCGCGAACGACACCGGGCCGAAGCACTCCGACATGTACACCGCTTCGGCGTCGGGCTTGGCGCCGTCGAGCTTGACGACGACCGGCGTACGGACGACAGCGTCCGGGAAGTCCGGGTTGGCGATCTTCCGTGACGGAAGAGCCACTTCACCCAGTCCGGAAGCCGCCTCCAGGCGCCCCTTCACATCGGGGTTGACCAGCGCACCCAGCAGGGCGTTCGCCCGAGCGTCGTCGCCGAGCAGACCGCCCACCGAGGCCGCGATATCGGCGACCACCTCGTCGTACGACTTGGGTCCGGCGTCCGTCGTGATGCCGTCCCTCGGGATGAGGAGGTTCTGCGGGGTGGTGCACATCTGGCCGCTGTAGAGCGACAGCGAGAAGGCCAGGTTGGAGAGCATCCCCTTGTAGTTGTCGGTGGAGTCGATGACGACGGTGTTGACGCCGGCCTTCTCGGTGTAGACCTGGGCCTGGCGGGCATTGGCCTCCAGCCAGTCGCCGAAACCGGTCGACCCCGTGTAGTCGATGATCTTGATCTCGGGGCGCACCGCGAGGGTCTTGGCGATCCCCTCGCCCGGAAGCTCGGCGGCCAGACAGACCAGGTTCGGATCGAAGCCTGCCTCGGAGAGCACCTCGCGGGCCACGCGCACCGTGAGCGCGAGCGGCAGAATCGCGCGGGGGTGCGGCTTGACCAGGACAGGGTTGCCGGTGGCCAGCGAGGCGAACAGCCCCGGGTAGCCGTTCCACGTGGGGAAGGTGTTGCAGCCGATCAGCAGGGAGATACCGCGGCCCGCTGTGGTGAAGGTCTTCCGCAGCTCCAGCGGGTCGCGCTTGCCCTGCGGCTTGGACCACTCGGCGGCGGCCGGCGTGCGGGTCTGCTCCGCGTAGGCGTATGCGACGGCCTCCAGGCCGCGGTCCTGGGCGTGCGGGCCGCCCGCCTGGAACGCCATCATGAAGGCCTGACCGCTGGTGTGCATCACCGCGTGCGCGAATTCGTGGGTGCGGGCGCTGATGCGGGAAAGGATCTCCACGCAGACCAGAGCCCGCGTCTCGGGGCCGGCCTCGCGCCAGGCGCCCATGCCCGCGCGCATCGCGGGCAGCAGAACATCCATGTCCGGGTGCGGGTACTCGATGCCCAACTCCGGGCCGTACGGCGAGACTTCGCCGCCCGCCCAGCCGTCCGTGCCTGGCTGGTCCAGCTCGAAGCGGGAGTCGCGAAGGGCCTCGAAGGCCGCGAGTCCGTCGGCCGGCGCAGTGTCGCCGTAGGCCTTGGGGTGCTCGGGATGCGGGGACCAGTACGCGCGGGTGCGGATCGCCTCGAGGGCCTGGTCGAGCGTGGGCCGGTGGGTCTCGGTCAGCTGCATGAAGGACCAACTCCTCGTCGAGCTGGGCAGGGAAGGATTGACAGAGTTAGAGTAACCGAACGATCGGTCGGTACAAGGGGGCCTGTCAAACCTGTGGACAACTCATCGGGGAGGATCACTCCCATGACCGCCATCGAGCCCATCGACGCCATCGGCGAGAGCCGTACCGTCGCCGTCGTCGGCGCCGGCACCATGGGGCAGGGCATCGCCCAGGTCGCCCTCGTTGCCGGACATCCCGTACGTCTCTACGACGCCGTTCCCGGACGGGCGGCCCAGGCCGCGGAAGCCATCGGCGCGCGCCTCGACCGGCTGGTCGAGAAGGGCCGGATGGACGCCTCCGCGCGCGACGCGGCCCGCGCGCGACTGCATCCGGCCGCCGATCTTGCCGAGCTCGCCGACGCGGCGCTCGTCGTCGAGGCGGTCCTCGAGCAACTCGCGGTCAAGCAGGAGCTGTTCACGGCGCTGGAGAAGATCGTCGCGGACGACTGCCTGCTCGCCACCAACACCTCCTCCCTCTCCGTCACGGCCGTCGCCGGCGCCCTGGAGCGCCCAGGCCGCTTCGTCGGACTGCACTTCTTCAATCCGGCGCCCCTGCTCCCCCTCGTCGAGGTCGTCAGCGGCCATGCGACCGACGAGGAGACGGCCACGCGCGCGTGGGCGACGGCGGCGGCCTGGGGCAAGACCCCGGTGCGCTGTGCCGACACCCCTGGTTTCATCGTCAACCGCGTCGCCCGCCCCTTCTACGCGGAAGCCTTCGCGGTGTACGAGGAGCAGGGCGCCGATCCCGCCACCATCGACGCGGTCCTCAGAGAGTCCGGTGGGTTCAGAATGGGCCCCTTCGAGCTCACCGATCTGATCGGCCAGGACGTCAACGAGGCCGTCACACGTTCGGTGTGGGAGTCCTTCTTCCACAGCCCCAAGTTCCTCCCTTCCCTCATGCAGCGCCGTCTGGTCGAGGCGCGCCGTCTGGGCCGGAAGTCCGGCCACGGCTGGTTCTCGTACGCGGAAGGGGCGACGAAGCCCGCTCCGCACACCGCGGAGCCGGCGGACGCCCCCGAGTACGTCGTGGTCGAGGGCGATCTGGGGGCCGCCGGGGAGCTGATAGCGATGATCAGCGACGCGGGCATCATGGTGCGGCGCGAGGACGAGGACAAGGGAACGCGGCTGTTGCTGCCCAGCGGAGGCCAGCTGGTCCTCGCCGACGGCCAGACATCCGCCGAATTCCGGGATGTCGTCTACTTCGATCTGGCACTCGACTACCGGTCCGCGACCCGGATCGCCCTGTCCGCCGCCGACAGCGTCCAGGAGCAGACGCTCAAACAGGCGACCGGCCTCTTCCAGGCGCTCGGCAAGCAGGTCAGCGTCATCGGTGACGTACCGGGCATGATCGTCGCCCGTACCGTCGCGATGCTCGGCGACCTGGCACTGGACGCGGTCGCCAAGGGGGTCGCGACCGCGGAGGACATCGACACGGCGATGCGCCTCGGGGTCAACTACCCTCTGGGACCGGTCGAATGGAACGCAAAGCTCGGACCGGACTGGGCGTGGGAACTGCTCGGCAACCTTCATGAGAGCGTGCCGACCGGACGCTACGCCCGGTCTCTCGCCCTCCATCAGTGGTCGTACGAGACCTCACAGGAGGACGCCTCATGACCACCGCCAAGCGCGACACCTACACCCCCGAGACACTGCTGACCGTCGCCGTCCGGATCTTCAACGAGCGCGGGTACGACGGCACGTCCATGGAGCATCTCTCCAAGGCGGCCGGCATCTCCAAGTCCTCGATCTATCACCATGTCGCCGGCAAGGAGGAGCTCCTGCGGCGTGCGGTCAGCCGGGCGCTCGACTCGCTCTTCGCGATCCTCGACGAGCCGGGCGCCGTACGGGGACGGGCCATCGAGCGGGTCGAGTACGTGACCCGGCGCACCGTGGAGGTGCTGATGGCCGAGCTGCCCTATGTGACGCTGCTGCTGCGCGTACGGGGCAACACGAAGACCGAGCGGTGGGCGATGGAGCGGCGCCGCGAGTTCGACCAGCGGGTCGCCGACTTGCTCAAGGCGGCCGCGGCGGACGGCGACCTCCGCGCGGACATGGACATCCGGCTGGCGACCCGACTGCTCTTCGGCATGGTGAACTCCCTGGTGGAGTGGTACCGGCCGCATGCGGGTGGCGGCTACGACGGCGACCAGGTCGCCGAGGCGGTCGTACGACTGGCCTTCGACGGGCTGCGCACGGACTCCTAGAGCCGACGGTGCCGAGTGCGGCCATGGTTCATTGAGCGGGCCGGCCCACTGGACCCACCGGGTCGGCCGGGTCTACAGCAGCGGCTCGGCATCCGGGGGCGGCTCCGCGATCTGCCCCGGGCCCGGATCGAGATCCGTCTCCTCGAAGACCAGCAGCGTGCGCGTGGACAGCACTTCCGGGATGGACTGGAGCCTGGTCAGGACGAGCTCGCGCAGCGTGCGGTTGTCCGGGGTGTGCACCAGCAGGAGTACGTCGAAGTCTCCGCTGACCAGCGCGATGTGGGTGGCGCCGGGCAACGCCTGCAGCTGCTCGCGCACCGTGCGCCAGGAGTTCTGCACGATCTTGAGCGTGATGTAGGCGGAGGCTCCCTGACCTGCTCGTTCATGGTTCACACGCGCGCTGAAGCCGCGGATCACACCGTCGTCGATGAGCCTGTTGATACGGGCGTAGGCGTTCGCGCGGGAGACGTGGACCCGTTCGGCCACGGAGCGTATCGAGGCGCGCCCGTCCGACTGCAGGATGCGCAGGATGTCTCGGTCGATGGCGTCGAGCGGTCGCGGCGGAGGTGCCTGATCCGCGCGGTCACCGCTCTCGGCCATTTGTTCAGCTGCCATATCCCCCCGCCTCCCTGGCATGGACGACCTGTCTCCATCTCAGGCTGTGGAGAACCGTTTGTCCACAGGCTGAAGGCGCCTGTAGCCAAAATGCGTCCACGACCGAACAATCGGTAGGTGAGGCGCGACACACTCGCGCCATTTCGCCATTGCTTTGTCATTGCTTTCGTCGTCGCTCCCACGAGGAGGTGCTCGCGTTGAGAAAGAGCAGCATGACGGTCCAGGAGCTCCCCGGTGCCGCTGCCGCCTACCGGCCCACCCCGCCCCCGGCGTGGAAGCCCCGTACCGACCCCGCACCACTGCTCCCGGATCCGGAGCCGTACCGCGTGCTCGGCACGGACGCCGCAGCCGGTGCCGACCCCGAGCTGCTGCTGCGGCTGTACGCGGAGCTGGTGCGCGGCCGCAGGTACAACGTCCAGGCGACAGCCCTGACCAAGCAGGGCAGGCTGGCCGTCTACCCGTCGAGCACCGGGCAGGAGGCGTGCGAGGTGGCGGCCGCACTGGCGCTGGAGGAGCGGGACTGGCTCTTCCCCAGCTACCGCGACACCCTCGCGGCCGTGGCGCGCGGTCTCGACCCCGTACAGGCGCTGACGCTGCTGCGCGGAGACTGGCACACCGGCTACGACCCGCATGAGCACCGCATAGCGCCCCTGTGCACGCCGCTGGCCACGCAGCTGCCGCACGCCGTGGGCCTGGCGCACGCCGCGCGGCTCAAGGGCGATGACGTTGTCGCGCTCGCCATGGTCGGCGACGGCGGCACCAGCGAGGGCGACTTCCACGAGGCGTTGAACTTTGCCGCCGTGTGGCGGGCCCCCGTGGTCTTCCTCGTCCAGAACAACGGCTTCGCCATTTCGGTGCCGCTGGCCAAGCAGACGGCGGCCCCTTCGCTGGCCCACAAGGCCGTGGGGTACGGCATGCCCGGTCGGCTCGTCGACGGCAACGACGCGGCCGCGGTCCACGAGGTGCTCGGAGAGGCCGTGGCGCGGGCCAGGCGCGGTGGCGGTCCTACGCTCATCGAGGCCGTGACGTACCGCATCGACGCCCATACGAACGCCGACGACGCGACCCGCTACCGGGGCGAGAGCGAGGTCGAGACCTGGCGTGCACACGATCCGATCCGGCTGCTGGAGCGGGAGTTGACAGAGCGAGGTCTGCTCGACGAGGACGGCATACGGGCGGCTGCCGAGGCGGCCGAGACGATGGCCGCGGCGCTGCGCGACGGGATGAACGCAGACCCGGTGCTCGACCCGATGGACCTTTTCGAGCATGTCTACGCCGAGCAGACGAGCCAGCTGCGGGAGCAGGCGGCACTGCTGCGGGCCGAGCTGGACGCGGAGGGAGAGGCGCGATGACCACGGCCGCGGTGAAGCCCGCTTCCATGGCTCAGGCCTTGCAGCGCGCGATGCGCGACGCGATGGCCGAGGATCCGTCCGTTCATGTGCTGGGGGAGGACGTCGGCACGCTCGGCGGAGTCTTCCGGGTGACGGACGGGCTCGCCAAAGAGTTCGGCGAGGACCGCTGTACGGACACACCGCTCGCCGAGGCGGGCATCCTCGGCGCCGCCGTCGGTATGGCGATGTACGGGCTGCGGCCGGTCGTCGAGATGCAGTTCGACGCCTTCGCCTATCCGGCGTTCGAGCAGCTGATCAGCCATGTGGCGCGGATGCGGAACCGCACTCGGGGCGGTATGCCGCTGCCGATCACTGTGCGCGTGCCCTACGGCGGCGGAATCGGCGGTGTGGAGCACCACAGCGACTCGTCCGAGGCGTACTACATGGCGACTCCGGGGCTCCATGTCGTCACGCCGTCGACGGTCGACGACGCGTACGGGCTGCTGCGTGCCGCGATCGCCTCCGACGACCCTGTGGTCTTCCTGGAGCCGAAGCGGCTGTACTGGTCGAAGGCGCAGTGGTCGGCGGATACGCCGTCCGTGGTCGAGCCGATAGGCCGGGCCGTCGTCCGGCGTCCCGGGCGCAGCGCCACCCTCATCACCTACGGGCCGTCGGTACCCGTCTGCATGGAGGCGGCGGAGGCCGCCGCGGCCGAGGGCTGGGACCTGGAAGTCGTCGATCTGCGCTCGCTGGTGCCCTTCGACGACGAGACCGTCTGTGCGTCCGTGCGGCGTACGGGCCGGGCGGTCGTCGTCCATGAGTCCACCGGCTTCGCCGGTCCCGGAGGGGAGATCGCCGCACGGGTGACGGAGCGCTGCTTCCACCATCTGGAGGCGCCGGTGCTGCGGGTCGCGGGGTTCGACATTCCGTATCCGCCGCCGATGCTGGAGCGGCATCATCTGCCGGGAGTGGACCGAGTGCTGGACGCGGTGGCGCGACTGCAGTGGGAGGCGGGGAGCTGATGGCCCAGGTGCTCGAATTCAAGCTCCCGGATCTCGGGGAGGGGCTGACCGAGGCGGAGATCGTCCGTTGGCTGGTGGCCGTGGGCGATGTCGTCGCGATCGACCAGCCGGTCGTCGAGGTCGAGACGGCCAAGGCGATGGTGGAGGTGCCGTGCCCGTACGGGGGCGTGGTGACCGCGCGCTTCGGCGAGGAGGGCACGGAACTGCCGGTCGGGGCGCCCCTGTTGACGGTCGCGGTCGGTGCTGTGGAACCGGTCGGTTCCGCGGGATCCTCGGGCTCGCCCGACTCCGCGGGATCCGGCGGAGAGTCGTCAGGCAATGTGCTGGTCGGTTACGGGACGGGGGCGCCGGCTGCCCGCAGGCGCCGTATCCGGCCTGCCGCGCCTGTTGCGGCCGCGCCTGCTGCGCCCAGGCCTGTCGCAGCTCCGGCGCCTGCCCCGGCTCCGGCGCCTGTTGAGGCGCGGGTCGAGGCTCCGGCGCCTGTTGAGGCGCGGGTCGAGGCTCCGGCGCCCGCCGAGCATGTGACGCAGGACGGGCCCGTGCCTGTCATCTCGCCGCTCGTCCGCAGGCTCGCCCGTGAACACGGCCTCGATCTACGCCGGTTGACCGGCTCAGGGCCGGACGGTCTGATCCTGCGAGCCGATGTCGAGCGCGCCATGTGCGCCGCCGACGCGACTGCCGCGCCGGAGCCTGCCGTGGCCACCACCGCAGTAGCCTCCGGTACGCGCGGTGAGCGCGTACCGCTGCGTGGCATCCGCGGGGCCGTGGCCGACAAGCTGTCCCGCAGTCGACGCGAGATACCCGACGCCACCTGCTGGGTCGACGCGGACGCGACCGAGCTGATGGCCGCGCGGGCCTCGATGAACGCCGCGGGCGGTCCGAAGATCTCGCTTCTGGCGCTGCTCGCCCGGATCTGTACCGCCGCGCTCGCCCGCCACCCGGAGCTGAACTCCACGGTGGACCTGGAGGCCCGGGAGATCGTGCGCCTGCCCGAGGTGCATCTCGGGTTCGCGGCCCAGACCGAGCGAGGACTGGTCGTCCCCGTCGTACGGGATGCGCACAGCCGCTCGGCCGAGTCGCTGACCGCGGAGTTCGGGCGGCTGACGGATGCGGCCAGGGACGGAACGCTGACTCCGGCGGATCTGACCGGCGGGACGTTCACGCTGAACAACTACGGCGTGTTCGGCGTCGACGGTTCCACGCCGATCATCAATCACCCGGAGGCGGCCATGCTCGGCATCGGCCGGATCGTGCCCAAGCCATGGGTGCACCAGGGCGAGCTGGCCGTCCGCAAGGTCGTCCAGTTGTCGCTGACCTTCGACCACCGGGTCTGCGACGGCGGCACGGCAGGCGGTTTCCTGCGGTACGTGGCCGACTGCGTGGAGCATCCGGCAGTGCTGCTGCGCAGCCTGTAGATCCACCGGACGGCCCACCCCGTCCACATGTCAAGAGAGATCCAAGCGGGGCTCCCCGCCCGCGCGATCGCGGCCCATACTGCAGGGATGACCGCGTATGACGCCATCGTGCTCGCCGGAGGTGCCGCGAAGCGGCTGGGCGGCGCCGACAAGCCTGCGGTGAGCGTGGGCGGGCGGGCCCTGCTCGACCGTGTGCTCGGCGTGTGCCGTGATGCGGGGTGCACCGTTGTCGTCGGGGGCCGCCGGGCCACCGCGCGTCCCGTGGTCTGGGCGCGCGAGGACCCTCCGGGCGGTGGGCCGCTCGCCGCGCTGGACGCCGGCGTGCGGCAGATCGGGGCACCGGCCGTCCTGGTGCTCTCCGCCGATCTGCCGTTCCTGGGGGAGCGGACGGTGCGGCAGCTGATCGGCGCCCTCGACACAAGCGGGCGGGAGGCGGCCCTGCTCACCGATGCCGGCGGCCGTGACCAGCCCCTCGTCGCGGCGTACCGCACCGAACCGCTGCGCCGTGAACTCGCGCTCCTCGCCACCGAGTACGGGAGTCTGACGGGGCTGCCGTTGCGTTTGCTGACCCAGGAATTGGACCTCGCCCGGATCGCCGCGGAGCCGCTCGCCTCTTTCGACTGCGACACCTGGGAGGACATCTCCGCAGCCCGGGCCCGTATCAGGGAGCATGGGAACGTGCTGGACGAATGGATCACCGCAGTCAAGGACGACCTCGGCATCGATCTCGATGTCGACACCGGCGCCCTGCTCGACCTCGCCCGGGACGCCGCGCATGGCGTCGCGCGCCCCGCCGCGCCACTCACCACCTTCCTGGTGGGCTACGCAGCCGCCAAGGCGGGCGGCGGGCCGGAGGCGGTCGCCGAGGCCGCCCGCAAGGCCGCCGCACTGGCCGCGCGCTGGGCCGACGAGACCGATCAGGCCGCCGTCGGCACCGGGGCCGGTCCGGCCGCAACAGGCGAGAAGCCCACCGACGACACCGACGAGGTCGACGCCGGATGACTGGTCGGGGCCATGAGGTCGACGCTGCTGACGGAGCCATGGACGAGCCCGATGCGGACGGCGTCGAGGAGGCCCTCGCGCTGGTCGGCAGCCAGACCCGGCGGCCGTCGCCCCCCGTCCCCGGCGCGACCCGGCACCGCGCCACCCCCTGGCCCGATGCCCGCGCTCTCGCCGTACGTCTTGGGCGCGCCGCTCCGCCCCGCACTCGGCGTGTGCCTCTCGAGCAGGCCCTCGGCCGGATTCTCGCGGAGCCGTTGACCGCGCTCTGTGATCTGCCCTCCTTCGACACCTCCGCGATGGACGGCTGGGTCGTCGCGGGGCCCGGCCCATGGGCCGTTCGGGGTGACGGCCCGATCCTGGCCGGGCACGCCGATGCCCCGGCGCTCCCTGACGGAACGGCCGTACGGATCGCCACCGGCGCCCGTATTCCGCCCGAGGCCACCGCGGTGATCCGCACCGAGCACTGCCGCACCGACATGGACAAGAGCCAGCTGTACGCCGAGCGCGAGGTGGTCCCCGGCCAGGACATCCGGCCGCGCGGACAGGAGTGCCGCTCCGGCGACCAACTGTTGCCCGCCGCGTCCCTGGTGACCCCCGCGGTACTCGGCCTGGCCGCGGCCGCCGGCTACGACGAACTGCTCACGGTCCCCCTGCCCCGTGTCGAAATCCTCGTCCTCGGCGATGAACTCCTCACCGCCGGACTCCCCCGCGACGACCTCATCCGCGACGCCCTGGGGCCGATGATCGGCCCCTGGCTGCGCGCTCTCGGCGTCGGGGTCATCGCCACGCGCCGTCTCGGTGACGACGCCGAAGCCCTCCACCAGGCCATCACCACCTCCGAGGCCGACCTCCTCCTGACCACCGGTGGCACGGCCGCGGGTCCGGTCGACCATGTCCATCCGGTGCTTCGCAAGGCGGGCGCGGAGCTGCTGGTCGACGGAGTAGCCGTACGCCCGGGCCATCCGATGTTGCTGGCCCGGCTCGCCCCGGACCCGAACCGGCCCGACGGTTCACCGGACAGATACCTGGTGGGCCTGCCGGGTAATCCACTCGCTGCCGTCTCCGGGCTTCTCACCCTCGCCGAGCCGCTGTTGTGCGCACTCGCTGCCCGACCCACCCCTTCCTCCTATCGCGCCCCCGTACGTGACGAGGTGCAGGGGCACCCGTACGACACCCGCCTTGTGCCCTTCGTCCACCGCGCCGACGAGCTGGTCCCGCTGCACTACAACGGACCGGCCATGCTGCGCGGTATCGCCGCCGCCGATGGACTTGCCGTCGTGCCCCCGGGCGGCGCGCGTGCCGGCGACGAGCTGGAGGTCCTCGATCTGCCCTGGGCGCCGTCGAACGCCCAGGGTGGGTGTTTCACGTGAAACTTCCCGGTCATGACGCCATGGCCCGCGGTGCCGACGAGCACCTGGTCACCAGCCGGGTGAAACTTCCCCGCCGTATTGTCGAGCGCCCGCTCCGCCAGGTCGCCAAGCGGGTGATGATGGCGCTGGGGGTGCTGGCGCTGACGGTGCTGATCGTCTGGTCCGACCGGACCGGATACCACGACAACTCCGACAATTCCGTCGATTTCCTCGACTCCGTCTACTACGCGACGGTGACGCTCTCCACGACGGGATACGGCGACATCGTCCCGTACAGCGCCGGAGCCAGGCTCACCAATGTGCTGCTGGTGACGCCGCTTCGTGTGCTCTTTCTGATCATTCTGGTCGGTACCACTCTTGAGGTCCTCACAGAGCGGACCCGGGAGGAATGGCGGCTGAATCGCTGGAGGCTTGGCTTGCGTGAGCACACGGTCATCGTCGGCTTCGGCACCAAGGGACGGTCCGCGATTCAGACGCTGACCGCCACGGGGCTGAAGAAGGAACAGATCATCGTCGTCGACCCCAGCACCAAGGTGATCGAGGCCGCCAATGCCGAGGGCTATGTGGGGGTGATCGGCGATGCGACCCGCAGCGATGTGCTGATCCGCGCCGAGGTGCAGAAGGCACGTCAGATCGTCATCGCGACACAGCGGGACGACACCGCGGTTCTGGTCGCGCTGACCGCGCGCCAGCTCAACCGGGGTGCGAAGATCGTCGCCGCGGTGCGCGAGGAGGAGAACGCGCCGCTGTTGCGTCAGTCAGGCGCGGATGCGGTGATCACCAGCGCGAGCGCGGCCGGCCGGCTGCTGGGCCTGTCCGTGCTCAGCCCCAGCGCGGGAACGGTGATGGAGGACCTGATCCAGCAGGGCAGCGGCCTCGACCTCATCGAACGGCCGGTGACCAAGGCCGAGGTGGGCCGCAGTGTGCGGGAGACCGACGATCTGGTGGTGAGCGTGCTGCGCGGGCACCGGCTGATCGGCTACGACGACCCGGCGGCGAGTCCGCTGCAGCTGACGGATCGCGTGATCACGATCGTGCGTGCGTCGAACGTCCAGCCCCTCAACACCTCTGAGTAGGCCCACCCCGGAGTAGCCTCGCGGCCATGCATGCGATCACGATTCCCGAACCTGGTGGCCCCGAAGCGCTTGTGTGGGCCGAGGTGCCCGATCCCGTACCCGGCGAGGGAGAAGTCCTCGTCGAGGTCGTCGCGAGTGCCGTCAACCGTGCCGATCTGCTGCAGCGCCAGGGCTTCTACGATCCGCCCCCCGGCTCCTCCCCGTACCCCGGCCTCGAGTGCTCGGGCCGGATCACCGAGCTCGGGCCAGGTGTCTCGGGCTGGGCCGTGGGCGACGAGGTGTGCGCGCTGCTGGCGGGTGGCGGTTACGCGGAGAAGGTCGCCGTGCCGGCGGGGCAACTGCTGCCCGTGCCGAAGGGGCTCGATCTTGTCACGGCCGCGGCGCTGCCCGAGGTGACATGCACGGTGTGGTCGAACATCTTCATGATCGCGCACTTGCGGCCGGGTGAGACGCTGCTGGTCCAGGGTGGTGCGAGCGGTATCGGCACGATGGCGATCCAGCTCGCGAAGGCGGTGGGTGCACGGGTGGCCGTCACCGCGGGTGGGCCCGAGAAGCTGGCGCGCTGCGCGGAGCTGGGCGCGGACATCCTGATCGACTACCGCGAGCAGGACTTCGTCGAGGAACTGCAGAAGGCGACGGACGGGGCGGGCGCGGACGTCATCCTCGACATCGTCGGCGCGAAGTATCTGGACCGGAACGTGAAGGCGCTGGCGGTCAACGGCCGCCTTGCCGTGATCGGCCTGCAGGGTGGCGTCAAGGGCGAGCTGAACCTGGCGACGCTGCTCGGCAAGAGGGCCGCCATCACGGCGACGTCGTTGCGGGCCCGCCCGCTCGGCGAGAAGGCGTCGATCGTGGCGGCCGTACGGGAGCATGTATGGCCGCTGATCGAGGGTGGCCGGGTCCGTCCGGTGGTGGACCGCACGGTTCCGCTGCCGGACGCGGCGGGGGCGCACCGGGTGCTGGAGTCGGGCGCGAATGTCGGCAAGGTGCTGCTGGTGGCGCCTGCGGCGGGCTGAGCCCACCCGCCCGGCCCTCGTGGGGGTACGAGGTACCCCCACGCCCCGGCGCGGTCCGGCATCGCCGCGGCTGCTGGGGTCTTCTGATCGCCGTCGGCTGCCGCGGCGGCTTCGCCGCACGGTTCGGGCGGGGCGACAGGTCGCCGCGGGTGGGGCGGTCCTTCCGATCCGTCGGCGGCTGCCCCGCGGCGGGCAAATGCGTCGGTCGGCTGCCCGCTGTGCCAGCACGGGTGTGGGTGTTGGCGTAGATCCGATTGGCGCCGGCCGGCGGTGGCGGTAGCAGTTCGGGCTACTGCGACCCCACGGGCGTCGGCCGGCGGTGGCCGTCCTGGGCGCGGGCAGAGAAGGTGCGGCGCGTGTCCGACCCGTCGACCGGTGCGCCAGGCGCGGTGTGGGTGGGGCGTAGACCCCGGCCGGGACGTGGGGGGTAGCAGTCTCGGGCGACCGTGACCCGTGACCCGTGACCGGCGGGCGCCGGTGGCGGTTGCGCCGTCTGGGGCGCGGGGCGACAAAGGTGCGGCGCGTGTCCGATTTGGCGGCGGCTGCCCTGCGGCGGGCAAGGCCGGTCGGCTGCCCGGTGTGCCAGGCGCGGGTGTGGGTGTGGCGTGGACCCGGCCGCCGGTGGCGGTAGCAGTCTCGGGCGACCGCGACCGCGACCGCGACCGCGACCGCGACCCCGCGGGCGCCAGCCGGCGGTGGCTCCGTCTCGGGAGCGGGCCGACAGGGTGCGGCGGCTTCCCGCGCGGTGCGGGCACGGTGGTTTCGGGGTGCCGCGTCGCACCCGGCCGCCCCGGCCGCCCGGCGCCGTGCCCGGCCCACGGACGCGGACACATGGATGTGTGGGGGGTGCCGAAGCACCCCCCACACCTGAGTCATACAACAGCGGCGTCGCGGCCCGTCGGGCCGACGGCCCTACAGGTACGGTCCCGAGCGGATCGCGCCGTGGGGGCCCTCTTCCTCCGACTCGTGGAGGGCGCCGGGCGGGAGGGCGCGGCGCATCTGTTCGAGTTGGGCGCGGGCGGCCATTTGCTGGGCGAACAGCGCCGTCTGGATTCCGTGGAAGAGACCCTCGAGCCAGCCCACCAACTGCGCCTGCGCAATGCGCAGTTCAGCCTCGGAGGGGATCGCCTCGTCGGTGAAGGGGAGGCTGAGGCGTTCGAGTTCCTCGACAAGCTCCGGGGCGAGGCCGTCTTCCAGCTCCTTCACGGAGCTGTGGTGGATTTCCTTGAGCCGGACCCGGCTCGCCTCGTCCAGAGGAGCTGCCCTGACTTCCTCCAGCAGCTGCTTGATCATGCTTCCGATGCGCATGACCTTCGCAGGCTGTTCGACCATCTCTGTCACCGGGACCTCACGCGACTCGTCGTCACCGTCACCGCCGCCGAGAGCCATGCCGTCCTGTCCCACGACAAAGACATGGGGGCTCTCCTGCGACCGTTCATTCCTCGGCATCTCCATGCCGCCATTCTCTCGCATCAGTGCCTCACCACACGGTGTGCCCCCGTACGAGGGTGATCCACCCTCGTACGGGGGCACAAAGCGCCTGGTTGCGCCGGTCAGGTCGCCTCGCGGCGGGACAGCGCCCCACGGGAGCGGGTGACCACTGCCGCCAGGAGCGCGGCGCCCAATGGAACGGCTATGAGCAGCGCGGCCAGGGTTCCCCAGGGCACGATGATCGGTACATACGGTGCCGAGTGGACCGAGCCGAAGCCCTGGTCCAGCGCCTCCTGGTAGAACTTCAGCTGCTGGCGCTTCTCGGCGAGCAGCAGCCCGACCGCCGGGAGCACACCCGCCGCCGAGCCGAGCAGCACACCCATCGTGGCCACCACACCGCACTGGAACCCGCTGAGCGTCCTGCGGACCCGCGGCGGCGCGCCGACCGCTGCGAGCGTCTTCAGATCGGCCTCGGCGTCGGCCTGGGCGAGGCCCGTCGCGATACCGGCCGCACCGATCGTGATCAGTCCGGCGAAGACGGTCAACGCCAGCAGGATGATGCTGTTCTCGCTGGTGTAGCCCTCCTCGACATGGAGCTCGATGTTGGAGCCGGTCTTGTCGAGCTCTCCGTCCAGCCGCTGGCGCTGCTCGCTGCTCGGCATCCTGTCGGTGGAGTAGTACGCGCCGAGCGGGACGGTGGTCACACCGGCGGCCTTGGCCGCGACAGCCGGAACGATCATCGAGATGCCGTACGAGTTGGGCTCACCGGTGAC
Organism: Streptomyces sp. NPDC002926; assembly: GCF_053591755.1. NCBI lineage: Bacteria > Bacillati > Actinomycetota > Actinomycetes > Kitasatosporales > Streptomycetaceae > Streptomyces > Streptomyces sp. NPDC002926. The sequence goes on from NZ_JBSFUK010000002.1 coordinate 321,970, forward strand.
CTGGTGCGTGGAGAACGTCTTGATCTCGCCGGGGGTCTCCTTGCCCTTCGACGCGGCCTCGTCGGCTTTCTTGATATCGGTGACCAGACGGATGCTGATCTTTCCCTTGGTGTCCAGGTTGCGCTTGTCGAACGAGACGATCCGCCCGGCAGCAAGTGCCTTCTCGGCAGTAGCGTCCTCGATTCCGAGCACCTTCAGCAGCTTCGCGTCGCCGACCAGCACACCGCTGTCGGCGTAGATGGAGCCCGCGCCCGAGCGCTCCTTGCAACGCCAGTCGTCGCTGAGCTTGCGGCGTTCGGCCTTGCTGAACTTCGACGCAGGGTCCTCATCCGGCTTGGCCGGGTCGGTCATCCACAGCGGGCACTGGTTGGCCCTGGGCACGACGACCTCGTAGCGTCCGCAGCCCTCTTCACCGCCGTACATCGAGCAGTTGGACTTCCCGACGGAGATACGGTCCACGTCGGCCCGTACGTCGATCGGCAGCAGCTTCTGCACGGTGGCGCGCACCGCGGGCATGTCCCGTCCGCCGGCCTCGTCGAGCATCACGGAGACCGCCCCGTGCGGCAGGCGTGCCTCGTACTGGGCCCGGCCCTGGGCGTCGTTGCTCGCGGCGTAGGTCGCCACGGCCACCGTGCCCGCGACGGCGGCCAGTACCGCGGCCACGGCGGGAGCCGTACGGCCCCGGTTGCGTACCGCGTCGCGCAGCGCGAGGCGCGGCGAGAGCGGAAGGATGCGTCCGGTCCGGCCGAAGAGGCCCACCAGGGCGGGGGTCAGTGCGACCACGCCCAGTTCGGCGATGGCGCTGCCGCCGGCGACCACCGCGGACTGGTCGGTCATCGTCGACCCGTAGAGCGCGATCACAGCGCCCAGACCGACCGCGATCAGTCCGATCACCGGGAGTACCCGGCTGCTCTTGCGTACACCGCGACGGCCGGTGAGGGATGCGAGAACGCTCTGCCGGGAGGAGGTGATGGCCGGGACGATCGCGGCCATCAGGCCGGTGAACACGGCGAGCAGCCCGATGCCGAGCAGCTCCAGCGGCCGTACGTCGAAACTGCCGAAGCGCTTGCCCATGTAGTCCTCGAGCAGCGGCTGCAGCACGAAGGTGAGGAGTAGGCCGAGAATGGTGCCGACCACGGCCGCGGCGAACCCGATCACCAGACCGCCGGCGAGGACGATGGCACGGATATGGCGCCGGTCACCGCCGTTGGCGCCGACCAGGCCGAGCTGGCGGCGCGAGCGCCGGGCGCCGACCGCGAAGGCGGGCCCTGCCAGCAGGCAGATCTCCAGCATCGCGAGCCCGACGACGGTGCCGACGGCCGCGAGGGCCGCGGCCTTGGCGGCCGTGCTCTCCTCGTAGTCGCCCCAGCCCTCTTGCTGGTAGATCGGGATCTCGGACTTGGCCGGCGGGTCGAGGGCGACGGCGCGCGAGTTGACCTTCACACCCTTGGCATTGGCCTGCTTGACCATGTTCCACGTGAAACCACCGGAGAGGCTCACCAGCTGTGTGGTGGTCGTTTCGGTGCCGGGCAGTCCGGACTTTTCGAGAGCCTTGTCGAGTGGGGCGAGCAGCGCGCCGGGCAGCGCGTTGACCTGGTCGGTCTTCAGCGCGTCGGGGAGCTCGTACGCACCGACGATCTTGTACTCGCGGTCGAGTCCGCGCGCTGTGAGCGTGGAGCCCACCTTCAGACCGCTGGACTCCAGGAAGTGCGTAGTCGCGGCGACCTCGTCGGCAGTCCGCGGGAGCCGACCGTGGTCGACGGCCATGATGCCCTTGGCTATCGGGTCCGAGGACTTCAACTCGCGGATCTCGGTGTTCAGCAGACCGTGCGTGGTGCGCAGCTTGCCCGAACCCATCGAGTCCGTCAGGGACTTGGCGCCGGCCGGAAGCGCCTTGTTGATATCGGTCCTGCCTTCGGGCCACGGCTTGTTCTCGAAGTCCCCCACCGGGGTGGAGCTGTTGGCGTCCGGTGTCTGCATGATGGGCAGAGCGCCGTAGCCGGGGTCCGCCAGCCGCGCGTCGGCCGCCCCCAGCGAACGCGCAAGGCTCTGCTCGGTGGAGAGTTCGGCGCTGCGCAGGGTCAGATCCGCGGCGCTCACGCCGAGGATGGGAAGGGCGATCATGGCCAGGACGAGAAAGCTGCGTCCCTTGGAGCGCCAGGCGTCGCGGCGGGCGATACGGATCGCGGCCCGCCAGGAGTGGTACCAGGTCATCACAGTTCTGCCGCCTGGCCGGAGAGCAGCGAGTCGGCCTGGCTGCGGATGGTCTGGTCGACGACGGCGCCGTCGCGCAGGAAGACCACGCGGTCCGCCCAGGCCGCGAAGCGCGGTTCGTGAGTGACGAGAATGCCGGCCGCACCGCTGTCACAGCGTGAGCGCAACAGGGCGAGAACGGACTCGCCGGTCTCGGAGTCCAGCGCGCCGGTCGGCTCGTCGGCGAGGACGAGACGCCGCTCGCCGACCAGGGCCCGAGCGATGGCCACCCGCTGCTGCTGACCGCCCGACATCTCGTCAGGGAAGCGGTCGGCGAGATGGCCGAGGTCCATCTCCTCCAGCGCGGCGACGGCCTCGGTACGGGCCTTGCGCGCGGAGATCCCGTCGAGTTCGCGCGGCAGGGAGACGTTCTCGGCGGCGGTGAGGGCCGGGATGAGGTTGTAGTCCTGGAAGACGTAGCCGATGCTGCGTCGGCGCAGGGCGGCGAGCGTCTTGCGCCCGGCGGTGGTGATGTCGGTGTTTTCGACGATCACCCGACCCGAGGTGGGCGCGTCGAGGCCGCCCGCGATGGTGAGCAGCGTGGACTTGCCGGAGCCCGACGGGCCCATGACCGCGACGAGTTCGCCGGGAAAGACATCGAGGTTGATGCCGCGCAGGGCATGCACCTCGGTGGCGCCGCTGCCGTGGACACGGGTCAGTTGCTGGAGTTGCAGCACGGGCTGCTGCGATGACTGTGACTGGTGGTCGGACATGGGAAGGGTCCCCCTTGGACGGATGGCGCACGTACGAGCGGACGTACAGAGACTCGGTGGTCGGTGACGGGGCGGCTCGATGGCTCGAGATGAGCGGGGAGCCGCAGGAAGCGCGGGAAGCCCGGCGGGACTACGCCGGCGGTGCGGGCCGTGCGTGCGCCGGAGACGCGGGCTGTGTCGAGGACGCGGGGTGCGGCGGCGATGTGGATTGCGGCGGAGATGCGGATTGCGGCGGCGATGTGGTCTGTGGCGGGGGCGAGGTCGGGGAAGCTGCCGTCGAGTGTCCGGCTGCCCGCTCGGCCGCTGTGGAGAGGCGGATCAACCGCACCTCGCAGTGGTCGAGCCAGCGCGCCTCGGCCTCGGTCTGGAAGATCAGCTGCTCCAGGACGAGCAGCCAGGCCACGTCGTCACGCTCCTGCGAGCGCGCGCCCTCGAGGGCGGCTAGTGCCTGTGCCTTGAGCCGGGTGTAGTCCTGCATCGCCTTCACGGTGTGGTGGCGCTGGGCCTGGATGACGGCACGGATGTCCACGCCCGGAGTACCGACCGCCATCGCGAGCTTGATGGCCAGCTCGTCACGCGGCGGACTGCTGCGGTCCACCGGCGTCTCGAACCAGCTCCTCAGCTCGGCGCGCCCGGCGTCGGTGATGACGTACAGCGCATGCCCGGCGTCGTCCTCGCCGCTCTGGGCGACCATGCCGTCGCGCTCCAGGCGGCTGAGGGTCGTGTAGACCTGCCCGACGTTGAGCGGCCAGGTGGCACCGGTGCGCGACTCGAACTCCGTACGGAGCTGGGAGCCGTAGCGAGGGCCGGGCTCGAGGAGGGCGAGAAGCCCGTGACGGATGGACATACTCAGTATGTATACCGAGTATGGCCGACCCGGCAACCACCGAAAGGCGGAGCCTGTGGGTCCGTCTTGAGGGGGACATGACGATCAACGGCGCCTCAGCCGCACGCCCAGGAAGCCGATTCCGAGCCCCATGAGCGTCATCCCCGCCCCCAGCGACAGCGGCGAGATCTGGCGCCCGACGACCTCGGGGACCGCCTGCGGAGCCTGCTGACGTGCGGCCGCGGGGAGGGAAGGCGTCGGAGTGGGCAGCGGATCCTCCTGAAGATCCTCCTGCTTGTCCGTCTCGAGTTCCTCATCCTCCGCGGGAGGGGGCTCGGAGGCGGACAGTCCTGTATCGGACGGGTCGGCAGATGCGGATGGTGAGGAGGGCGCCGCGGCAGACGGCGTACGGTGCGGTCGGTCCGGATGTTCCTGATGCTCCTGACGTTCCGGTCGGTCCGGATGTTCCGGCCGGTCCGGGTGCTCCTGGGTCTCGGAATCACTCGGGCTCGTGCTTCTGGGTGACCGCCCCGGCCGCGGACGTCCCTCCCCGGCATGCCGCCCCGCGAGGGACTCCGAGCCGCTCGGCGCGGCCGTGGGAGTGCGGTCGGGGGTCTCGGACTCCTCGTCGGCGTACGCGCAGGGCGTTGCCAGCAGCACGAGTGACGCGACCGTGATCGCGCACTGTGTGCGGAGCCTTGGAGTCACCGGGTGACCCCCTCCCGTGCCGAGTCGCCGAGATATCGGACTCAGCGTCACATGTCATGACGTTTCCGGCATCTCGAGGCAAAGGAACGGGGAACGGCCCGGCACGCGAAGCGCGTGCCGGGCCGTTCCCCGTGAATGCCGTGAATGCCGTCGGGTCGGGCTAGCCGGCCTTGCCCGTGGAGATCGTGAGCTCGAACTCCTGGCTCTTCGGTACGACAGCCTCGCCGGAACTCGGGTACTGCATGATGACGGCGTCCTTGGGGTACTGAGGGTTGTTCTCCTCGGTCACCTTCCAGGTCCAGCCGGCGGCCCGCAGGCAGTCCTTGACCGAGAGGAGGTCCTTGTAGAGCAGTTGGGGGGCCTGGACCTTCGCCGGGTCGGTGCCGTCCTCCGACGCTTCCGAGCACTTCGTCGCGTCGATGGTCCGCGTACGGTCCGGGCCCAGGACCCCGGCCTGCGCCGACTCGCTCGAGCTCGGGTCATCGCCCGCGTTGTCCCCGCCCCCGCCACCCGGGTCCTTGTTCAGCGCGATCGCCGCGATCAGACCGCCGATCGCCAGCAGGGCCACCACGATGGCCCCCACGATGACCGGCATGTTCCTGCCACTGCCGCTGCCGCCCGAAACCGGCTGCGGATGTGGCTGCGGCGAGATGGTGTACGGAGGCGGCGTCGAGGACACCGGGCCAGCCGTCTGGTACGCCGATACCGGTGCGGGCGTCTGCGGGTACCCGTAATGCGGCGTGGGGGCCGAGGTCGGCGCGCCGTAGGGACCCGGCTGGTACGGCGTCTGCACGCTCTGCGGAGCCGGAGCCGGAGTCGACTGATCCAACGGCGGGAAGACCGCGGAACCGACGCCCGCGCCACTGCTCGGCGGAGCGCCACCGATGATCACCGGCGCGCCCGTCTGCCCGGCGCCCGCCACCCGCGCGCACTCGTCGCGCATCGCCGCTGCGCTGGGGAAACGTTCGTTCGGGTTCTTCTTCAGCGCCCGTGCCACCAGCGCGTCCATCGCCGGAGTGACGGAACGGTTGATCGTGGACGGAGCGACCGGCTCCTCCTGCACATGCGCGTACGCGATCGCCAGCGGCGAGTCCGCGTCGAAGGGGATCCGCCCGGTCAGCAGTTGGAACAGCATGATGCCGACCGAGTAGAGGTCGGACCGCGCGTCGACACCGCGTCCCAGCGCCTGCTCGGGCGACAGATACTGCGGCGTTCCGACCACCATGCCGGTCTGCGTCATCGAGGTGACCCCCGACTGCATGGCGCGCGCGATGCCGAAGTCCATCACCTTGACGATGCCGCGCTTGGTCATCATCACGTTGCCGGGCTTGATGTCGCGATGAACCAGACCCATTTCATGGCTGGTCTCCAGCGCGGCCAGCACATCGGCCGTCACCTTCAGCGCCTTGTCCGCCGGCATCGCGCCGTACTGCTGGATGTCCGCCTGCAGCACGGATCCCAGCGGCTGGCCCTCGACGTACTCCATGACGATGTACGGCATCAGCGAGCCGTCGAGCTCGTCCTCACCGGTGTCGAAGACCGACACGATATTGGTGTGCGACAGCTTGGCGACGGCCTGCGCCTCGCGCCGGAAGCGCTCGCGGAAGGACTGCTCGCGTCCCAGCTCCGTGTGCAGCGTCTTGATGGCGACCTGGCGGTCCAGCGCGGAGTCGTACGCCAGATATACGGAGGCCATACCGCCTTCGCCGAGCAGGTCGCGTAGCTGATACCGGCCGCCCGCTACGGAACCACCCGCGTAGCGGCCCTGTGCGCCGTCCTGGCTCATGACTGTGCATCCCCCTCGGCGCGACGGCTCGGTGGTCCGCGATGGTCCGCGTTGCCCGCTGATCTGTGCGCTGTGCTGTGTGATGTGTGCCGCGTGAATCTGTGCCCCGGACCGGTATTCCGTGATCCGTATTACGGGGCAAGTCTGCCCGAGGGGCCCTGCACGTCAAGCCAGGTGCCCGTTCCGTGACCGTACGCACAAGAAGCGTCTCGGAAGCGTTACAGGAAGAGCATGGAATTTGCCTGCCCGTACCGGCAGCAGGTTTGATGGCCGGTCCATCTCGAATCGGGCCTGTCGCGCGGAGGCTGTAGCGTGACGTGGCACAGCACCCCGAGGAACACAGCGAACACCCGCACGCACAGTACGCACGCGGACAGAAACGACGGCGAGGACTGATGGCACCCGATCCCGAAGCAGGCGGCGGCGGATCGCCGGATGCGGCGGACTCCTGGGGCATCGGCGGAGTGGTCGGCGACGGCCGCTACCGCCTGACGCACCGTCTCGGACGCGGCGGTATGGCCGAGGTGTTCGCGGCTGAGGACGTAAGGCTCGGTCGCACTGTCGCGGTCAAGCTGCTCCGCTCCGATCTCGCAGAGGACCCGGTCTCCAAGGCCCGCTTCACGCGCGAGGCACAGTCGGTCGCCGGCCTCAACCACCATGCGGTGGTGGCGGTGTACGACTCCGGCGAGGATGTGGTGGGCGGTCAGACCGTCCCGTACATCGTGATGGAGCTGGTCGAGGGGCATACCATCCGCGATCTGCTCCTCAACGCGGAGGCCCCGCCGCCCGAGCAGGCATTGATCATAGTCTCCGGAGTACTCGAGGCGCTCGCGTACTCGCACCAGCACGGAATCGTGCACCGCGACATCAAGCCGGCCAACGTCATCATCACCAACTCCGGTGCGGTGAAGGTGATGGACTTCGGCATCGCGCGGGCCCTGCACGGCGCTCAGTCGACGATGACCCAGACCGGCATGGTCATGGGTACGCCGCAGTACCTCTCCCCCGAGCAGGCGCTGGGCAAGGCCGTCGACCACCGCTCCGACCTGTACGCCACGGGCTGTCTGCTGTACGAACTGCTCGCGCTGCGGCCCCCGTTCACCGGCGAGACCCCGCTCTCGGTGGTCTACCAGCACGTCCAGGACATCCCGTTGCCGCCGTCCGAGGTCTCGGACGTGGTGCCGCCGGAGCTCGACGGACTGGTCATGCGCTCGCTCGCGAAGGACCCGGACGACCGGTTCCAGAGCGCGGAAGAGATGCGCGGCACGGTGCAGTACGGACTGCAGATGCTGCAGCAGCAGGGCAGCCACACGGGCACCTGGAACACAGGTCCGGTCGGGATGCACGATGGCGCCATCACCCCGGCGATGGGGATGACGGGGCCGACCGCGATGGGTCATCCCGTGCACGGCGAGACGTCGCAGAGCCCGATCCTGCCGCCGATGAACCCGAACGACGGCGGATACGACGGCGGTCACCGCGACGGTCGCGGGGGCAAGGGCGGCGGCCGCGGAAAGATGTGGCTGTTCGCCGTGCTCGCGGTGCTGGCGATCGCGGGAGGCATCGCCTTCGCGGTGGACAAGGCGAACCACAGCAGCAGCAACCAGAAGGACGGCACGACGGTCACTCAGACCCCCTCGACGCCGGAGGACTCGCCGACCCCGTCCCAGGAGCAGACCGAGCAGAGCGAGGAGCCGGACACCTCCACGGGCGGCAATCAGGAGCCGAGCGAGCAGCCCTCCTTCAGCGATTCGTACACGCCCACCGATCCGGGGACACCGACCGACGATCCGACGACGGCCGATCCGACCGATCCGACCGACGGTCCGACCGACAACCCGACCGAGCCGACGGACGAGCCGAGCTCGCCCGGCGGCACAACGGGCAGCGGCGGCGACCCGGGTGGGACGCCGGGCGGTCAGGCAGGCACCCCGGGCGGCCTCGGCGGCTGACGCGGCCCAAGCCGCCATGCCGTACGCGCCGTTGACCCCGCTCGCCCTGCAGACCTCGTCCCCGATCTCGTTCGCGCCGCTCATCCCGCGAAGGCTTCGCACACCGCCTCGTACTCTCTCGTCCACCACACCGCCAGGGCCGACGCCGCAGGAAACTGCGGGTCGGCCCTTCGGTCGTGCAACTGGTAGCGCCAGCGCAGTATCCAGAAGTCGTTGAGCCGCTCCCACCACACGCGGTGCACGGCGGCCGCGAGTTCCGCCGCGTCTGCCCCGGCCGCTCGCCGGTAGGCCTGTGCATACGCCCGTACCTTCGTCAGTTCCAGCTCCCCCGCCGGTTGGACGAAGAAGATCGCCGCGGCCCGCACCGCCTCCTCGGCGCGCGGCTGCACCCCCAGCCGGTCCCAGTCGACGATCGCGGCCGGCTCGCCGCCCCGGTAGAGCAGATTCAGCGGGTGGAAGTCGCCGTGCACCCAGCCCCCGGCGGACGCCGGCGGGGGCCTGCGGTCGGAGTGGAGCTCCAGCAGCGCCCGCCGCTCGAGCAGCCGGTGCTCGGCGAGCGTGTCGAAGGCGTCCCGGGGCCGGGCCGCCCGCGCCAGCGCCAACAGCTCGTCGATCAGCGCGAAGGTCTCCTTGGGATCGGCGCTCTCGTACTCCCGCCGCTCCGTGGCGTCCACCGGCATGACCTGTTCCAGACAGGTGTGGACGAGTCCGAGGAGCGAGCCGAGCCGCGTCGACTGGACGGCCGTCAACTGGGTCCCGTCGCGGTGTCGTCCGTCGATCCAGGGATGGAGGGCGTAACACCGTCCGCCGATCACCGCGACCGTGTCGCCGTGCGTGTCCTCGACGGGCGGTGCGACCGGTACGCCGAGGGCCCCGAGCCGCTGGGTGGCGCGGTGCTGGCGGGCGATGGACTCGCGGTCGCCGTCGAGGTGGTGCTTGAGGAAGTAGGAGCCACGGGTGGTGGCGAGCCGGTAGCCGCGGTTGAGCAGGCCCTGGGTGACGGGCTCGCAGGAGAGCGGTTCGCCCGTGTCCTGGTAGCGGCGCAGGAGTGCACCGACGGGTGGGGCAGTTGCAGATGAGCGCGGCACTCGCCAGATGTTAGATCACGCAGCGTGGCGGGGTGACGGCTCTTCGGGATAATCCAGCCTGTGCGCGGTCACGAAGTGCGGCTCGACGCGTATGGAGACCGGATCGAAGCCCTCGCCGACCACATCGGCGCCATCCTCGACCGAGGCGGCTCAGCGGCGCCGCAGCGCTCAGTTTCGTAGCTATCCAGCGTAAATAGACTGATTTTTCCAGCTTCACGCGAGAAAGCGGTCTCACCCATCTACTCTTCCCGTGCCCGGGGTCTGCGGGATAACGTGCCGGTGTTCCGGCGGCCTGCAAGGCTGTGACCAGTGGTTGTTCCCGTATTTCTCGATTTACTTGGAAATCCAAGCAAAATCGCAGGTCAAATGGGGTTTCGCAGTAATGCGACACACTGGGTAACGTGCCTTTGGCAGGGCGCTCGCCGGGGCACCTGTCACGCCTGATCCCGGCCGAGCGGCACCCACCCCGTGCACGGGTACGGATACCAGGCGAGCCGCACTGGTTCCCGGCGGACCCCGGGGGCCGGACCGACGGAGGAGCACGCACGTGACCGTGGAGAGCACTGCCGCGCGCAAACCGCGACGCAGCACCAAGCGCGTCAGCGCCGCGAAAGAGCCGCAGCGTTCCGAGCCCCAGCTCGTACAGCTGCTGACGCCCGAGGGTGAGCGCGTCGAGCACCCCGAGTACGAGATCGACCTGACCCCGGACGAGCTGCGCGGGCTTTACCGGGACATGGTCCTGACCCGCCGCTTCGACGCCGAGGCCACCTCTCTGCAGCGGCAGGGCGAGCTCGGACTGTGGGCGTCGCTGCTGGGCCAGGAAGCCGCACAGATCGGCTCCGGCCGGGCGCTGCGCGATGACGACTATGTCTTTCCGACCTACCGCGAGCACGGCGTCGCCTGGTGCCGTGGGGTCGACCCGACCAATCTGCTCGGCATGTTCCGCGGTGTGAACCACGGCGGCTGGGACCCCACCACCAACAACTTCCACCTGTACACGATCGTGATCGGCTCGCAGACGCTGCACGCCACCGGCTACGCGATGGGCGTGGCCAAGGACGGCGCCGACTCCGCCGTCATCGCCTACTTCGGCGACGGCGCGTCCAGCCAGGGCGATGTGGCCGAATCGTTCACCTTCTCCGCGGTCTACAACGCCCCGGTCGTCTTCTTCTGCCAGAACAACCAGTGGGCGATCTCCGAGCCGACCGAGAAGCAGACCCGCGTGCCGCTCTACCAGCGCGCGCAGGGCTTCGGCTTCCCCGGCGTCCGGGTCGACGGCAATGACGTACTCGCCTGCCTGGCCGTGACCCGATCCGCGCTGGAGCGGGCCCGCCGGGGCGAGGGCCCGACCCTGGTCGAGGCGTTCACCTACCGGATGGGCGCGCACACCACCTCGGACGACCCGACGAAGTACCGGGCGGACGAGGAGCGTCAGGCCTGGGAGGCCAAGGACCCGATCCTGCGGCTGCGTACGTATCTGGAGAACGCCGGCCATGCCGACGAGGCGTTCTTCGCGTCCCTGGACGAGGAGAGCGAGACGCTCGGCAAGCGGGTGCGAGAGGCGGTGCGGGCCATGCCCGACCCCGACCACTTGGCGATTTTCGAGAATGTCTACGCAGACGGGCACGCCCTCGTCGACGAGGAGCGCGCCCAGTTCCTCGCGTACCAGGCGTCCTTCGCCGAGGAGGGCAACTAGTCATGGCCGTACAGAAGCTCCCGCTCGCGAAGGCGCTCAACGAATCGCTGCGCAAGGCTCTCGACACCGACCCCAAGGTCCTGATCATGGGTGAGGACGTCGGCAAGCTCGGCGGCGTCTTCCGGGTCACCGACGGACTGCAGAAGGACTTCGGCGAGGACCGGGTCATCGACACCCCGCTCGCCGAGTCGGGCATCGTCGGCACGGCGATCGGTCTGGCCCTGCGCGGCTACCGGCCCGTCGTGGAGATCCAGTTCGACGGCTTCGTCTTCCCCGCGTACGACCAGATCGTCACGCAGCTCGCGAAGATGCACGCCCGCGCGCTCGGCAAGATCAAGATGCCGGTCGTCATCCGCATTCCGTACGGCGGCGGCATCGGCGCGGTCGAGCACCACAGCGAGTCCCCGGAGGCGCTCTTCGCGCATGTCGCGGGCCTCAAGGTCGTCTCGCCGTCCAACTCCTCCGACGCGTACTGGATGCTCCAGCAGGCCATCCAGAGCGACGACCCGGTCATCTTCTTCGAGCCGAAGCGGCGCTACTGGGACAAGGGCGAGGTCGATGTCGAAGCCATCCCTGGTCCGCTGCACAAGGCCCGGATCGCCCAGAACGGCTCCGACATCACGCTCGCCGCGTACGGGCCGATGGTGAAGGTCTGCGTCGAGGCGGCGGCCGCCGCCGCCGAGGAGGGCAAGTCGGTGGAGGTCCTGGACCTGCGCTCGATGTCCCCGATCGACTTCGACACCATCCAGACGTCGGTGGAGAAGACGGGCCGGCTCGTCGTGGTCCACGAGGCCCCCGTCTTCTACGGCTCCGGTGCGGAGATCGCCGCTCGTATCACCGAGCGATGCTTCTACCACCTGGAGGCCCCGGTGCTGAGGGTCGGCGGCTACCACGCCCCGTACCCGCCGGCGCGCCTCGAGGAGGAGTACCTCCCGGGACTCGACCGGGTGCTGGACGCCGTCGACCGCTCGCTCGCGTACTGAGGAGTGCCGTGACCATGACTCAAGACACTTCACTTCGCTTCCGCGAGTTCAAGATGCCCGATGTGGGCGAGGGACTCACCGAGGCCGAGATCCTCAAGTGGTACGTCCAGCCCGGTGACACGGTGACGGACGGCCAGGTCGTCTGCGAGGTCGAGACGGCTAAGGCGGCCGTGGAGCTGCCGATCCCGTACGACGGTGTGGTGCACGAGCTGCGCTTCGAGGAGGGCACCACCGTCGACGTCGGCACTTCGATCATCACGATCGATGTGGCGCCGGGCAGCACCGACGCACCTGCCGAGGCAGTGGTGGAGACGCCTGTCGCGCCCGTCGCCGAGGAGGCAGCGCCCAAGGGCCGCCAGCCGGTCCTCGTCGGCTACGGCGTCGCGGAGACGTCCACCAAGCGCCGGCCGCGCAAGCCGGCTGCCGGCCAGGCTGTTCCCGACCGGCCGGCTCCCGAGGCCGCGAGCACGTACTACCCGCAGGCGCCCGCCGCCGCGGCGGTGCAGGGCGAGCTGAACGGCCACGGCGGCACCGCCACCGCGGGCCGCCCACTCGCCAAGCCCCCGGTCCGTAAGCTCGCAAAGGACCTGGGCATCGATCTGGCGACGGTCACTCCGACCGGTCCCGACGGCGTCATCACACGGGAGGACGTCCACGCGGCGGCCGCTCCGGCTGCCGCTCCGGCGCCCGTGCCCGTACAGGCCCAGCCGGAGCCGGTTCAGCTGGAGCCGGTCGCGCCTTCGGCGGGCGGTGCGCGGGAGACACGTATCCCGATCAAGGGCGTACGGAAGGCCATTGCTCAGGCGATGGTCGGCAGCGCTTTCACCGCGCCGCATGTCACGGAGTTCATCACGTTCGACGTGACGCGGACGATGAAGCTCGTCGAGGAGCTCAAGGCCGACAAGGACATGGCGGGGCTGCGGGTCAATCCGCTGCTGCTGATCGCCAAGGCGCTGCTGGTCGCCATCAAGCGCAACCCGCAGGTCAACGCCGCCTGGGACGAGGCCAACCAGGAGATCGTGCTCAAGGAGTACGTCAACCTGGGCATCGCGGCGGCCACACCGCGTGGCCTGATCGTCCCGAACATCAAGGACGCGCACGCCAAGACGCTGCCGGAACTGGCCGCCGCGCTGGGTGAGTTGGTCTCCACCGCCCGCGAGGGCAAGACGACTCCGGCGGCGATGCAGGGCGGCACGGTGACCATCACCAACGTCGGCGTCTTCGGCGTCGACACCGGTACGCCGATCCTGAACCCCGGCGAGTCCGCGATCCTCGCGGTCGGTGCCATCAAGCTCCAGCCGTGGGTCCACAAGGGCAAGGTCAAGCCGCGTCAGGTCACCACGCTCGCGCTCTCCTTCGACCACCGTCTGGTCGACGGCGAGCTGGGCTCCAGGGTGCTGGCGGACGTCGCCGCGATCCTGGAGAACCCGAAGCGGCTGATCACCTGGGCCTGATGCGTCAGGCACGATCCACAGGTCTGATGCGTCAGGTCTGAACCGCAGGTCACAAGGCCCGGGCACGCGACGCCCGGGCCTTGTTGCGTGACCGTTCGGTGTGCTCGAAGGAGCAGCCCGACCTGCCCTTGTCCGTCACCCCATGACTGGGCAGGCTCGGGCGGGGCCGCACACGATGACGGGGGATGGGGGAGCATCATGACTTCTGCGCGCCGTTCGGCGTTCTTCGATGCCGACGAGACGGTGATCACTGCCAAGAGCATGTTCGCCTTTCTGCGCCACTGGATGGCTCAGAACGGAGATTCCGGTTCCGGGTACGACAGGGTCATGGCGGACATCAGAGCGCTGGCCGCCGACAACGTCGACCGCAGCGAGATCAATCGCACCTACTACCGGCTTTTCAAGGGCGTGCCTCAGCGGGAGCTGGTGGCGGCGGGCCGCGATTGGTACGACGGGTACCGGAACGGGCCCGGCGCATTCGTCGGGGCCACGCTCGACGCACTGGACAGGCATCGCGCGGCCGGGGATCTGATCTGCCTTGTCTCCGGCTCGTTCCGTGCTGTTCTCGAGCCGCTTGCCGAGGAGATCACGGCGGAAACCATCCTGTGCACCGAGCCCGTGGTCGGCGAGGACGGGCTCCTCACCGGTGAGGTGCACCAGCCGATGATCGGCGCGGCGAAGACCGCCGCGGTGGCCGGTGTGATCGCCGCCCACCGCCTCTCACCTGCGGATTGCTATGGGTACGGCGACCATCTGTCCGACCTGGGGCTGCTGGAACAGGTCGGTAACCCGCATGTTGTCGATGTCGACCCGGCGCTGGTGGCCCTGGCGAAGGAGCGGGGCTGGCCGGTGCTGCCGGCCGCTCCCGCGGCTCTGCGGCAGCGCGACTGACCCCCGACCGTACCGCGGCAATTCATTCTGAATTAACCCCCGGAATTTTTGCGCCGGGGGTTCTTTCGTTCTCTTTCCTGTCGTGTTGCCAATTCATTAACGGAATCACCGGACGAGTCATTCGGGTATGCGCATTCGGACCAATGGTTATCCGGTAAACTTTTTTAGTACCCCTTTCAAATTTTCCATGGTGAGCTATATCACACGGGATGGCTGAATCTCGTCGGTATCCTTGACTTGTGCGCGGAGTCGGATGACCGCCGGCGCGCATCAAAGCAACAGGGGGGTAGTCTTGCTGGGCGTCTCGGAAATCAGGGAAAGAGAGATCTGTGTACGACGCGTCGTCGTGGCAATCGGGAATGGTCTGCTGCGTTACGGCGTCGAGAGGATGCTTCAACTGCCATCGGAAGTCGAGGTACGTTCCCTGCCCGGGATCGTCGACGCGCTTTCCGACGGTCTCGACGAGGGCGACATACTCATCGCCCTGCTGGGCGAGGTCGACGATACGGTGGCTGCGAAATTACGCAGGAACGAGGAGCGCGGTGTACGCATCATGCTCCTCATCGAGGACGACGATCTCGTAGATCTGCCCAAGGTGACCGGTATCAGGGCCGGTTTCGTGAAGATCAACGGGATCAACGAGGACACTCTGAACAAGGCTCTGGATGCTGTTGCCAGGGGGAACGTGCCCATCCCTCCCGAGCTCGCTCAGGATCTGCTTCTGCTCGCGACCCGGCGCAACGACGCTCCGCGGGGTCAGCTGAGGCTGACCCCGCGGGAGCAGGAGGCGCTTGTTCTCATGGTCGAGGGGCTGAGCAACAGGCAAATTGCCCGCCGGCTTCAGATATCTGAGCACGGTGCCAAGCGCCTGGTTGCCAATATTTTGGCAAAGATGGACTGCAACAATCGCACACTCGCTGTTTCGAGGGCGCTCCGCGAAGGCCTCTACGAGCGTTATGTGAAATCCCTGGGAATGAACTGACAAGACCCTCTACGAGGGAATATCGTAGAAGGCTGAATCACCCCAGGTCGCTGTCGCAAGGTGGCCCTCGGTATCGATGCCGAGGGCCACTGGCGAACTCAGCCCGGTCATGACGGACGTGACCGAACCATCCGTCTCCACCCGCTTGATCCGACCGGCCGCGCGATCGGTGACATAAACGGAACCCGCCTTGTCGGCCACGATTCCCACGCCCAGCCCGTCGAAGTCGTCGGAGTGGGTTTCCACCGTCCCGTCACGCTTGACGCGGGACAGCACACCACCCTCGTAATTCGATACATAGATCGTTCCGTCGGCGGTCTCGACCACACCCACCGGCGTGCGCAGCCCATCGGCCACCTTGCTGCTCTTCCCGTCCGGGGAGACGCTCATGAGCTCATCGGTCGCCCGGTTGGTCACCAGCAGGTTCTGCCGGGAGTCGAAGCTGATGCCGGTCGGTGTGTGGAAGCCGGAGGCGAATCTCTCCTTCTTCCCCGCGGCCGTGACGCGGTAGACGACATCGGCGTCGTAGTCGGCGATGTAGAGCGCGCCCTGCCCGTCCACGGCCAGACCGGCGGGGGCTTCCAGACCGGCGGCGTAGACGGAGCGCTTTCCGTCGCGGGTGATCCGCTCCACCGTGCCGGCGGACCAGTTGGACACGAACACCGAGCCGTCCCGGCCGTAGGCGAGACCGGTCGGCGACGAGAAGCCGGTGTACTTCGGCTTCCCGGCCTTCACCGGCTTCGCGGCAGGCCTGCCCTTGCCACCGGCGCCGCTGCCGGCGGTGTCACCGCCGCTGCCCGTGCCGCCGGACCCGGTCGGAGGGCCGGAGGACACCGAGGAACCCGGTGTCCGCGACGCGCTGCCGCGAGCCGCGTCGTCGTCGCTTCCACAGGCCGCCACGGAGGACATCAGCAGGCCGCCCACGAGAAGCCGCGGAAGGAGTGAGGAACGCATGACCACCTCTTGGGGGGAGTGGATGAGTGCGCCGACAGACAACGTACGAGTTGGAGCGCACTTCATCGCAAGTGCCGACCGGAGTGCGGGACGACTCAACGCCCCTTGCTGCGTACGAAATCGGTCACGGACTGCGCCATGTAGTCGATCTTCTCGTCGCTGAGGCCGGGGTGCACGCCGATCCAGAAGCTGTGCTCCGTGATGATGTCGCTGTTGGTCAGATCGCCGGCCACGCGGTAATTGGTGCCCTGGTACGCCGGGTGCCGGGTCAGATTGCCCGCGAAGACCTGACGCGTGCCGATGCTCCTCGCCTCGAGGAAGGCCACCAGCTCACGGCGGGTGAAGGGCGCGTCGGGCAGCACGGTGAGCACAAATCCGAACCAGCTCGGCTCACTGTTCGGCGTGGCGCTCGGCAGCAGCAGACCGGGCACATCCGCCAGCGCGTCGTGCAGCCGCTGCCAGTTGCGCCGGCGGGCCTCGACGAAGACGGGCAGCTTGGCCAGCTGGGTCAGACCCAGCGCGGCCTGGCTGTCGGTCGCCTTGAGGTTGTAACCCACGTGCGAGTAGATGTACTTGTGGTCGTAACCCTCGGGCAGTGTGCCGAGCTGCCAACGGAACCGCTTGGCGCACTTGTTGTCCTCGCCGGGCGCGCACCAGCAGTCCCGGCCCCAGTCGCGCAGCGACTCGACGATGCGCGCCAGATGCAGGTCGCTGGTGGAGACCACCCCGCCCTCGCCCATGGTGATGTGGTGCGCGGGATAGCAGCTGAGCGTCGACAGATCACCGAACGTTCCGGTCAGCCGGCCCTCGTAACGAGCGCCCAGCGCATCGCAGTTGTCCTCGACGAGCCACAGTTCGTGCTCCTGGGCCAGCTCCGCGATCTCGCGTGCCGCGTATGGATTTCCCAGCGTGTGGGCGAGGGAGATCGCCTTGGTCTTCGGGCCGATCGCCGCGGCGATCGTGTCGACGCTCGCGTTGTACGTGCCGAGTTCGGTGTCCACGAACACCGGCACCAGGCCGTTCTGCAGCACCGGGTTGACGGTGGTCGGGAAGCCCGCGGCGACCGCGATCACCTCGTCGCCCGGAACCAGCCGCCGGTCGCTGAGCTGCGGTGACGTGAGTGCGCTGATCGCCAGGAGATTGGCGGACGAGCCGGAGTTCACCAGGTGCGACTTGCGTACGCCGATGGTCTTGGAGAAGCGGCTCTCGAATTCCTGCGCGGACCTGGCCGCGACGATCCGCATCTCGAGTGCGGCCTCGACGAGCGCGACACGGTCCTCGTCGTCGAAGACCGGGCCGGAGGAGTACAGCGGAGTGACACCGGGCACGAACGGCCGGTCCGACTCTTCGGACTGGTGGAACTTGCGTACGGCATCGAGGAGCTGGGCTTTGGCCTCTTCGCGGCTTTCCGAGCCAGGCGCCTGGCTCTGTACGGGTGCGCTGGTCACACTGGACCCCTTGTCTTGTCTTCGTCGGGAGAGAGAAAGCAGGGCCGATCGCGATCGGCGGTGCGGATGCGGGGCTGGGCTGGTCAGCGTGTCTCGGTTTCGAAGGCCGTCTCGAGCAGGCGGACCGTCTCCTCGAGACCG
The DNA here is from genome assembly GCF_053591755.1 of Streptomyces sp. NPDC002926. NCBI lineage: Bacteria > Bacillati > Actinomycetota > Actinomycetes > Kitasatosporales > Streptomycetaceae > Streptomyces > Streptomyces sp. NPDC002926. The sequence continues at coordinate 339,845 of NZ_JBSFUK010000002.1, forward strand.
GCGCGCGCGGCGTTGGCGTGTCGCAGCCGCCACGCGACCTCCTGCAGGCCGGGGTCCTCCAGCACGCTGTGCATGGATGCCCTGATGGCCTCCACCGAGGCCTCCTCCGGGTGCAGTACGTGCGCGGCCCCGACCGCCGCGATCCGGTCCGCGTGCTGGTACTGGACGCACATCTGCGGCAGTCCGAGCTGAGGAATGCCCGCGACGGTCGCGGCCATCGCGCTGCCCGCGCCGCCGTGGTGGATGACGGCGGTGCAGGACGGCAGCACCTGTGAGAGCGGCAGTGTGTGGATCAGCCGGGTACGCGCCGGACGGTCACGCAGCTGGTCCAGCTTGATGTGGTCGCCGACCGCGATGATCACATCGATGTCGAAGGCGGTCAGCGCCTGGACGGTGCGCTGGAGCACGTTGGCGTGGTCGCCACCGATCGGCGCGTTGCCGAGGGTGACGAGCACCCGCGGCGCCTCGGGCTCCTCGAACAACCAGTCCGGCATCAGGCCGGCCCCGTTGAAGGGGACGTACCGGCTGGGGACGGCGTTGGCCGGCGGGGTCCGCCACTGCAGCTCGGGCGGGCAGTTGTCGATGATCTTCCAATGGGTGTGCGACTCCTCGCCGAGGCCCCACTTGCGGCGCACGGGCCGCAGCGCCTCGGCGATCGGCTCGTCGACCGCGGTGTCCGCCAGCAGCCCCCAGCCGTGCAGAACCGTCGGCACGCCGATCAGGTCGGCCGCCAGGGGAGCCGCGTACTCCCAGTCGGTGCACACGATCAGATCGGGCCGCCAGGACTTCGCCAGCGCCACGGTCCGGTCCACGGTGCGCTCGGTGGCCGGCACGTAGTAGTCGATGATGTGGTCGGTCAGCTCCTCGATCGACGAGCCCTGCTGGGCCCTCCGCGTGCCGAGGTCGCCCAGCCGGAAGTCCTCGGCGACCGCCACGGACGAGATTCCCGCCTCGGCGGTGAGCCGCGCGAACCTGTCGGGCAGCGCGGCCAGTACCTCGTGACCGGCGTTCCGCAATGCCCACAGCGTCGAAATCATTGGATAGAGATGCCCCTGGTTGGGAGCACTGGTCGCCAGAATTCGCATTGCTCGAACATAAGGAATCCATATTCCATCGGTCAATGCCCGCCAATTATCAGTCCTTTGGGTGTAGCCGTCTGGTGCATGCCCTCACGGGCAGCCCAGAAGCGCCTTGTCGGGCGGACGGTGGCGCTGGCAGGGTCGTCGGCAATCGTCCTCGAATGCTGGACAGGTGAATTCCATGCGCATTCTGGTTACCGGCGGGGCAGGTTTCATTGGTTCGCACTATGTGCGCAGCCTCCTCGGCAACGATCCGAACGGCCGCGCGGTGGAACGGCTCACCGTGCTCGACAAGCTGACCTATGCCGGAGACAAGAGCAATATCGCGCCACATCTGGCCGACCCTCGCCTGGCATTCGTGCACGGCGACATCGTTGATCCGGAGCTGGTCGACGAGGTCATGGCCGGCCAGGACGTCGTGGTGCACTTCGCCGCCGAATCGCACGTCGACCGGTCCATCGCCGAAGCGTCGGTCTTCGTCCGTACGAACGTGCTCGGCACAGAAGTGCTGCTCAGCGCGGCCCGGCGGCATGACGTCCACACCTTTGTGCATGTCTCCACCGACGAGGTCTACGGCTCGCTGGAGCGGGGCTCATGGCCCGAGACCGACCCGGTCGACCCCAACTCGCCCTACGCGGCCAGCAAGGCTTCCTCGGATCTGCTGGCCCTCGCGTACCACCGTACGTATGGAATGGACGTACGGATCACGCGCTGCTCCAACAACTACGGTCCGTATCAATTCCCAGAGAAGGTCATTCCGTTGTTCGTGACCAATCTGCTCGAAGGGAAGAAGGTACCGCTCTACGGCGACGGAACGAACGTGCGCGACTGGCTGCATGTCGACGACCACTGCCGCGGAATCGAGTTGGTGGTGGAGAAAGGGCAGCCGGGTGAGATCTACAACATCGGCGGCGGACAGGAACTGGCCAATATTGAACTGGCCGATCTGCTCCTCGATGCCCTGGGCCACGGCCGGGAAATGATCGAGTACGTCGAGGACCGCAAAGGACACGACCGCCGCTACTCCGTGGACTGGTCGAAAGCGCGCGCGGAAATCGGCTATGAGCCCAGGCACGACTTCTCATCCGGACTCGCCGACACCATCGCCTGGTACCGGGAAAACCGCGACTGGTGGACAGCTCTGAAGAAAAGGTGAATCGCTGATGCGTGGAATCATCCTGGCGGGAGGCGCCGGCACCCGGCTTCGGCCGCTGACCTCGGTGACATCGAAACAGCTGCTCCCGGTCTACGACAAGCCCATGATCTACTACCCGCTCTCGGTCCTGCTGCTGGCGGGGATCCGCGAGATCCTGATCATCACCACCCCGGAGAGCCATCAGGACTTCCACCGGCTCCTCGGGGACGGCGAGCGGCTCGGTATCCGGATCGAGTACGCCCAGCAGGACGAGCCGCGGGGCCTGGCCGACGCCTTTCTGCTCGGCCGCCGCTTCATCGGTGACGACCAGGTCTGCCTGGTGCTGGGCGACAACATCTTCCATGGCCAGGATCTGCCGACCATTGTCCGCAAGGAGGTCGCGCAGCTCGAAGGGGCGACCCTCTTCGGCTACCAGGTCGACGATCCGCGGCGGTACGGCATCGCGGTGCTGGACGAGGAAGGGCGGCTGCTCGACATCGAGGAGAAGCCCACCGAGCCGAAGTCGGACCTGGCGGTCACCGGTCTCTACCTCTATGACAACGACGTGGTGTCGTACGCGGCGGAGCTGTCGCCCTCCGCGCGCGGCGAACTGGAGATCACCGATATCAACCGGCGCTATGTGGAGCAGGGCAGGGCGCGGCTGGTGAATCTGGGTTCCGGCACGGCATGGCTGGACACCGGCACCCACGACAGCCTCTTCGAGGCGGCCGGCTATGTGCATGCCGTGCAGACGCGGCAGGGAGTGCAGATCGCCTGCATCGAGGAGGTCGCCTTCCAGATGGGGTTCATCGGCGCCGCCGATGTGGCCAACAGCATTGACACCTACGGGCCTTCGTCGGACTACGGACGTCATCTGGCGCGACTGCTGGCCTGAGCGGCAGCAGGGCCGCTGAACAGATGGATGGCCGTCCCCGGGTGCGGGGACGGCCATCCGTTGTCGGTCGGTCCGGGAGCCGGTGGTGTCAGGAGGTGGTGGCGCCTGCCGTGGTGAGCTTCTGCGCCAGCAGGTTCAGCACATCGTCGAGGGTGTGCTCGACGGTGATCTCCTCCTCGTCGACGGGGGTGGAGAACTCGGACTCCAGGGCCGTGGCGAACTCCACCAGGGCCAGCGAGTCGAACTCCAGGGACTCCAGCGTCGGGCTGCCCGCCAGCGCGGCGGGCTCGAGGCCGAACGTGGAAACCAGGATTCCGGTCACCCGGCTCTTCAGGTCGCTCATGGGTCGCTTCTCCTCATCGGTGGTTGACGTCAAGCGGTGACTGCGGTGACATCCGGCCAGCGCAGCACGGTCGATGCCCAGGTCAGCCCGCCGCCGAAGGCCGTGAGCAGGACGCCTTGGCCCTGCCGCAGAGTGCCGGAGGCGGCGGCGTCGGCGAGCGCGAGCGGGATCGAGGCGGCTGAGGTGTTGCCCACCCGCTCGATGTGGGAGACGACCCGCTCGCTCGGGATCTCCAGATCGGCGGCGACGGCGTCGAGGATGCGCTGGTTCGCCTGGTGGGCGACGACATGGTCGAGGGTGTCGGTGGTCCAGCCCGCGCTCGCCAGTACCCGCCGCGCGGACTGCGACATATGGGCCACGGCATTGCGGTAGACCCTTTTGCCCTGCATCTGGAAGTAGTGGTCGGCCCGTTCGACGCTCCGCCCCGGGGTCGAACGCTGCCGGGAACCGCCCGCGGGCACCGTGATCAGATCGGCGAGTGCGCCGTCGCTGCCCAGGTCGTACGGTCCGAGCGCGCCCTCCTCGTCCGCTCTGCCCGCACGGACCACCACAGCGCCCGCCCCGTCCCCGAACACCGCACGGGTGGTGCGGTCCTGCGGGTCCAGGATGGTCGAGTAGGCGTCCGCGCCGATCACCAGCACCCGCTCGGCGATGCCGGCGGCGATGAATCCCGAGGCGACGGCGAGGCTGTAGACGAATCCGCTGCACACGGCCGCCACGTCGAAGGCGGGTACGGGGCCGAGACCGAGCCGCCCTGCCACATCGGGTGCGGTGGCCGGGCAGGGCCTGTCCGGAGTGGTGGTGGCCACCACCACCGCGTCCACGTCCGAGGCACCGGACGACTTCAGGGCGCGCAGGCCCGCTTCGACGGCGAGGTCCGAGGTGGCCATTCCCTCGTCGATCACATGCCGCTGGGCGATGCCCGTACGGCTGCGGATCCATTCGTCGCTGGTGTCCAGTTCGGCGGAGAGGTCATGGTTGGTGACCACTCGGGCCGGCAGCCAGGAACCGATACCGGTGATGACCGCGGCCCTGTGGTGACTGTGCGGTTCTGAAACCATGTCGTTCATCCCCTTGTCGAAGCCTCGTTGAAGTCTTCCAAGTGATGCTGGATATAGGGAATTTCATGGAAGCCTGCTTCGAAAGTATTCATTGAATTCGGCGAGCGTCAACGAGTATCTAGGCGATGCTTGCAGGTCACATCGGGCGGCGTAGCCGATCGGCCACCCCGGTCTGGCAGTTGTGCCGCGGGAATTCAGGAAACTAATGTCCATGACGTACTTCCTGTGCGGTTGTTACGCCGCAATTACCGGGAGAGGAACAGTAGATGAGCACCAACGTCATGGTGGTCGCGGACCGCTTCACCGGATTTGTTCAGTCGGACGACGTCCGCACCGTCTCCGGGCTCACCGCGGAGATCAACAAGGGCGTGTTCGACGACGGACAGGGCGAGGTCCTGCTGCACGGCGGCCAGGGCGTCGGCAGTTTCGAGCGCGGGTACCTCCAGCAGGCCATCGACCGGCGCAAACTGACCGACCGGATCCGCTTCACCGGCGAGCAGGTGGAGCCGGAGGGCCGCGATGTGGTGCACAAACACAGCGAGAACAACGTTCTGCTGGCCAACCTCCACCGGGTGGAGGGCGCACGCTACACCGCTGACATCCGGGTGCACGGCGACAATGAACTGCTGCTGGACCACCAGACCGGAGAGCATGTCCAGGGCATGGTCATCGTCGAGGCGGTGCGTCAGCTCTTTGTCGGAGTCTTCGAGTGCGGGTACCGCAACCGCTGGCCGCTCAGCGATTTCTACATCGTCTGGAACTCCGTGGACCTGACGTTCGAAAACTTCCTCTTCCCGCTTCCCGCGGAAATTCACTGCACAGTGCACGAACTTTCGGTCGAAAAGCCCGAAAGACAGCTGGACTTCGCCCTCGACGTGGAGCTCAAACAGAGCGGAAAGCTGACGGCTTCGGGCCGGGTCGGCTTCTCCGGATTTCCCCGCCAGAAGATCGCCGTACTCGAGCGTCGCAAGGCCCAGAAGGCGCTCCAGGGCCTCCTTGAGACCAGCGCCTGACCTCTTCACTTCTCCAGTTCACTTTCCAGGAGGAAATCCTCGTGTCCGCACGCCTGTTGCTCGTGACCGAAGTGCCGGTGCAGAGCGAAGAGATCGACAAGACCATCGCGGCCTGGACCGCGCACAACGCCGCATCCGAGCACGGCGGCTCCGTGCTCTACCGCTCGATCGACGACGCGGACCTGCTGGTGGAGCTGACGCCGGTCACCGGCCTCGCCGAGATCGCCGAGCGCGACGCGGCCCACCGAGAGCTCGCTGCCACCATCGCGCCCGCCCTGGCCGGTGACTTCCGCCGCCAGGTCGTCGAGTTCGTCGAGGCGCCGAAGGACACGGACGAGCCGCTGCCGGCGACTGCGTACATCCAGCTGAGGCATGTCGAGGTGAAGCCCCCGGTGCACGACGCGTACCGGGAGTGGCGGGACCGCACGATCTTCGACGTCGTACGCACACACGACGAGGTCGAGGTCTTCCTGGCCTACCACTCCCTGCTGAGCACCGAGCCCGGCGTGCTGTTCGTCTCCGGGTTCTCCGTCGAACCCGATGTCTACCAGGCGGTGTTCACCTCCCCCCGCTACCAGGACATCGTCAAGCAGGCCGGCGACACGTACATCACCGACCGGGGTCTCTACACCCGGATCTACGCCCGCGTCGAGAACTGAGGGGCCCGGACGATGACTGAGCTGAAGCAGACGGACCGCGATGTGGCCGTCGTCAGCGGGGCCACCGGCGGAATCGGCGGCGCGGTCGTGGAGCGGCTGGCCGCGGACGGGGCCCATGTGGTGCTGCTCGGCCGTGACGCGGCCCGGCTGGAGGCGGCGAGGAAGCGTATCGCCGACGTGCTCGACAAGGAGGGCGACGGTGCGCACGAGCTCACCGCCGTGGTTCTCGACATCAACTCGACCGCGTCGGTCGAGGAAGGCGTCGCCCGGGTGATCCAGCATTTCGGCCGGATCGACGTGCTGGTGAACGCCGCGGGCGACGGCCCGGTGGCTCCCCTGCTCGAATCCACCGACGAGCAGTGGAACACCACGGTCAACAGCAAGCTGTTCGGCGCGATACGGCTCACCCGGGCGGTCGCGCGGGCGATGGCGGAGCGCGGAACGGGCCGGATCGTCTTCATCAACGGTTCGTTCCGCCGCGAGCCCGATCCACTCTTCGTGATCAACGCGGTCGCCAACGCCGGGCTCGGCGGATTCGCCAAGGCGATCTCCCGCGACCTGGGCCGGAGCGGACTGCGGGTCAACACCGTGGACCCGGGTGCGACCGACACCGATCTGTGGACGCAGACCCTCGCGGACCTCGGCCGGCGCTTCGGCATCAGCCCCGAGCAGGTGGGCGAGGACTTCCTCGGCAAGACACCGTACGGATCGCTGCCGACGCCCGCCGATGTCGCCGAGGCGGTGGCCTATCTCGTATCGCCCGGCGCCGCGCAGATCAACGGTGCCTCGATCACCGTCGACGGCGGCGCGTCGGTGGCGCTGTAGGTGGAGGAAGCCGAGATGGTCACCACGGCACAGACATCCTCATCCGCCGCCGAGCGTTCCACGGCGGCGGCCTGGCGCGCGGCCGTCGTCGCCGCGGCAGCGACCTGCTGCGCGGTCTCCACCATCTATATGACGCAGCCGGTCTTCCCCGAGATCGCCGCGTCCTTGAAGGTCGGCCCGGAGGACGCCCGGTTCGTCTTCACCGTGGCGAGCTTCGCGTACGCCCTGTCGTTCTTTCTCTTCGGGCCGCTCTCCGACCGGTTCAGCAGCAAGGCGCTGGGCGGCAGCGGAGCGGTGACGGTCGCCGCGCTGATCGCCCTCGCCGCCGTGGTGCCCGACTTCACGGTGTTCGCGCTGCTGCTCGCGGTGGCCGGGATCGCGGCCGCCGCGGTACCGGCCGCGATGATCGCGCTGATGCCGAGAATCGCTCCCGACGGTCTGGTCGGGGTCTTCTTCGGACTGATCATCGGCGCCACGGTCGCCGGCATCACCCTCGGACGCTCCTTCACCGGCGTCGTCGCCGGATGGGCCGACTGGCACAAGGCGGTGCTGCTGCTCGCGGCGCTCAATGTGCTGACCGCGGTGCTGCTGCGGCTGCTGCCGACACCGCGCGCGGACCACCTCCGGGCCCGCAAGCCGGTGGGGCAGGCGTATCTGGCGGCACTGCGGATGTTCGGACAGGGGCCCGTGGTGCGGCTGTTCGGCGTCGGCGCGCTGCTGTTCTTCGGCTATCTCGGACTCGTCACGTTTCTGACGTACCGGCTGCAGGGCGCTCCGTTCCACTACACCGCCGGTGGGATCGGCGCGGTGAGCCTGATCGGTCTGACCGGTGTGCTGGGCGCACCGCTGGCCGGCCGGCTGAGCAGCCGGATCGCGCCGCGCCAGGTGGTGCTGCTGGGCCTCGGCCTGGTGATGGCCGGTGTCGCCACGCTCGGGGCGGCATCGGGCACCACGCTGCTGGTTGTCGGGATGCTGCTGCTCTTCCTGGGCGTCTTCTCGTGCCAGCCGGCCGTGCTGGTGCTGCTGGCCCGGGCCGTGCCCCAGGAACAGCGCGGCGCCGCCTCGTCCATGTACATGCTCGTCTGCCTGCTCGCCGGCAGCGCCGCCAGCGCCGCGCTCGGTCCGGTGTGGACCGGTGGCGGCTGGGGTGCCGTGGTGGCCACCGGCGCGGGCTCGGTGGGACTCGCGGCCGCACTCGCGGCGCTCGGTTTCCGGGACAGCACAGCGGAAGGGAGTGGCTCGCGATGAGCCGTTCGCAGAGTTACCGGCTCAGCCCCACCACCCAGGGGCCGTCGTATCCGCCCAGTGAGATCGTCGACGCCGACGGAGACTTCGTGGTGATCGGGATGATCAACCGGGAGGGGCCTTCGGGCGGTGTCGAACGGTCCTGGGGATCCGCGATCGTGAGCCCCAAGAGCGATCTGCCGGCGTTCGGCGAGCAGCTCCCGTACACCGTCGTACGTGAGCTGGGCAGCGAACTCGGTCCGGCGGATGAGGACATGGTGCTGTATACGCTGCCGCTTCCGCTGCCGTGCAACAACTACCCGATGGTCTTCGCCCCCGAGCAGCGGCCCGACGCGAACGGGATCGTACGGCCGAGCTATCCGCTGCATCAGGCGCCGATCCCCGATCTGCGGCCCGAGGACGGGCCCAAGGTGACCGAGCCGATCACACTCGGCCGGTGGGTCCAGGCGGAGGGGGTGCTGGAGGTGGAGCTCACTCCGGACGGCCGGGGAGCCGATTTCCGGATGGAGTTCGGCGGGCTGGTCCCCAACAGCCTCTACACGGTGATGTCCCTGCGGCAGCACGACCTGGACCCGGCGGGGCCCACCCGGCCGGGGCCGCTGGGCGTGCCCAATGTCTTCGTCACCGACGAGGACGGCAGCGCGAGCTACCGCGCGACCATGCCGCACCCCTTCCCGGCGCCCGGCACGCCGGGAGCGAACCGCATCATCAATGTCGTGGTGCTGTGGATGAGTTATCAGCAGAACTACGGTGGTGCCATCGGCTGGTTCGGTCTGGGTGGCGACATTCATGCCCAGTTGAAACTTCAGAAGCCGGAATTTCACGAATTCGTAACGACGGAATGAATTGAGGTTGGTGGCTGTGCCGTTCATCACTGTGACCACGTGGCCGAATCAGACGGATGAGAAGAGTCAGGAGCTCATCGAGGAGATAACCAAGGCCACGCACAAGGTCACCGGAGCGCCGCTCGACAAGATAGCGGTGGTCATTCAGGAGATTCCCCAGAATCGCTGGGGCGAGGGTGGGATCATGGCTACGAACCCGGAATTTCCGGAGTTGAGCCGGCGCCGGAACTGAGCCGGCGCAGGTCCTGAACCATGGAACAAGGAGTCTTCCAGGCATGGCAGTTGAGTCCCACAGCGAAAAGGACCGCTACACCAGGGGGTTGGCCATCCTTCAGCAACTGGCCGCTGAGGAACGTCCTTCGGTGCTCGACAGCTTCTCCGACATCGCACCGGATCTCGGCCGGTTCACGGTGGAGTTCCCCTACGGCGACATCTATGCCCGCTCATCACTCACGCTGCGTCAGAGGCAACTGGCGACAGTGGGTGCCCTGACGGCTCTCGGACATGCCGCACCGCAGCTGAAGTTCCATATCTCGGGAGCGCTCAATATCGGCGTGACCCGGCGTGAGATCGTCGAGGCGATCCTTCATGTCGTGGTGTACGCGGGATTCCCGGCGGCCATCAACGGCCTGAATGTCGCCAAGGCGGTGTTCGCGGAGCGTACGGACGACAGCGACGAGGCCCCGCACGCCGTCAGTGAGCACGACGAGGCGCCGCGCTACGACCGTGGCTGGGACGCGCTCGCCGAGATCGACGGCGACGCGGGCGAGGCCGTGATCGAGAGTCTCAAGGACATCGCCCCCGATCTCGCCCGCTACATCGTGGAGTTCTCCTTCGGGGACATCTATACGCGGGGCGGTCTCGACCTGCATGCCCGCGAAGTGGTGACGATCGCCGCCTGCACCGCGCTGGGTACGGCCCGCCCCCAGCTCAAGGTTCATGTGAAGGGGCTGCTCAACGTCGGCGGCACCCAGGACGAAGTCGTCGAGACCATCCTGCAGATGGCTGTCTACGCCGGCTTCCCCGCCGCGATCAACGGCATCACGGCCGCCCGCGAGGTGTTCGCGGAGCGGGCGGAGCGTTCGGGCCCGTCCGGCGACTGAGTACGCCCCGGCTGCCGGACGGGCCGGTCACCGGCTAGTCCCTCAGGTTCGGGAACGCGCGGGCGGCGCGCGGCGGCACGGCGAAGGTGGCCCGGCTCCGGACATCCATCACGGAGTTGATGCCGTTGTTCCTGCGGACGCCGATACCGCCGTGGTGCCCGCCCGCGTCGGCCGCGTTCATCACCGCGCGGGTGGCGTTGAAGTCCTCCATGGTGCGCTGCAGGGACACGAAATGTGTCCCGGGCGCGCCATGGTCGAGCGTCGCGAAGTCGCGCCGGTTGATCCGGGGACGCCCGTACAGCCGGGCGCGGCCGGTGGCCTGCGCATGGCCGACCTGTCCGTGCGCGGCGGCCAGCGCCGGCAGCCGGTCCGCGTCGCTCTTCGCGTCGTCCACCAGCTTCTCGGCCTCGTCGGCGCCGATGCCGGGCGCGTACATCTGCGCGCTGCGGGTGTCGCGGTCCTGCTCGTACCAGCTGTCGAGGTCGAGCTCGATATGGCTCACATGCATGGTGGTGCCGCCGGCCAGCGGGCCGTCGGTGATCGTGATGCTCTCCTCGGTGGCCTGGTTGCCGCGCAGACCCGAGTGGAAGCCGAGCAGCAGCGGCGCCTTCGGGGAGAGCCCGCGTTCGGGCAGTCGCTCGGCGGGCAGCCCGATCCCGACGAAACCGGTGCGTACCTCACGTATCCGCAGCCGGGTGCGCTGGTCGAGCGGGCCGGGTCCGAAGAGCGCCTCGGTGATCTCGGCGAGGCGGTCCTCGTCGTCGGACGCGAGATGCAGACAGGCGTCGATGTCCTCCAGCACCGGGTTCTCCCAGCGCGCCATGGGGATCGCTCGGGGTACGGGCGAACGGACCGCGGTGTGCCGCGCGTACCAGCCGAAGCCCCAGCCCAGGCAGCTGAGCAGCCCGTGGGGTCCGTGCGGGAAACGCTCCTCCAGGGCGGCGAGCGCATCCTCCAGGCGCTCGGCGTCCGCGGCGGTGGGGTGGTCCACGACATCGAGCATGAGCAGCCGGTGGAAGCGCGGCGCGAGCGGGCGCCCCACCTCGTCGGTGAGAAAGGTCGATTCCCATGCGTGCTGGGCCTCGGGCAGTTTCATACGGGTTCCTTGTCGGGCGCGGCGTCGGGCTGCGGATCGGACTGGGCGTCGGGCCGGGCGTCGGGCCGAGGTGCGGGCCGCGGACCGGACCGGGCGTCGGGCTGAAGGCGGGCGTAGGCGGCGGCCCAGTCGGCAGGTGGCGCGCCCGGCTCGCTGAACAGCCCGAAGGTCGTACGGACGGCTCTCCCGCTCTCGATGGCCGCGACCAGCGCCACCGCGATGTCCGCACGGGAGACCATGCCGTCGGCCTGCGGATCCTGGGTGAGGGTGATGGCGTGCGCACCGGGCGGATCGTCGGTGAGCCAGGTGGGGCGGACGATCGTGTACGGCAGTCCGCAGGCGCGCAGATCCTCTTCGGAGGCGATCCTGGCCGGCAGCTGGGTGGCGTCGACCCGGCTCAGCGGGTGGGCATTCCCATGGCCGACGACGAAGGAGCTCACCAGCAGGATGCGCGGGGGCGTGGGCAGTTCGGCGGCAGCGGCGAGCAGGGTACGCATGGCCTGCTGGGCGTGCAGGCGGGCATCCCCGCGCTTGGGGACGAGGACGGCGGCGTCGGTGCCGGCGAGCGCCCGGCGGACGGGCCCGACCTCGTCGTAGGTGCTGAGCCGGCGTACGTCGTGCCCCCCGGCGCCGGCGAGTTCCGCGAAGTGCACCGCGGTGGTGCCGGGCGACATGGTCCCGGCGATGACGAGTCTCATGTCAGCACGGTAGGAGCGGGAAACCGCGGAGGGGAAAGACCGAACCGGTCTCAACTCATAGGCCACGGGTATGAGTTCGCCGCGATCCGTATCCTGGCTCCATGATTCCGGAGGCGAGGCTGCTGCGCTATTTCCTCGCCGTCGCCGAGGAACGGAACTTCACCCGCGCCGCCGAGCGACTGCACATCGCACAGCCGTCGTTGAGCGCACAGATCCGCCGGCTGGAGTCCCAGCTGGGCGTACGGCTGCTGGAGCGGACCACCCGTGTGGTGCGGCTGACCGAAGCGGGCCGTGCGGTCCAGGAGCGTGGCCCGGCCGCGCTGGCGGCGCTCTTCGAGGTCTGGGACGCCGCGCGCCGCGCGGGCCGCGGCGAGCTCGGCCGGATCCGTATCGTCTACAGCGCGAGCACCGGGTACGGCACCGTCCCCCACCTGGTGGAGTCGCTGCACCGGCATCATCCCGACATCGAGGTGAGCGCCGAGATGCTCCGCACGCCCGATATCGGTCCGGCCGTGCTGGAGGGCCGTGCCGACGTCGGTATCGCGCGTACTCCGGAGCCGGCCGGGGGTGTGCGCGTGCGGCCACTGCGCTGGGAGCGCCGGGGGATCCTGGTTGCCGCGGGCCATCCGCTCGCGGCGGCGGCACCGGGCGTCCACCCGGCTGCGATCGCCGCGTTCCCCGTGCTGGCGCATCCGCGCGAGGCCAACCCGGCCCACTACGACGAGCTGGTGGAACTGTTCCGCCGGGCCGGCGTACGGCCCCGGCTGGTCGAACGGCCGGTGGCCTTCGACCCCACCCAGCGGGTCCTGCGCGACGCGGAAACCGTCGCCCTGGTCGGCGAGGCCTCCGCGGACGGACTCTCTCCGTGGCTGCGGTGGCTGCCGCTGGCCGAGCCCCATGACCGGCTGCTGGTCGCGCTCGTACTGCCGGACCCCGCGCCCCCGTCGGCCGAGCGCTTCGAGCGGGTGGCGCTCGAGGCGGCGGCGGAGGCCGGCTGGCTGCCCGGCTGACCGGCCGCCGTCACAGCGAGACGCCGACGCGTATCGCGTCGGCGTCTCGGACGCTGGGCAGCCGGATCAGTCGCGCTGGGCGCCCCTCGGCAGGGTCCGCAGCTCCATGGTCTGCGCGGTGCTGGAACCGAAACCGAAGTCCAGCAGCTTGGCCGCGTCGTTGTAACGGTCGGTGCCGTTGAGGACGACTCCGACGTAGGTCTTCGTGCCGCGGGTGGCCGCGAAGACCAGGCAGGGGCCGGCCGTCGTGCCGGTGCCGGTCTTTATGCCGACGGCGCCGCTGTAGGAACCGAGCAGCTTGTTGGTGTTGTACCAGGTGTACGTGCGGGTGCCGCCGGTGCTCGTGGTGGCGGCCGCCTTGTACTGCGTCGCCTTGACGACATCGCGGAAGGCGGCGCTGCTGAAGGCGTGCCGGGCCATCTTCGCGAGGTCGGCCGGGGTGGTGTAGTTGCTGCCGGCCGAGGAGATGCCGTCGAACGAGTCGTACTTGGTGTTCTTCAGGCCGAGCTGGGTGGCCTTCGCGTTCATCTTCCCGATGAACGACTTGGTGCGGGCGGCGGTCGTCGTGCCGGTGCCGAAGGTGTCGGCCAGCGCGTAGGCGGCGTCGCAGCCGGAAGGCAGCATCAGCGCGGACAGCAGCTGACGGACGGTCACCTTGTCGCCCGTCCTCAGGTCCGCGGTGCTCGCGCCCTCCCGGACGACGTAGTCGCGGTACGCCTGCTTGATGGTCACCTTGCGGTTCAGGTCGACACCGGGGGTGGTGAGGACCACTATCGCCGTCGTGACCTTCGTCGTACTGGCCATCTGGCGGCGGAGGTCGTTGGCCTTGCCGTAGACCGCCTTGCCCGTCGCCTGGTCCAGCAGGAAGCCGCCCTTGCCGCTGATGGTCGGTATCGGCTGCGCCGCCTGGGCGGGCGCGGCCAGGGGCGAGGCCGTCACCAGCAGGCCACCCGCAAGGACGACCGTGGCGGCTCTGCGCAGGCCGGTGTGGCTGAGTGTCAAGGAAACGCTCCGAGTTCGCGAATGCGTTGAAAAGGGACTAATGGGACCCGAGGCTCAAGAGGGTCCCGATAAGAGACCCATGAGCGCGCCAAAAGGATGTACGTGACGGCGCGCCAGTTGCGCCCGGTCTCCGTCCTGCATCCTGGACGCGGCTTCCTGATGCACCTGTGTTGTATCTAAGCTGTGCGCATGCCCGCCGCCGCTCCCGCCGCAGAACGTGTCTACACCCACATCAAGCAAGCAGTCCTCGACCGCCGTTACGAGGGCGGCACCCTCCTCACCGAGGGCGAGCTGGCCGACGCGGTCGGCGTCTCGCGCACCCCCGTCCGCGAGGCGCTGCTCAAGCTCGAGGTCGAGGGTCTGATCAAGCTCTATCCGAAGAAGGGCGCACTCGTGCTCGCCGTCTCCGCGCAGGAGATCGCGGATGTGGTGGAGACCCGGCTGCTGGTCGAGGAGCACGCGGCCCGCAAGGCCGTACCGGCGTCACCGCGGTTGCTCGCCCGGCTCGAAGAGCTTCTTGAGCAGCAGAAGCGGCAGGGTGAGGCGGGTGACCTGGCGGCCGTCGCCGTCACCGACCGCTGTTTCCACGCCGAGATCGTGCGCAGCGGCGGCAATGAGATCCTCTCCCGCCTCTACGACCAACTCCGCGACCGCCAGCTGCGGATGGGCGTCGCCGTGATGCACTCCCACCCCGACCGGATCACCAAGAACGTCGCCGAACACAGCGAGATCCTCGAGGCACTGCGCGCCGGCGACCCGGACGCGGCAGCCGCGCTCGTGCACAGGCACGTCGGCTGGTTCAGCAATCTGGCACGGGGCGAGGTCCGATGAGCGCCTCCGCCGTCACGCTGCCCGGCGATCCACCCGGCGGCCGCCGCGCCGCCGCGGTGTGGGGCATCGGAGTCGCCGTCTACTTCGTCGCCGTCATCTTCCGTACGTCGCTGGGCGTCGCCGGCCTCGACGCCGCCGACCGCTTCGACGTCAACGCCTCCGCACTCTCCACCTTCTCCATCCTCCAGCTGCTGGTCTACGCCGGGATGCAGATACCCGTCGGCCTGATGGTCGACCGCCTGGGCACCAAGAAGGTCCTCACCCTCGGGGTGGTGCTGTTCACCGTCGGTCAGCTGGGCTTCGCGCTCTCCCCCTCGTACGGGACGGCACTCGCCTCGCGCGCGCTGCTCGGCTGCGGCGACGCCATGACCTTCATCAGCGTGCTGCGGCTCGGCTCGCGCTGGTTCCCGGCCCGGCGCGGACCGCTGATCGGGCAGGTCGCCGCGCTCTTCGGGATGGCGGGCAATCTCGTCTCGACGGTCCTCATCGCGCGGATGCTGCACGGGCTCGGCTGGACCGCCACGTTCGCGGGCAGCTCGGTGGCCGGACTGGTCGTGCTGGTGCTGCTGTCGCTCTTCCTCAAGGACCACCCGGAGGGACACGAGCCACCGCCCGCCCAGCACGCGGGATCCGCCTTCGTACGGAAGCAGATCGCCGAGTCCTGGCGTGAGCCCGGCACCCGGCTCGGTATGTGGGTGCACTTCACCACCCAGTTCCCCGCCATGGTGTTCCTGCTGCTGTGGGGGATGCCGTTCCTGGTCGAGGCGCAGGGTCTGTCCCGGGAGACCGCCGGCGAGCTGCTGACGCTGGTGGTGCTCTCCAACATGATGGTCGGGCTGGTGTACGGGCAGGTCATCGCGCGGCACCACGCGGCACGGGCCCCACTGGCCCTCGGCACGGTCGGCGCGACCGCACTGCTGTGGGCGACCACCCTCGCGTACCCGGGTGACCATGCCCCGATGTGGCTGCTGATCACCCTGTGCACGGTGCTCGGGGCGTGCGGGCCGGCGTCGATGATCGGGTTCGACTTCGCCCGGCCGGCCAATCCGCCGCAGCGGCAGGGGACGGCGTCGGGAATCGTCAACATGGGTGGTTTTGTAGCGTCGATGACGACGCTGCTGGCGGTCGGAGTGCTGCTGGACGTGACCGGCGACAACTACCGGATCGCGTTCTCGTCGGTGTTCGTGCTGGAGACGCTGGGCATCACGCAGATCCTGCGGCTGCGGGCACGCACGGCACGGCGCGAACGGGAGCGGCTGGTGGCCAGCCGGGTGGAGGCCGTGCACGTACCGGCGTGAGTGGTCCCGGGCGGACGACGGTGACCGAGTGGTTCCCGGCGGACGACGGTGGCCGCAGCCCGCCGACCGCTCGAGGTCGTCCCGGCCGCCTCGCCCGGCGGCCCTATGGCGTGACCGCGAACTCCCGCAGGATCGCCGCCGCCAGTTCCGCGTCACCGTCCACCTTGACCCGGTCCGAGACCGCGGTCGCCCGCACCCGGCCGCAGGCCAGCCGGTAGAAGGTCTCCCAGTCCAGCGCGAGGGTCACCACGGGGCCGAGCGAGGGCGCGCCGTCGACCGTGCCGCGGCCGTCCGCGTCCACCCGCACCGTACGGAGGAACTCGACCGGGCCGTGCACATCGAAGACGACGGCGGAGTTCGCCGGGGCGCCCGCGTCCTTGGCCACCACCTTGGGCAGGGCCTCCAGAAGGCAGTCACGGGCGACGTAGGCGCCGGGGGAGTCGAGGTTGCCCGGACTGCCCAGCGTCGAGCGCAGATCCTGCTCATGCACCCAGGTGTCGAACGCGCGCATCCGCATGGCCACTTCGAGAGTCTGCTCGGTGCCCAGCGGGGCGCGGACCATGGTGTCGGGGCCGCGGCTCTCATTGCGCAGCTGACGGGCCCGGCGGATGATCGTGTACTCCAGCTCCGAGGTCATCTCCGGCGCCGTGTGGTGCCGGCGCACATCCACCTGCATCTCCATGTAGCGCGCGAACTCGCTCTGCACATGGTAAAGATCACGCGGCAGTGTGTGGATGGGCCGCGGATCACCGAGCATCTCGCACTCCATGCCGATGACGTGCGAGACCAGGTCGCGCACGGACCAGCCGGGGCATGGGGTGGGCCGGTTCCACTCGCCCTCCACGAGCGGCTGCACCAGCTCGGCTATCGATTCAATGGAGTGGGTCCAGGCGTCGGCGTAGGTCTGGAGGCTGGGATGGACGGTCACGGGACCCCTCGGCGGTTCTGCGGTACGCGGGCTGGGCTGCTGACTGCTGGGCTGCGTGGGAGGCTCGGCAGTTAAGTTACGCTGCCGGACGGCACCCCGGCAGTGCTTTCGTGTGACGATCGTAGGCCCGTGATGACGGCTCGAATGCCAGGACGGTGGTAGTGTGCGCGCCTCCCTCATCCAGATCGCAGTAGACCCGGACGAATCGGTCAATTCGCGTAGGCGGCGTGTCGCCGCGCTCGTCCGGGAGCAGCGGGGCGCCGACCTGGTGGTGCTTCCCGAGTTGTGGCCCGTCGGAGCATTCGCCTATGACTCGTTCGCCGACGAGGCCGAATCGCGGGACGGTGCCACGTACGAGGTGATGGCCAAAGCCGCGAGCGACGCCGGAGTGTGGCTGCACGCGGGCTCCATCGTCGAGAGGGCGGCACCCGGCAGCGGCGCCGACGAGGGCTCCGGCACCCTCTACAACACCTCCCTCGTCCTCTCCCCCACCGGCGAACTGGTCCGCTCCTACCGGAAGATCCACCGCTTCGGCTTCGACAAGGGCGAGGCGGTGATGATGGGCGCGGGCGACGAACTCGTGACCGTCCCGCTGCCCGGGACGAAGTCGTCGCCGGGTCTCACCCTCGGCCTCGCGACCTGCTACGACCTGCGCTTTCCCGAGCTGTTCCGGGGGCTGGTGGACGCGGGTGCGCAGGCGTTCGTCGTCCCGGCGGGCTGGCCGGCCCGGCGCCGCGAGCACTGGACGCTGCTGGCCCGCGCCCGCGCCGTGGAGAACCAGGCGTACGTCCTGGCCTGCGGCACCGCGGGTACCCACGCCGGTGTCGAGCAGGCGGGGCACAGCATCGTGGTCGACCCCTGGGGCGAGATCCTGGCCGAGGCGGGCCCGGACGAGGAGGTCCTGAGCGTCGAGCTGGACCCGGCCAGGGTGGCGACGACACGGGAACAGTTCCCCGTGCTCAAGGACCGCCGGCTCGATTGAGGAGCGGGGTCGGGGGCGGAGCCCCGTCGGCGAGGTCTAGTCGTCGTCGCCCGCTCGCTCTTTCTCCGCCATGTGGATCACACAGACCGCGACCGCGATCATGAGCGCCGCGTCCGCGTCCTCCCGTACGACATTCACGGCGTACGTCTCCCGCACCCGGAACCACTGCCGGGAGATGTGCGCCAGCAGCTCGCCGTCGTACTCGACCGCGAACTCCCGGTCCAGGATCCGTCCGCTGACATCGAGCTCGGTGCCCTCGACGAGCGTCACGCGGTAGTGATTGCGCAGCAGTGACAGCCGCTTCCTGCGGATGGTGGCGAGCGGCGCGTCGTCGCGCTCGATGGTCATCGTGTCCCGCAGGCTCAGCAGCTTTTTGCGCAGCGTGATCAGGACGAGTCCGGTCGGATCCTTGAGCTCCAGGGTGTCGCGCAGGCTCAGTGCCTTGCCGTCGACGAGGAAGGCCTGGTTGCCGGAGTCGTCCTCGATCCAGTAGTCGTCGCCGATGGCGAAGATCTTGTCGCGCACGAGGTATTTCATGCCTGGAATGACTACCCCGCTCCGTGTTGTTGGATGGGGGTATGGCTACACGTGCACGCGTTCGGGCTCCCGAGCTGATCGGCAAGGGCGGCTGGCTCAATACGGGCGAGAAGCAGTACACCCTCGCTGACCTGCGAGGTCGTATCGTCGTTCTAGATTTCTGAAAATAGACTACAGAGCACCGAACGCTTCGCCAGACTGAGTGTGTGCACCAAGACACAATCTGTGATCTGTACCTCCGCCTGTCCCTCGAACGGGACGGCAAGACCGCCATCGAACGGCAGGAAGCCGACTGCCGTGCCTGGGCCGAACGCAACGGCCTCACCGTCCGCAAGGTCCACATAGACAGAGGGCGCTCCGGCTACAAGACCGTTGAGCGCAAGGGCTTCGACGCCGCGCTGGCGGCCGTCACGGCGGGCGTCGTCGGCACGCTGATCGTCTGGAAACTGGACCGCCTGTCCCGCAAGGGCATTGGCCAGGTGGGCAAGGTGCTGGACGGCATCGAGAAGGCCAGCGGCCGTCTCGTCTCGGTCGTGGACGGTCTCGACACCTCGAACGACTCGGCGCGCATGGTCGTCGCGATGCTCGCTGAGCTGGCCCGGTCCGAGTCGAAGAATCTCGGCACGCGTGTCGGGCACGCGAAGCGCTACCTCCGCAGCAAGGGGCAGTGGATCGGCGGACAGCCTCCGTACGGGCTGCTCGTCGACCCGAAGACCAAGAAGCTCGTCCACGACCCGGAGCACGCCGTCTACGCCCGCCTGATCGCGGACGAAGCGCTGGCTGGGACATCGTTGGTCAAGATCGCCCGGCTCCTCAACGAGTACGAGATCCTCTCGCCCAGGGGCGGGCAGTGGAACGCGGCCAGCATCATGCAGCTGCTGCGTTCGCCTGCGTTCGCCGGCCTGATGCCGGAGACCGAGAGCGTCGAGACAGATGACGGCGAGCGGAAGTACACGGGCAGGGTCTTCCCGTACCGCGATCCCGAGACGCTGGACACTGTCGAGATCGGCGAGGGGATCATCACGGTCGGAGAGCGCGAACAGATCATCCGCACGCTGGAGTCGAGAACGTTTGTGCACGCAGGAAAGCGGCGACCGAAGCCCGAAGGGACAGCGTTGCTTACGGGACTCGTCTACTGCGCGGTACCTGGCTGTGGTCGCCGGATGCACCGTGTGGGCGGCAGCTATCAGTGCATGGCCCGCCGTGCGGGCAACCAGTGCATCGGAGCGTCGGCGCTGGCTGAGGCCGTGGACAACTACGTGACTGAACAGTTCCTTACGAAGCTCCCAGCGCTTGAACCGGACGATCCGCTGCTCGTGGCGATTGCGGATCGATGGGTGCACCGCGTGGACCCGGAGACCTTCGCGAAACGTGATGCGCTTACTGCCGAGATCCAGGATGAGGAAGCCCGCTTGGCCGACCTAGAGGACGCTCGCTATGTGCGTGGGGAGTTCAGTGGCGCCGCAGCCGTAGATCGCTACAACAGGCTTTCAGAGCGCTTGAGGGGGCGTATCGAGGGGCTTCGCGCCGATCTCGGCGAACTCCCCATGCCGTCCGTGGACCTGACACCGATGCTCGACGGTCCGACCTTGCGCGAGGCGTGGGCAGACGCAACGAACGTAGACCGGCGCGATCGGTTGTCGCTTGCCATAGACCGGGTTGAGGTGAGCAAGGGAGTGCGCGGACAGCGGATCATCCCCGAGCAACGCATCCAGATCCATTGGGCGAAGCTGGCGGTCACAGTCGCCGCCACCTGAGCACCACGGCAAGCACCCCGTTACCCGGCCCCAGCTTGGAAGGCACGCCCTGTCTCCCGCTCTTCGAGCGCACCAGTCGGTTCCGCGCGTACTCGTGGTTCATCCCGGGCTGATCAGACGTATGGCTACACCGAAGCCGTCTTGCGCGCCGTGCAGCGCAGACGAGTGGTTCGCGCTCATGGTTGAGGAATCGGTCTTGCGGAACGGGATCGGCGGGCCGGATGTGCAGGAGGAACAGCTCATCTCCTCACGGTCGGCACTCTGCCCAGCGTCAGTCTGGGCGTGGTCCCCACGCGAAACGACCGCTCCCGGATGCCTGTGGAAGGGTTCTGGATCTTCGACACCGCGCAGGTCAACGTTGAGCTGGTCTCCGGCTACCTCACGCTGACCCAGCCCAGCGAGGTTGCCGCGTACGCGGACACGTTCACGGAGCTAGCCGACATGGTGGTCTACGGAGCGAAGGCCCGCGCTGATCACGAGCGCCGTTCAGGTATTCCGATGATGACCGTGGAACCTCGTGCAAGCTCCGACGTTTCTCGGCATGGAGCCGATGCGAGGAGCGGGGCCGTGAAGCGATCACGTATGCGCACCCGTCGCTCTCCCGTCGCAAGCCCTGCCTTGCACGTGTGATCCGGCGTTCATACCCGGATGGCAAGCTTGAAGCATGAACGATGCTGCCCCGGCGCCCACCCCCGCGCCCGCACCCCGTCGCGCCCGTGTTCGTGCCCCCGAGCTGATCGGCAAGGGTGGCTGGCTCAACACGGGGGGCCAAGAGCTCACCCTCGCCGACCTGCGAGGTAAGTGCGTTGTTGTCGATTTCTGGACATTTTGTTGCATTAACTGTCTGCATGTCCTGGACGAGTTGCGTGAGCTCGAGGAGAAGCACCGCGACACCCTGGTGATCATCGGGGTCCATTCGCCGAAGTTCGTGCACGAGGCCGACCACCAGGCCGTGGTCGATGCCGTCGAGCGCTACCAGGTGCACCACCCGGTGCTGGACGACCCCGAGCTGGCCACCTGGAAGCAGTACGCCGTCCGGGCCTGGCCGACCCTCGTCGTCATCGACCCCGAGGGCTATATCGTCGCTCAGCACGCCGGCGAGGGGCATGCCCACGCCATCGAGAAGCTGGTCGAGGAACTCGAGGCCGAGCACGCAGCGAAGGGGACGCTGCGGCGCGGTGACGGGCCGTATGTCGCGCCCGAGCCGGTCGCCACCGATCTGCGCTTCCCCGGCAAGGCGCTGCTGCTGCCCTCCGGCAACTTCCTTGTCTCCGACTCGACCCGGAATCAGCTGGTCGAGCTCGAGCCGGACGGTGAGAGCGTCGTACGGCGCATCAGTGGCAGTGGCAGTGGCGGCGGCGAGTTCAACGAGCCGCAGGGCCTCGCGCTGCTGCCCGACGGCCGGGTCGCGGTCGCGGACACCGTGAACCACACCATCCGCGCCTACGATCCGGAAACCGGGGCGGTCGAGACCCTCGCAGGCACCGGCAAGCAGTGGTGGCAAGGCTCGCCGACGAGCGGCCCGGCCCTCGATGTGTCGCTCTCCTCGCCGTGGGACGTGGCCTGGTGGGGCGGGAAGCTGTGGATCGCGATGGCGGGCGTCCACCAGCTGTGGACCTACGACCCGGCGGCCGGGACCGTGCAGGTCGGGGCCGGTACCACCAACGAAGGGCTGGTGGACGGGCCGGCGGCCGAGGCGTGGTTCGCGCAGCCGTCCGGGCTCGCGGCGACCGGGGACCGGCTGTGGATCGCCGACTCGGAGACCTCCGCGGTGCGCTGGATCGACCACGATCTGGTGGTGCACACGGCAGTCGGCACCGGCCTCTTCGACTTCGGGCACCGGGACGGTGCCGCCGGGCAGGCGCTGCTGCAGCATCCGCTGGGTGTCACCGCGCTGCCCGACGGGTCGGTCGCCATCAGCGACACCTACAACCATGCGCTGCGCCGCTTCGACCCCGCGAGCGGCGAAGTGACCACGCTCGCCACCGATCTGCGGGAGCCGAGCGGCGCCGTGCTGGCCGGCGACGACATCGTGGTGGTGGAGTCCGCCAGGCACCGGCTGACCCGGCTGCGGCTGCCGGAGGAGGCGGTGCGCGTCGAGGCCGTCGCCCACCGCACCCGGCGCGCCGCCACCGAGGTCGCCCCGGGCAGGCTCCGGCTGGACGTGGTCTTCCAGGCTCCGGCCGGACAGAAGCTCGACACCCGGTACGGCCCCTCGACCCGGCTGCTCGTCTCCTCGACCCCGCTCGGGCTGCTGAGGGGCGGCGAGGGCACGGGCACCGATCTCTCGCGCGAGCTGGAGATCGACCCGTCGGTCGCCGAGGGCGTACTGCATGTGTCGGCGATGGCGGCGTCCTGCGACGACGACCCGGAGAACGAGTACCCGGCCTGCCATATGCACCAGCAGGACTGGGGCGTTCCGGTGCGGGTGAGCGCCGAAGGGACGACGCGTCTGGGGCTCGTACTGGCCGGGATGGACGAGGGATAGCAGTCCGGGGAAGCGGCGGCCGACGAGCCGGGACGGTGGGGCCCTAGTGGAACATGCCCTGCTTCTCGGGCGGCCGGCCCGCCGCGCCGTCCAGACAGCCGGTCACCCACAGACCGGCGTCGTAGGTGGCCTTGCGCCCGCCCCGGCCGGCCGCCCGCAGCCGTTCGCAGCCGCCGGCCAGGAGGTTCTTCGCCTCCTGGCCGGTCGGGTCGTACTGCCTGATGCGGTTGCCCTGGATGAAGCCCGCTTCGTACGCGATGTCCTCTGCCCAGGGCGGCCGTTCGTTGTGCCGCTGGATCACCAGCCAGCAGCCGGCGAGCAGGACCGCGCCCGCCGAGGCGAGCACGAGGAACAGGGTGGCGCGCGACGGGCCGTGGTGGCGCGCATCGACCGCCGGATGACCGAGCAGAACCATGTGCACCACCGTGCCCGGCCGGGCCTTTCCCGGATGTTTCGCGAACAGGCCAACACCCGCCCGCCCCGGCAGGGTTACTTCACGTCGACGTAGCCCGAGACCTTCGCGTTCATCAGGTGATTCGAGTCGGTGTCGATGTGCAGCGCGAAGATCGTGCCGTCGCCCCGCTCCTTGAAGCTCTTCCTGAACGTGCCGTTGGCCGCGGTCGTCACCTCGCCCAGCAGGTACGACTCCTTCGGCCTGGCCTTGGGCGAGAAGAAGATCATCACCTTCCTGCCGCCGTACGCCTTCCAGGCCGGTGCGGCGTGCTGCAGCGTGCCGGAGACGGCGATCGCGCCGCGCTTCTTGACCTTCGGCGTGACCTTGTAGTCCTTTATGCGGGTCGGGATGAGGCTCGCCTTGAGGACTGGGCTCACCGAACCCCGCACGTTCGTGGAGCCGGAGTAGACCGCGCGGTAGTGGCCGGACGCCGGTGCGGGGATGTCCGCCCGGAAGTACCTGTCCTCGGTGAGCGCCAGCGTCTTGAGCTTCGTCCAGCCGTCCTTGCCGTTCCTGGACACCTGGATGTCGAGCTTGTTGTGCGGTCGCGGAGCGCCCTGGACGTCCAGCAGACCGGACACGGTCAGCTTCGAGTCGAAGCCGAGCTTGATCTCGAACTGGTCGATGGAGCTGTAGCCGGTGGTGCGGAAGGTGAGCGGGACGCTCGGCTTGTTGGAGAACCAGTCGCCGTAGCCCACCTTCAGCTGCCGCTTGTCGCCCGCGAAGGGGATCTTCGTCTCGAGGCTGAAACGCCCGTCCTCGGCGGTGACGGCGCTCCCCTCCCATGTCCCCGCCGCGTTCACGACCTCCACGTCCGCGTAATTCGTCGTCTTCCAGACGCCGTTGAGTTCGTACTCGACCTTGCCGGTGACCTTGACCGGCGCGCCGAACGTGCCGCTGAAGTCGGACTTGTCGAGCGTGACGCGGGCGGGCAGGCCCTTGGGCGCGACCTGCAGCGGCTCGCTCGACAGGTTCCCGTAGTACGCACGGACCGGACTGGGCCCGGAGTCCGCGATGAACCAGTCGGAGAACCTGCCGTCCGCGTCCGTCCTCACCGTCTCGACGTAGGACCCGTTGTGGATGCGCACGCTCGAACCGGCGACGGGCTTGCTCTCGTGCGTGATGGGCTGCCACTCGGCGAGCCGGCCGCTCGCGGTGACCTTCTGGTCGTCGACGGTCGGCCGGGGCCGGTCGACGCCGAATTCCTGGAAGTACTTCCTGGCCGTGTAGTCGTAGGTGCCGACGTCCTTGAGGGTCGTCTCGTCGCCGTCGGACTCCCTGACGATCAGGTCGACGGCGAATACGCCGGTGATCTCGAGCTTGACGTCCTTCTTGGTGATCCAGTCGCCCGTCCTCCTGTCGCCCGACGCGAGCTCGAAGTCATGGACCCACTCGACGGCAACGTTCTCGCCCGGCTTGTGGACGACGGCGCTGATGCCCGTCACGTCGCTGTCGGTCAACAGGTCGTCGACGAAGAGGCGGCCGAACTGCTTGTCGTGGCCGGAGACCTTGAGGGCGGTCGGCCCCGCGGCGGCGACGGCGGTGACGGGCACCGCGAGTACACCCAGTACCACAGAGGCGGACAGGGCAAAGGAAATGCTGCGCTTCACGTGTGCGTCCCCCCGGACGATTCGAGGGGCGCGTGAGAGAAGAGAAAACAAAGTGGTCAATGAGACGCGCCCCGAACCCCCATGCTAAGCGGGCCCGGGGCGTGTCGGACAACGGACCTGTCAGTCCGTCAGGAATGACACCAGCGCGTTCGCCAGCAGATACGGGTCCTTCGCGCCGCACAGCTCGCGCGCACTGTGCATCGACAGGATCGCGACGCCGATGTCGACGGTCTGGATGCCGTGCCGGGCGGCGGTGATCGGGCCGATGGTCGTGCCGCAGGGCATCGCGTTGTTCGACACGAACGTCTGCCACGGCACATCGGCCCGCTCGCAGGCCGCGGCGAAGACGGCCCGGCCGCTGCCGTCGGTGGCGTACCGCTGGTTCACGTTGACCTTGAGGATCGGGCCGCCGTTGGCGCGCGGGTGGTGCGTCGGGTCGTGGCGCTCCGCGTAGTTGGGGTGGACGGCGTGGCCGGTGTCGGAGGACAGGCACACCGTGCCCGCGAAGGCGCGCGCCTTGTCCTCGTACGCACCGCCGCGCGCGAACACCGAGCGCTCCAGCACATTGCCGAGCAGCGGGCCGTCGGCGCCGGTGTCGGCCTGTGAGCCGTTCTCCTCGTGGTCGAAGGCGGCGAGCACCGGGATGTACGGCAGGTCCCCCGACTCGGCGGCCGCGGCGAGCGCGGCCGTGCCCGCGTGCACCGACAGCAGGTTGTCCATCCGCGGCCCGGCCACCAGCTCCTGGTCACGGCCCAGATAGGCGGGCGGCTCGATGGAGTGCACCATCAGGTCCCAGCCGGCGACCTCGCCCTGCGCGAGCCCCGCCTCCTGCTCCAGGAACCGGATCAGGTCGCCCTCCTCGACGTTGCCGAGGCCCCAGATCGGCTGGAGGTGCTTCTGCCGGTCGAGCTTGAGCCCGTCGGTGTTGACGGAGCGGTCCAGGTGGACGGCGAGCTGCGGTACGCGCAGCAGCGCCCGGTCGATGTTGACCAGGCGGTGGCTGCCGTCGCGCAGGGTGAGCCGGCCCGCGAGACCCAGATCCCGGTCCAGCCAGGTGTTGAGCAGCGTCCCGCCGTAGACCTCGACGGCGATCTGGCGCCAGCCGTACGCCCCGGTGTCCGGCTCCGGCTTCACCCGCAGATTCGGGGAGTCGGTGTGGGCGCCGACGATCCGGAAGGGGGTGTGGGCCTGAGCGCCCTCGGGCACGTACCAGGCGATGATCGCCCCGCCGCGCAGCACGTACTTGCCGCCGGTGGTGCCGTCCCAGGCATCCGTCTCCAGCACCTGGCGGAAGCCGTCCTTCTCCAGCCGCGCGGCCGCGTTGGCCACCGCGTGGTACGGCGAAGGGCTCGCCGCGAGGAAGGTCATCATGTCGTCGGTGTGGCCGCGGTCGAAGCGGGCGGGTGTGCTCATGGGGTTCACCTTAACGAGGGGCGTGCGCGGGGCGGCGGCTGCCGAATCATGGGTCAGCAGCCGGAGCCGGGCATGGAGACGGCCCGCCCCCGGAGAGGGGGCGGGCCGCTTCACTGCACAGGCTGTGGACGCGCCGCGCGGTCTGGAACAGGAACTGCGGCGCGGATCAGAACGCGGCCTCGTCCAGCTCCATCAGGGAGTTGTCGACGGTCTCGGCGAGCGCCCGCTCGGCGGAGACGCCCGGCAGGACGTTGGCGGCGAAGAACTTCGCGGCCGCGATCTTGCCCTGGTAGAACGGGACATCCTTGGCGGCCGCGGTCTCGAGCTTCTCCGCGGCGACGGCCGCGCCGCGCAGCAGCAGGTAGCCGACGACCACATCGCCGGAGGCCATCAGCAGGCGGGTGGTGTTGAGGCCCACCTTGTAGATGTTCCTGACGTCCTCGCCGGTGGCGATGAGGTCGTTCGTCATCGTGCCGACGATCGCCTCGAGGTCGACGGCGGCCTTGGCGAGCGCGTCGCGGGCCGGGGCCAGCTCCTCGCCGCCGGTACCGACCGCCAGGAACTTCTTGATCTCCTCGGAGAGGGTGTTCAGCGCCTGGCCCTGGTCGCGGACGATCTTCCGGAAGAAGTAGTCCTGGCCCTGGATGGCCGTGGTGCCCTCGTAGAGGGTGTCGATCTTGGCGTCCCGGATGTACTGCTCGACCGGGTACTCCTGGAGGTAGCCGGAGCCGCCGAAGGTCTGCAGCGACTGGGCCAGCTGCTCGTACGACCTCTCGGAGCCGTAGCCCTTCACGATCGGCAGCAGCAGGTCGTTGAGGGCGACGAGCGACTTGGCGTCCTCGCCCGCGGCCTCCTTGAGGGCGATCTCGTCCTGGACCGACGCGGTGTACAGCACCAGGGCGCGCATGCCCTCGGCGTACGCCTTCTGCGTCATCAGCGAACGGCGCACATCGGGGTGGTGAGTGATGGTGACCTTGGGCGCGGTCTTGTCCGCGAAGTTCACCAGGTCCTGGCCCTGGACGCGCTCCTTGGCGTACTCCAGTGCGTTGAGGTAGCCGGTCGACAGGGTCGCGATGGCCTTCGTGCCGACCATCATCCGGGCGAACTCGATGATCATGAACATCTGGCGGATGCCGTCGTGCTTGTCGCCGATCAGCCAGCCCTTGGCGGGGTGCTGGTCGCCGAAGGTCATCTCGCAGGTGTTGGAGGCCTTGAGACCCATCTTGTGCTCGACGTTCGTGGCGTAGACGCCGTTGCGCTCGCCCAGCTCGCCGGTCTCCCAGTCGAAGTGGAACTTCGGCACGAGGAAGAGCGACAGACCCTTGGTGCCGGGGCCGTGGCCCTCGGGGCGGGCCAGCACGTAGTGAAGGATGTTCTCCTCCATGTCGTGCTCACCGGAGGTGATGAAGCGCTTCACACCCTCGATGTGCCAGGAGCCGTCCGGCTGCTCGACGGCCTTGGTGCGGCCGGCGCCGACGTCCGAGCCGGCGTCCGGCTCGGTGAGCACCATGGTGGAGCCCCAGCGCTTCTCGACGGCTATCTCGGCGACCTTCTTCTGCGCCTCGTTGCCCTCCTCGAAGAGGATGCCGGCGAAGGCCGGACCCGAGGAGTACATCCAGATGGCCGGGTTCGAGCCGAGCAGCAGCTCCGCGTACGACCAGATCAGGGAGCGCGGGGAGGTGGTGCCGCCGATCTCCTCGGGCAGGCCGAGGCGCCAGTACTCGGAGTCCATGAAGGCCTGGTAGCTCTTCTTGAAGGACGCCGGGACGGGCGCGGTGTTGGTGGCGGGGTCGAAGACCGGCGGGTTGCGGTCGGAGTCCGCGAAGGATTCGGCCAGCTCGTTCTCGGCGAGGCGGGCGATCTCTTCGAGGATCGACTTGGCGGTGTCGACATCCATCTCCGCGAACGGGCCGGTGCCGTACAGCTTGTCGCGCCCGAGGACCTCGAAGAGGTTGAACTCGATGTCGCGGAGATTCGACTTGTAGTGCCCCATGGCGACGGCTCCGTAAAGATCGGGAGGCGGATGGATCATCCACGTACCAGTAAGTAGCTACGATGATGCTACCCGTCGGTAATAAGAAGCAACCCCTATTGGGCTATCTGTGACATGGCTCGCTGCGGGGCCCTGTCCGAGCATGCCGGGCGAAGGCGGTCCCTGTCCGCGGTTCGCGGGGGATTGGTGAGCAACAGCGGGTGGTCAAGGGGGCGGTGGCGTTCATGGCCCGAAGCCGACCGGGGCTGTTGTGCGCGTAACCGGCGTCGGGCTGTCGACCGGGTGACGTGGTCCGGCCCACCGGACTCGGCTGCCTCGGTACTCTTGCGGGCATGTACGGCTACGACCAGAATCCGGGCGCCCAGCAGCAGTACGTGCCCCAGCAGCCCTCCTACGGGGAGCAGCCGCTGTACCCCGAGCCGTCGCCGCCCTCGCTCGCCGACGCGGTGCGGGCCTTCACCACCGCGTCGCTGTCCGCGGAGGACTTCCAGCAGATCTTCGCGACCTCGAAGGTCTACTGCCCGCGCGGTGACAACCCCGGGTTCCTGGCGCTGCACAACACCCAGCAACCTGTCATCCCGATGTTCACCTCGCTCAAGGAGCTGCGCAGATACGCGGGCAAGGAGTCGAAGTACTTCGTGATCACGGGCGCGGAGGTGATCGACCTGCTGCCGACCGGGTACGGCTTCGTTCTCGACATGGAGGGTGATCACCGGATGGTCTTCGACGCGAAGGCCGTGGAGCAGATGGTGGACTTCGCGATGCGGCGGATGTACGGCTGACGATCGGGTGTGCGGCTGGACGGGTCCGGATCTCTGGGCGCCCGGGAGGAATTCCTCCCGGGCGTCGTGCGTTCCAGGTGACAAGAAGTTCAGTCTTCAACTAAACTGGTCGCACAAGGAGGTCCCGTCATGCCCGCAGTGACTGTCGAGAACCCGCTCACCCTGCCGCGCGTCTCCGCGTCGGCCGGGGCCGTGCCGCGCCCCGTGCTCGCCGTGACAACGGCGCCGGGGGGCTTCGAGGGGGAGGGCTTCCCGGTGCGACGTGCGTTCGCCGGGATCAACTACCAGTACCTCGACCCATTCATCATGATGGACCAGATGGGCGAGGTGGAGTACGCGCCCGGCGAGCCGAAGGGCACGCCGTGGCATCCGCACCGTGGCTTCGAGACGGTCACGTACCTGATCGACGGAACCTTCGTCCACCAGGACAGCAACGGCGGCGGCGGAACCATCCAGAACGGCGACACCCAGTGGATGACAGCGGGCTCGGGCCTGCTTCATATCGAGGCGCCGCCGGAGTCGCTGGTCGCATCGGGCGGTCTGTTCCACGGGCTCCAGCTCTGGGTGAACCTGCCGGCGAGCGACAAGATGATGGACCCCAGGTACCAGGACATCCGCGGCGGCCAGGTCCAGCTGTTGACCTCGCCGGACGGGGGTGCGCTGCTGCGGGTCATCGCGGGTGAGCTCGACGGGCACGAGGGCCCGGGCATCACGCACACGCCGATCACGATGATCCACGCGACGCTGCGGCCGGGTGCGGAGATCACGCTGCCGTGGCGCGAGGACTTCAACGGTCTGGCGTATGTGCTGGCGGGTCGCGGTGCGGTGGGTACGGACCGGCGTCCGGTGCACAAGGGCCAGACGGCGGTGTTCGGGGCGGGCGGGTCTCTCACGGTCCGCGCGGACGAGTCCCAGGACTCGAACAGCCCGGACCTGGAGGTCGTACTGCTGGGCGGGCGCCCGATCCGGGAGCCGATGGCGCACTACGGTCCGTTCGTGATGAACAACCGCGCGGAGCTGCAGCAGGCCATGGACGACTTCCAGGCGGGCCGCCTGGGCACGGTCCCGGTGGGACGGGGCTGAGACCTTGCCCATGACGGGGTGATCACCCCCATGACGGGGTGATCGCCGGGGGGTGCGGCGGTTCGCCGGTGGAAACCACCCACCGACGTCCCCCGGGGCCCACGAGACCGGGTGATCACCGGGGGGTGCGGCGGTTCGCCGGTGGAAACCACCCACCGGAGAGCAACCACCAACGCCCCCGGCCCAGGCTCACCACATGATCGGGTGACTGCGCACCCGGCCCAGGCTCACCACATGACCGGACGACTGCGCCCCCGCGCACGGGACCGGGTGATCACCGGGGGGTGTGCCGGTTCGCCGGTGGAAACCACTCGCCGACGTCCCCCGGGGCCCACGAGACCGGGTGATCACCGGGGGGTGCGGCGGTTCGCCGGTGGAAACCACCCACCGGAGAGCAACCACCAACGCC